>NZ_VJZD01000163.1 GCF_009377175.1 Streptomyces adustus
CGCCCCGTCCGGAGCCCACCGCCACCCCGGCAGCCCCGGTCCCTCCGTGGCGTCGTCGCCCGGCGTCCGGACGGCCGAGACTCCGTCCCCCGGTGCCGCGGGCATCGGCGACCCGCTGATGCCGCTCGACGGCAACGGCGGCTACACGGTGCGCCGTTACACGCTCGACTTCGACTGGCGGGCGCCGCTGACCCCGTTCGAGGCCGCCGCCACCGTCAGCGCCACCGCCACGCAGGCCCTGTCCCGCTTCGACCTGGACTTCGCCGGCAACACGCTGCACACCGTCACCGTCGACGGCGTACCCGTCGGCGCGGTGCGCGACGGCGACGAACTCGTCGTCACCCCGGCCCGGCCGATCCCGCGGGGCCGCGCGTTCACCGTCCGGGTCGCCTACACCGCCGATCCCACCCTCCAGCGGCGCCGCTCGGACGCCATCACGCGCTACGGCTGGGTGCCCACCCCCGACGGCACCGTGCTCTACGCGCAGCCCGACGGCGCCAAGATGATCTTTCCGGCGGACGACCACCCGAGCCTGCGGGCGCCCATCACCTTCCACATCACCACCCCGCCGGAGCTGACCGCGGTGGCCAACGGCCGGCTCGTCGAGCGCGTCCGCAGGCCCGACGGACGGATCCGGTGGACGTACGACTCCGAGCAGCCGGTCGCCGCCCAGCTGGTCCAGATGGCGATCGGGAAGTTCACCTTCGTCGACCGCACCGGCCCGCGCGGTCTGCCCCTGCGGGACGCGGTCCCCCGGGACCTGGTCGCCGACACCGAGGCCTACCGCTCACTCACCCCCGAGCACCTGGCCTGGCTGGAGCAGCACCTCGGCCCTTACCCGTTCGGCCGCTACGGCGTCCTGGTCGGGGACACCGACCTGCCGGTGGCGTTGGAGTCGCAGTCGCTGGCCGTGCTGCCGCGGGCCGACCTGACGGGCGGCCGGGTCGACGCCGAACGCAACCTCGTGCACGAACTGACCCACCACTGGACCGGCGACAGCGTCGCGATCCGGCGCTGGTCCGACCTGTGGCTGAGCGAGGGACACGCCCGCTACTACGAACGCCTCTACGCCGACACGCACGGCGGCGCCGACCTGGAGGAGGTGATGCGGACGGCGTACGAGCAGCACGACCAGTGGCGCCACGACGACGGCGCACCCGCCGAACCCACCGAGCCGTCCCTCTTCCGGCAGATCCGCTACGACGGTTCGGCGCTGGTGCTCTACGCCCTGCGGGAGGAGGTCGGCGAGGACACCTTCGGCCGGATCGAGCGGTCCTGGGTGAAGACGTACCGAGGCAGGGCCGCCGGGACACAGGACTTCGTCGCACTCGCCTCCGCGGTCGCGGGCCGCGACCTGAAGCCCTTTCTGACGCCGTGGCTGTACGGGGCGCACACCCCGCCCATGCCGGGACACCCCGACTGGCATGTGAACCGGGTTCAGGAGTGAGCGCCACGCCGTCGGTTCTGCCGCCGACCGGGTGGCCTGTGCCGGGGTGCTGGTCCACGTCGGTGACGGTTGGCGCGACGTGGCACGCCGGACACGGAAGCGTACGAGGGGTGGCGTGGAGGACAACTCCGGTGTCCTGGTTGCGACGAGATTGGTTGGAGTCCTTGCATGATGAGAAGACCTGCCGCACCCCGTGTCCTCGGCGCGCCGCGCAGGCGTCGCCTGCTGATCTGCGTGACGGCGACGGCCGCCTCGGCGGCGCTCATGGTGCCGCTGCTGACCGGCCGACTGGCGCACGGCCCGGACGACCACCGCCTCCAGATCGAATTCGGCGAAGCCGCGGACGAGTTCCACGTGCCGCGCAACGTGCTGATGGGCGTGGCCTATCTCCAGTCGCGCTGGGACTCCCATCCCGGCGTGCCGAGCGTCGTCGGCGGCTACGGACCGATGCACCTGACGGACACCGGAACACCGCGCCCGGCCGACAGCCCGCCCGGCACGGCGGCGGCCGGGCCGCCGGGCACAGCGGCCTCGACCCCCGCGCAGGACGCCTCCGCGCCGCCCGGGGACCTGCGCCGGGCCGCCCGGCTGACCGGTGTCCCGGCGGAGAAGCTGCGTACCGACACCGCAGCCAATGTAAGGGCCGGAGCGGCGCTCCTGGCGGCGACACAACGACAACTCGGCAAATCGCTCACCGCGGACACCGACGACTGGTGGGAGGCGGTGGCCCGCTTCCCGGGCACCGACGACAAGGTCTCGGCGGCGACGTACGCCGATGACGTGTTCGCGGTGATCCGCAAGGGCGCGCACCGCACCACCGACACGGGCCAGCGCGTCACCCTCCCCGCCTCGCCCGGTGTGCGCCCCCACCGGCCGGCGAAACCCCCGCGGCCGAAGGAGGTCGAGTGCCCCCCGGAGCTGGACTGTTCGTGGCTGAGCGCGCCGTACGTCCAGTACGACGGCGGGTACGGCAACCACGACCTGGCCGACCGGCCCCGTGACGAGAAGATCGAGTACATCGTCATCCACGACACCGAGGCCAGTCTGTCGAGCATGTTCCAGACCGTGCAGGATCCGACGGAGGCGTCCTGGCACTACTCGATCCGCTCCAAGGACGGTCATGTCACCCAGCACATCAGGACCAAGGACACGGCCTGGCACTCCGGGAACCAGCTGGTCAACGCCCGTTCGATCGGTATCGAGCACGAGGGTTTCCTGACCCAGCCCAACACCTGGTACTCGGAGCAGATGTACCGGTCGTCGGCCCGCCTGGTGCGCTACCTTGCGAAGAAGTACGGCATCCCGCTCGACCGGCAGCACATCTTCGGCCACGACAACGTGCCCGCCCCGACCGGCGGCAGCATCCCCAGCATGCACGACGACCCCGGTCCCTTCTGGGACTGGCGGCACTACTTCGACCTGCTCGGCGCACCCCTGCGGGCCACCGGCGGCGAGCAGAGCGGCATGGTGACGATCCTGCCCGACTTCGCCACCCACGAGCCGCTGTTCACCGGCTGTGGCGGCGACCACGACCACTCGCCGTGCGCGCCGCACGGATCCAGCGCCGTACGGCTGTACACCGAGCCGTCCGAGAGCGCGCCGCTGCTCCAGGACCCGGGCCGGCACCCGGACGGCGCGGCCTCCACGCAGGACGTCAACGACCTGGGGTCGCGGGTCTCCGCCGGGCAGACCTTCGCGGTCGCCGATCGCGACGGCGATTGGACGGCGATCTGGTTCCAGGGACACGAGGGGTGGTTCTGGAACCCGAGGAACCACCCGACGGCCGTCGGCGCGGGCGGCCAAATGGTGACGCCGAAGGAGGGCCTGAGCGAGGTCCAGGTGTTCGGGCGCGCCCTGCCGGAGACGGGGGCCTACCCCGAGGGGATGCAGGAGCCGACCCAGTCGCCGCTGCCCTACAGCATTCTCGCGGGCCAGCGGTATGTGACCCAGTCCCGGCTGGGCGGCTCCTACGTCGACCGGTCGAACTTCGTCGAGTCGCCGAGCCCGGTGGTCAAGGGCGGCGAGCAGTACTACGAGATCCAGTTGGGCCACCGGCTCGCCTACGTCCGGGCCGCCGACGTGGACGTGGTGGACGTACCGGTCGCGGCGGGGCCGGAGCCGGAGTCGGGACAGGACGGTCACGCCCGGCGCAAGTGAGGGTGCCGGTCGGGTGCGCACGGTCAGGGCCGGCGGGCCGGTGCCGAGGGATCGCGGGCGGGGCGGCGGAGGCCGCGCCTGCGGTCCCCCGGCACCGGCGCTGCCGGTCAGCTCCGGCGCTTGAGGGAGGGGAAGGACTGTTCCGTCCAGATCGTCTTGCCCTCGGTCGTGTAACGGGTGCCCCAGGCCTGGGCCAGCTGCGAGGCGATGAACAGACCCCGGCCGCCCTCGTCGACCGTCCGGGCGTGGCGCAGATGGGGCGCGGCCGAGCCGGAGTCGCGCACCTCGCACGTCAGACTGCGGTCGCTGACCAGGCGGACCTCGATCGGCGGGCTGCCGTACCGGATCGCGTTGGTGACCAGTTCGCTGACGATGAGTTCGGTGTTGAACGCCGTGTCCTGGTCGATCTGCCACCGGGCGAGCTGTGTGCGGGTGTTCCGCCGGGCCAGTGCCACCGTGGCCGGGTCCGACTCGAACTCCCAGGTGGCGACCTGCTCGGGCGGGAAGGAGCGGACCCGCGCGACGATCACCGCGGCGTCCCCCGCCCCCATCCCGGCCGGCAGCGCGTACACGATGTCGTCGCAGAGGTCCTGGAGCGGCCGGTCGCGGTAGTCCGGCGACTGCCGCAGCGGACGTGAGGACTCCGCGAGGTACGAGGTCAGCAGCGGATCGCTGGTGAACACCAGGACGCTGCCGTCCGGCACCGCGAACTCCCCGGCGGCGAACGGCGAGTCCGCCTCGGAGCCCAGGGCGGGGCCGGCCGGGGTGTCGGGGATGCTGACGGTGCCGTCGGGTTCGACGAGGACCGGTGCCAGGCGGCCCGCGCCGGCCATCGTGCAGGTGCCGGTCAGCGGGTCGTGGACCGCGTAGACGCAGTCGGCGGTGAGGGGCTCGCGGCGCATGGGATCGCCCAGCGGCAGGTTCGCCCGTTCGGTCGCCAGGTGCGCGGCCGTGTCGTACAGCCGGGCCAGCAGTTCGTCGGGGGAGAGGTCGAACGTGGACAGCGAGCGCACGACCGTGCGCAGCTGGCCCATGGTGGCCGCCGCGTTGAGACCCTTCCCGGAGACGCTGCCGACGACGAGCGCGGTGCGGGCGCTGGACAGCGCGATGGTGTCGTACCAGGCGCCGGGATCGGCGCCGGTGACGGACAGGTACGCGGTCTCCAGCGAGGTCTGGCTCTCCGGGCTGCGGGGCAGCAGATGGCGCTGGACCGTGGCGGCCACGGTGTGCTCCCGGGCGAAGCGGCGCGCGTTGTCGATGCACAGCGTCGTGTGGGCGGCCAGCTCGACCGCGAGCCTGCGGTCGCCCTCGTCGAAGGGTGGCGAGTCCCCGGCGCGGTACAGGCTGATGAGTCCGAGCACGTTGTCGCGCAGGGTCAGGGGAGCCGCGAGGAGGGTGTGGGCCTTCGCGGAGAGGATGGCCTCGGCGCGCGGGGGGTCGAAGGCCAGCCAGGGGGCGTCGGGGCGCAGCGAGACCACCCGGGCGCGAAGGTCGGCCAGGCACCGGGTGAATGGAGTGGGACCCGGCAGTCGGTGCACATCGCCCACCGGGTGGGCGATGGGCGTTCCCTCGGCGACGCTACGGTACGCGGCACGCAGCAGCGGGGTGTTCGCGGGCAGCGGGGCCAGCGGCGGCTCGTCGCCGCGGATCACCGCGTCCACCACCTCCACGATCGCCACGTCGGCGAACGCGGGCACCACCACATTGACGAGTTCCTCGCAGGACACGGCCGAGTCCAGGGTCCGTCCCACGGTCCTGCGGACGGCGTCCAGCACCCGGGCCCGGCCGCGCGCCCGCTCCCGTTCGGTGACGTCCACGGAGGTGACGGCCACGCCGAGCACCTTCCCGTCCGGGTTCTCCAGGCGCAGCACGGACACCTCGAAGTGCCCCTCCTGGGACGGGTCCCGCTTGAACCGGGCCCGCACGACCCGCTGGCGCACGGCGACCCCGGTGTCCAGCACCTCCTGGATGGCGTCTTCCATGTCGTCGTCCACGACGATGTCGTACGCGGACCGGAACGGCCGGCCGACCATGCTCTCCATCGCGACGCCCCGCATGGAGGGCGTGGAGGTGTTGATCCGCACCACCCGCAGGTCGGTGTCGAGCAGGTGGAGCCCTACGGGCGACTGGGTGAAGAGGGCGTCCAGCATGGAAACGTCCCGCTCGTCCAGCTGCGGGTTCTCATCGCCGTGCGCCACCGGAACCTCCTGCGGTCCGCCGTGTCCCCGGGTCGTCCGTGCTACCAGCGTGCAGGGCGATCGAACGCGCCGCATTCGGGAGCGTGGACACCGGCGACGGCTCACCCCGCGGCCGGTCACCGTCCGTGACAGTGCCCAGCTCCGCGGCCTCCCGCCCGCTCCCGGGACATCCACCGGACCGCAGGGCTCAGTGATCGGCCCGTACGGGGTGCCGGCTCAGGATCGAGACCCGGTTGAAGGCGTTGATGGTGATCGCGACCCAGATCACCGCGGAGATCTGGTCGTCGGTGAGCACCTCCCGGGCGGCGGCGTAGGCGGAGTCCTGGGCGGCGGTGTCGGCGGCGCTCGTGGTCGCCTCCGCCAGCGCGAGGGCCGCCCGCTCGGCGGGGGTGAACAGCCCGGTCTCCCGCCAGGCGGCCAGCACGCCCAGGCGCCGAGTCGTCTCGCCGGCGCGCAGGGCGGCCCTGGTGTGCACGTCGAGGCAGAACGCGCAGCCGTTGATCTGCGACACCCGGAGGTTGACCAGCTCCACCAGAACGCGGTCGAGCCCCGCGTCGGCGGCCGTCGCGCGCACCGCCTCCGAGGTCTGCACCAGGGCGTGGTAGGCCTTGGGGCTCTGCTTGTCGAGGTAGATCCGCGGGGCCGGGGACCCGTGCACGAGGCTCGGCTCGGGGCTTGCTGTGGGGCTGCTCAACCTGCACTCCTTCAGGGGCGTCGTCGGCGCCCGCGCTGCGTCGTGTACGTGTGGTGCCGTGGTGCGGCCATCGTCCTATGATCGGGACAATTATGGTTGAATATGAAACTATCACGACCGGGGCGGACGCTGCGGGGTGAACAGGTGCAACGGGAGGACGGCATGAACCGGCTGGACGCGACGGACGGGACGAGCGGAGCGGACCACCCGACGGGTGGAGCCGGGTCGGGGCGCGTCGAGGTGCTCACCCCGCGGGACGTACCGCTGGGCGGCCCGCGGTCGATGACCGTACGGCGCACCCTGCCGCAGCGCGGCCGGTCCCTGATCGGGGCCTGGTGCTTCGCCGACCACTACGGCCCCGACGACGTCGCCCGCACAGGCGGCATGGACGTCGCCCCGCACCCGCACACCGGCCTCCAGACGGTCAGCTGGCTGTTCGGCGGGGAGATCGAACACCGCGACAGCCTCGGCAGTCACGCGTTCGTACGGCCCGGCGAGCTGAACCTCATGACCGGCGGGCACGGCATCAGCCACACCGAGGTCTCCACCCCGGACACCGAGGTCCTGCACGGCGTCCAGCTGTGGGTGGCCCTGCCCGACGAGCACCGCGACACCGGGCGGGACTTCCAGCACTTCGCACCCGAGCCGGTGCTGGTCGACGGGGCGCGGATCAGCGTCTTCCTCGGCGCCCTCGCCGGGGCCGCCTCACCGGTACGGACCTTCACGCCGCTGCTCGGCGCCGAGGTCGTCCTCGAACCCCGCGCCACGCTCACCCTCGCCGTGGACCCGGGCTTCGAGCACGGCGTCCTCGTCGACCACGGGCACGTCCGGGTGGCGGGCACCTCGCTGCGTCCCGCGGAACTGGGCTACGTGCCCACCGGGACCGACACGCTGACCCTCGGCAACGACTCGGACGAACCGGCCCGGACGGTCCTGCTCGGCGGAACCCCGTTCGAGGAGGAGATCGTCATGTGGTGGAACTTCGTCGGGCGCAGCCACGAGGACATCGCGCGGGCGCGGGCGGACTGGATGAAGGAGCTCGGCGGTCCCCGCTTCGGCGAGGTGGCGGGCTACGACGGCGCGCCCCTGCCCGCCCCGGAGCTGCCGTCGGTGCCGCTGAAGCCGCGCGCGAGGGCGCGCTGAACTGATCGCGCGGGGCGCGCGGGGCGCGTGGGACGTGGGGCGCCAGTCCCGGGGGCTCGGGGGCGCGAGGCCCGCGTCCGGCCGGGGTGCGTGACCGCCGTTGGTGCGCCCCTGCTCGACGGTGCGCGCCGGTCAGAGGTGGGGGCCGCGGCGGGCGGCGGACAGCGGCGGCCCCTCGCCGAGTCCGCGTGGCCCGGTCCGCTGGGCGCGCCAGTCCCGCGCGCTGCACCCGAACCGCTCGCGGAACCAGCGCGAGAAGGCGCTGGGCGCGGAGAACCCCAGCAGCCCGGAGATCTCCGTCAGCGAGCGGCGCGGGTTCGCCACCAGATGCTCCGCGAGCTGCGCGCGCGTGGCGTTGAGCAGGGAGGAGAACGTCTCACCCGACGCCGCCAGATGCCGGTGCACCGTGCGTCGGTCGACCCCGAGACTGCACGCGACCTGCTCGATGGAGCAGCGCCCGGTCGGCAGCAGGACCTCGATCAGATCGCGCACGCGGTCCAGCACGGTCGTGTCCCTCGACACCGCGATCGACTCGAAATACTGGCGGGCATAGGTCCGCAGCAACGGGTCCGACATGGGGTTGGGGACGTTCAGGTCGTTGCCGTAGAAGATGATTCCGTTGAATTCGCGGTTGAATTCCACGGTGGTGCCGAAAATGCGCCGGTGTGTCCCGAGGTCCGCCGGGGCGGAGTGCGTGAAGCACACGGACAGGGCCTGCCAGCGGGTGCCGAGGAAGTTGCGCAGCACCTGGTGGAAGGCGCCCACGGCCAGCTCGGTGGCCTGCCGGGTCGCCATCGCCTCGCCGACCTCCAGACCGACCTTGAGGGTGGCCAGGCCGCTCGACTCGGACAGCCGGTTGTGCAGCATCTCGTTGTACATGTACTCGTGCCGGACCAGCAGCTCGACCGCACTGCGGACGTCGGGCTCCTCGCGGATGACGAGGCTGATCGGGCCGAGGTTGGAGAAGCGGCGCCGCTCGGCGAGCAGCAGGCCGAAGTCCTCGCGGCGGGCTGCCGTCGCCGAGAGTTCGAGCAGCAGGATCACGGCCGCGCCGGAGATCCACCGGTCCTGGACCGCCAGTCCGGCCGGGTCGAGGCCCGCCTGCCGCATCAATCCCCGCGGGTCGATGCCGAGCGACTGACTGAGCTCGACGTAGCCGCTCAGGGTCGCGTTGCGGACGAGGGGCTTCATGGGCGCACTCCAGGGCTCTGTCCCTAACTGATAAGTCAGATGTCCCGTCAAGTCAAGCGTGGCGTCACACGGTGACCTAACGTTGCACCACCCGCGAGGGGGTTCGCCGTCCGCAATTCGGTACCCCGTCGATCGGAAATCCGACGGAGAACACCATGGCAAATCGTTCGGCCGTTGACCAGCCCTGAAAGCAAGATCCGAGCAGCCTTGAAAATGCGATGGCGAATCCCTGGAGAATGACGACCGAGGGCCTTGGCGGACCTGGTCGCGCTGAAATCCATGGGATTCCCCGCGTAGAAAGCGCGTAGAAAGCGCGTAGAGACGAGGAGAGACGTGCCCGCGGTTCACGGTCTCCGGCCGATCGGCAGCCACCCCGGCGCCCGCTCGGCGGACACACCCGGTGGGAGCCCCCGATGAAGAACGTGCGCGACGTGCTGCGACGGCCCTGCACGGGAGCGGCCGTGTGGCGGGCCGCGGACCTCGCGGGCTCCGAGGAGTGGGTCCTGCGGCTGTCCCCGGCACAGGTCGACGAGTTGGAGAGCGCCGCGCGGGCGGTCCACGAGCGGGGCGTGCCGCTGCTGAAGGTCGCGGCCGCGGACTTCCCGCTGCCCACGCTGGCCGGCCAACTGGCGAGGATCGCCGACGAGCTGGAGAACGGCCGTGGATTCGTCCTGGTCAGAGGGCTCCCGGTCGAGCGGTACAGCCTGCCGGTGGCGAGCACGGTGTTCTGGGGACTGGGACAGCACCTGGGGATCCCGGTGTCGCAGAACGCCGCCGGCCATATGCTCGGGCACGCCCGGGACACCGGCCGGACCCTGGCCGACCCCGCGACGCGCGGCTACCAGACACGAGCGGAACTGCCCTTCCACACCGACGGGTCCGATCTCCTCGCACTGCTGTGCCTGCGGGCGGGCCGCTCCGGCGGGCACACCCGCCTGGTCAGCTCCGCGGCCGTCCACGACGCCGTCCTGGCCCGCCGTCCCGACCTGGTCGAGCGCCTGTACCGCACGCACTTCCTGGACCGCAGGGAGGAGCAGGCTCCCGGCGAACTCCCGTACGACGCCGTGCCGCTCGCCGCCTGGTACGACGGAAAGCTCAGCACCCGCTACAACCGCTGCTACCTGGAATCGGCGCAGCGCTTCGCCGACGTCCCCCGTCTGGAACCGGCCGACCTGGAGCTGTTCGACCTGGTCGACGAGGTGACCGCGGCGCCGGAGTTCCGGCTGGACGTCGGCTTCGGGGCGGGCGACCTGCTGCTGGTCAACAACCACGCGGTGCTGCACGCCCGTACGGCGTACGAGGACTTCGCCGAGCCCGCGGCGAAGCGCCATGTGCTGCGGCTGTGGCTGACCGCGCACCGGGGCCGCGACCTGCCGCCGGGCTTCTGGGGAGAGGCGCGCGGCGCCGAGGACGGCTCCGCCCGTGGCGGGATCAGCCCCCGCGACGTGATCCTGACCCCCGGGGCCTGCCGGACCGGTGCCGGCCCCGTGGCCGCCGACCGGTGCCCACGGCCGTCCCTGACGACCACCCGACCCGACCGAACGGAAGACGCATGAACAACCTCGCGGCAGTCTTGGTGGAGTCCGCCCGGACCGGCGGTGACCGGATCGCCGTCCGTCAGGACGACACCACCCTCACCTACGCCCAGTTGGACGACGCGAGCGCCCGGCTCGCCTCGCTGCTGCGGGACAGGGGGGTCCGACCGGGCGATCGCGTCGCCCTGGTGATGCCCAACGTGAGTCTCTTCCCGGTCGTGTACTACGGCATCCTGCGGGCCGGAGCCGCCGTCGTACCGATGAACCCGCTGCTGAAGGCGCGCGAGGCGGCCTTCACCCTGCGCGACTCCGGGGCCCGCGCGGTGCTCGTCCACCCCCTGTTCGCCGAGGAGGTGGCGAAGGCCGCCACCGAGGTCGGGGCGGAGTGCCTGGTGACGGACGCGGAGGTGTTCGACGGCCTGCTGCGGGCGGCCGAGCCGATGGCCGAGGTGGTGGAGCGGGCGGCGGACGACACCGCCGTGATCCTTTACACCTCCGGCACCACGGGCACCCCGAAGGGCGCCGAGCTGACCCACCGCAACCTGCTCAGCAACGCGGTCACCACGCGGGAGACGCTGATCCGGATCCGCCCGGACGACGTCCTGTTCGGGGGACTTCCGCTGTTCCACGCGTTCGGGCAGACGTGCGCCCTCAACGCGGCCGTCAGCGCGGGCGCGACCCTGACCCTGCTGCCGCGCTTCGAGCCCGCCAGGGCGCTGGAGATCATGCACCGGGACCGGGTCACCGTGTTCCTCGGCGTGCCCACCATGTACACGGCCCTGTTGCAGACCGGCGTCCCCGCGGGCCACGACCTCTCGCCGCTGCGGGTGGCGATCTCCGGCGGCGCCTCGCTGCCCGTCGAGGTCCTGCACGGCTTCGAACGGGACTTCGACGTGACCGTGCTGGAGGGCTACGGCCTCTCCGAGACCTCGCCGGTCGCCGTGTTCAACCCCCCGGACCGGCCGCGCAAGGCCGGCTCGATCGGCCTGCCCATCCGCGGGGTCGAGGTCAGGCTCGTCGCCGACGACGGCAGCACGGTCGCTCCCGGTGAGGTCGGCGAGATCGCCATCCGCGGCGAGAACGTGATGAAGGGTTACTGGAACCGCCCCGAGGCGACCGAGGACGCCGTGCGCGGGGGATGGTTCCACAGCGGCGACCTCGCCCGCGTCGACGAGGACGGCTACTACTTCATCGTCGACCGCAAGAAGGACCTCATCATCCGCGGCGGCTACAACGTCTACCCGCGCGAGATCGAGGAGGTCCTCTACGAGCACCCGGCCGTCGCCGAGGCCGCCGTGGTCGGCGTGCCGCACCAGGTCCACGGGGAGGAGATCGCGGCCGTCGTGACCCTGCGTCAGGACGGGGCGGACACCTCCGCGGACGCCCTGCGCGACTTCGTCAAGGAGCGGGTGGCCGCCTACAAGTACCCGCGGATCGTGACCTTCACGGACGCCCTGCCCAAGGGCGCCACCGGCAAGATCCTCAAGCGCGAGATCGTCGTCGACCAGTCCGCCACGGACTGAGACCGTCCCCGAAGGAGCTGTCCGCGGTGCCGAGTGACCTGCCGGATCTGCATGCCCTGGAACTGCTCGTCGCCGTGGCGGAGACCGGCAGCCTCAGCCAGGCGGCGGCCCGGTTCGCGATCAGCCAGCCGTCCGCCAGCGCGCGGATGATGACGCTGGAGCGGCGCCTGGGAGTGAAGCTGCTGCTACGGACCACCAGGGGCTCCCGGCTCACCCCGGCCGGCCTGGTGGTCACGGACTGGGCCCGGGGCGTGCTGGAGAGCGCGGCCGCCTTCGTCGAGGGCACGGCGGCGCTCAGATCGCGCCAGGAGGGCCGGCTGCGGGTGGGGGCCAGCCTGACGGTGGCCGAACACCTCGTGCCCGGCTGGCTGTTGGCGCTGCGGGAGTCGGCGCCGCACCTCCACGTGGGACTGGAGGTGTCGAACAGCCGCAAGGTGATCGAGGGGCTGCGGCACGACACGCTGGACGTCGGCTTCGTCGAGGGCCCGTGCATCCCGCGGGACCTGCGGTCCACCGTGGTCGGACGCGACCGGCTGCTGGTGGTGGTGACCCCGGACCACCCCTGGGCGCACCGCAGCGACCCCGTCCCGGGCGGCGAACTGGCCGCCACCGCACTGGTGTTGCGCGAACCCGGCTCCGGAACGCGGGAGACGCTGGAGACGGCGCTGGAGCCGTACGGCGGCGTCGCCACCCCGCTGCTGGAACTCGGGGCCATCGCCCCGCTGCGCAGCGCCGCGGCGAGCGGAGTGGGACCCGCGGTGCTGTCGGCCATGGCCGTGCAGGACGACCTGGCGGAGGGACGGCTCGTGTCGGTGCCCACCGAGGCCGAACTGCGCCTGGACAGGGTGCTCCAGGCGGTCTGGCCGCGCGGACGGTCACTGCCGGCGCAGGCGTCGCAACTGCTCGCCCTCGCCTGCCGCCGACCCGGCCGTCGGCCTTCGGGCTCCTGACCGTCCCCGACGCTCCTGACGGTTCCGGCCACCCCTGACTGCTCCGACCGACCGTCCCTGACGGTTCCGGCCGACTGCCCCGGTCCCCCCGACGGCGACCGGGGCAGCACGCTGTCACCGGCCATAGGGCAGCCCTATGGCCTTGTCGCGAACCGGGGCCTACAAGGGGTGCGGGAGACGGACGAGAGTCGACACCGTGAAGAAAGCACTTGTCCAGGAGCCCCCGTCCACCACGGCGACCCCGTCCGCCACGGAACTCCCGTCCACCGAGACCCCCACCGGCACCGCCGGGACGCAGCAGGCCCACGGCGAGGGGCCCGGGTCCCGACTGCCCGGACTCGCCCTCACCCTGGCACTCGCCGCACTGGCCACGGCGGTCGGCAGACTGCTCCCGGTGCTCGGCGGCCCGGTGACGGCCGTGGTCCTCGGCGTGCTCGTCGCCGCCGTACGCAAGCCGGGTCCGCGTCTGCGCCGGGGCATCACCGGCGCCAACAAGCCGGTGCTCCAGGCCGGAGTCGCCCTGCTCGGCGCCCAGCTGTCGCTCACGCAGGTGCTCCACGTGGGCGGCGGCTCACTGCCGATCATGCTGGGTTCGCTGGGCGCCTGTCTGACCGCCGCCCACTTCCTGGGCCGCCGGCTCGGTGTCGAGAGCAACCTGCGCACGCTCGTCGGCGCGGGCACCGGGATCTGCGGGGCGTCGGCGATCGCCGCGGTCACCCCGGTCATCGGCGCCGCGAGCGCCGAAGTCGCCTACGCCATCTCGACGATCTTCCTGTTCAACATCGCCGCGGTGCTCGTCTTCCCCGTGCTCGGCCATCTGCTCGGGATGGACCCGCACGCCTTCGGCCTCTTCGCCGGCACGGCGGTCAACGACATGTCGTCCGTGGTCGCCGTCGCCACCGCCTACGGTCCCTCGGCCATCGACGACGCGGTCGTCGTCAAGCTCACCCGCACTCTGATGATCATCCCGATCTGTCTGGGCCTGGCGCTCTGGGCCCGGCGGCGCGCCCGCGCCGCCGACGCGGCCGCCGACTCGCCCCGGGTGAGCGCGTTCCGGCTGGTGCCGTGGTTCCTGGTGGTCTTCCTGCTGGCCGCGGCGGCCAACAGCGCCGGACTCGTCCCGGCCGGTGTCCAGCCCGGCCTCAAGGAGCTCTCCGTCCTCCTGATCACCGTCGCGCTCTGCGCGGTCGGCCTGTCCACCGATGTCGCCGCCCTGCGCCGTACCGGCCCGCGCCCCCTGCTGCTGGGCGCCTGCCTGTGGGTGGTCGTGTCCGTCACCAGCCTGACGCTCCAGTACGGCGTCGGAGCCCTCTGACGCACCGGGTACGCCACCGGCGCGCCCGCACCCCCGGGCGCCCGGTGCCCGTAAAGCCCCCGCCCGCCCTCGTCGATCACGAGGGCGGGCGGGGGCTTTGCGCACCGGGTTCGGCGGTCACTCGGCCGGCATCGACCGCCGTGCGTACTCCGCGAACCAGGCCAGGGTCTCGGGATGGGTGACGGCGCCCGCGCTGCTGACGTCACCGACGGAGGCGCCCTGGAGGATGCGCTTGACCGGCACCTCCAGCTTCTTCCCGGTCAGGGTGCGCGGCACCGCCGCGATCGGCACGATGACGTCGGGCACATGACGGGGCGACAGCCGGCGCCTGACGGCACCGGCGATCCGCTCGCGCAGCCCGTCGTCCACGGCGGTGCCCTCGGCGGCCACCACGAACAGGGGCATGAAGTAGCCGCCGTCCGGGCGCTCCACGCCGACGACCAGGCTGTCGGCGACCTCGGGGAGCTGCTCCACGACGTCGTAGATGTCGGCGGAGCCCATGCGGACGCCCATGCGGTTGAGCGTGGAGTCCGAGCGCCCGGACACGACGACCGACAGGTCGGGGTGGACGGTGACCCAGTCGCCGTGCCGCCAGACACCCGGGTACGTGTCGAAGTAGCTGGCCCGGTAGCGGGCCCCGTCCGGGTCGTCCACGAAGTACAGAGGCATCGACGGCAGCGGCGCGGTCACCACGAGCTCGCCCTGCTCGCCGGTGAGCGGCCGCCCGGCGGGGTCCCAGGCGTCGAGCGCGACACCGAGCGAGGGGCACTGGATGCGGCCCACGCGTACGGGCAGCAGCGGGGAACCGCCCGCGAGGACCGAGCAGATGTCGGTCCCGCCGCAGATGGACTGGAGCCACACGTCCGGCGCGAGCCGCTCGTGGACCCAGCGCCAGGTACTGGCGGGCAGCGAGGAACCGGTCTGCATGACGGAGCGCAGCGCGCCGAGATCGAGCCCGGCCGCGAGGTCGGTGCCCGACTTCTCCACGGCGGCGAGATAGGCCGCGCCCACGCCGACCATCGTCGCGCCGGTCCGCTCGGCCACCCGCCAGGCGCCGGCGACGTCGGGGAAGGTGGGGCTACCGTCGTACAGGACGATCGTGCTGCCGTGCAGCAGTCCGCCGACCAGGAAGTTCCAGACCATCCAGCTCGTGGACGTGACGAACAGATAGCGGTCCTCGGCCCGCAGATCGGCGCCGAGACCGAGGGCCTTGAGCAGCTCCACGACGATGCCGCCGTGCCCCTGCACGATTCCCTTGGGCACCCCGGTGGTCCCGGACGACCACAGGATCCACAGCGGGTGGTCGAAGGGCACGTCGGCGAATTCCAGCGGACCTTCGACGGCGGGCAGTTCGGACCAGACGTGCACCTCGACGTCGGGCCGCCGCGACCACGGGGTCTCCGGCGCGGTGCCGAGCCGGTCGACAGCGAGGACGTGGCGGACGGTGGGCAGTCCGTCCACGAGTTCGGCGATCGCCGCCCGCCTGTCGTACTCCTTGCCGCCGTAGCGGTAGCCGTCCGCCGCCACCAGGACGACGGGCCGGGCCTGGCTCAGCCGGGCGAGCACGCTGGGAGTGCCGAAGTCCGGGGAGCACGCCGTCCAGACCGCGCCGACCGAGGCCGTGGCCAGCAGGGCGACCACGCTCTGCGCGATATTGGGCAGATAGCCTGCCACGCGGTCGCCGGGCGCCACGCCCATCCGGCGCAGTGCCGCGGCGACGTCCGCCACCTGTCCGCGCAGCTCCTCCCAGGAGATGTCCACGGGTTCGGCGTCCTCGGTGACGGCGACCAGCGCCGGACGGGTGTCGCAGGCGTGGGCGAAGCACCGTTCGGCGAAGTTCAGCCGGGCCCCGGGGAACCAGTCGGCGCCCGGCATGGACGCGTCCGCGAGTACGGCGTCGTAGCCGCTGACGGCGTCCAGGCCGTAGTACTCCCACACGGCGGACCAGAAGCCGGGCAGGTCCGTGGCGCTCCACCGCCACAGCTCGGCGTAGTCCGCGAAGTGCAGCCCCCGGGTGGTGCCGAGCCACCGCATGAAGCACGCGACGTTGGAGTCCTGTGTCTCGCGGGGACCTGGGGACCACAGCAGATCGGTGTCGTCGGTGTTCATCGTCGCCTTTCCGGGGGCTGTACGTCGGGCTGGGTGTCAGCCGTGTTCGAGTTCGCTTAGGAGTTCCTCCGACCGGGGCCAGGGCCCGTGACCGGAGGCGGGGTTGAGGTGGCCGACCGCGCCGAGTTCCACGAGCCGGCCGCCCCAGTCCGCGGCCAGTTCGCGGACGCGCTCCAGGGAGCCCAGCGGGTCGTCGGAGCTGGCCGCGACGACGCTGGGGAAGGGCAGCGCCGAACGGGGAACCGGTGTCCAGCCGTTCTCGGCCAGTACCTCCGGGGTGGGATAGCCCTCCGGCAGCGGGGTCTCGAAGTCGGGCGGGGTGACCAGCAGCGCACCCTGTACGTCGGCCCCGTGCCGCTGGGACCAGTGCACGGTGGTGATCACACCGGCGCTGTGGGCGACCAGGACGACGGGTCCGTCGAGCTGTGCCACCACCTTGTCCAGGGCGGCGACCTGGGCCTCGCGGCCGAGCCGGTCCTCGGTCAGCGGCGGCACGGTGACCACCGTCCGGCCGGCTTCGGCGAGCCGGGCGGCGAGCAGGGTCTGCCAGTGCTCCTCGACGTGGTCGCGGAGACCGGGGACGATCACGACGGTTGCCTGTGCGGGTCCGCTCATGAGGACACCTCCGCTTCCTCGGCCTCCGTGACCGCGAGTTCCTTCGGTTCGGCGACCGGGGCGATCCCGGTGATCCGCAGCAGGTCGCGGTCGTACCAGCGGCGGCCGATCAGGAAGGCGACGGTGGCGGCGAGGGCGACGAACGGGACGATCCGCAGTGCCCCGAGCAGACCCATCCGGTCCGCGAGCGCGCCGGTGACCGAGGGTCCGGGGGCCAGACCGAGCAGACTGTTGGCCAGGGTGAGGGTGGCGAACGCGGTCGCGGAGATCGCCACCGGGGTCAGATTGGCGACCATGGCGGCGGCCGGCCCGGCCGAGCCGGCCGTCAGCAGTGCCCCCGCGGCCAGCAGGGCGAGCTGGAGCGGTCCGGTGGGCAGATGGAAGGCGGCCAGCAGCAGGACCAGGGAGCCGAGGCTGCAACCGATGGCCACGCCCCACTTCCGGATCGGCGCGGTCCTGCTGATCCGGTCCGACGCGATTCCGCCGAGAACCATCCCTACGCCGATGAGCAGGATGAAGACCCCGGCAGCGGCGCCGGCCTTCGCGGTGGGCAGGTCGTAGTAGCGGTTGAAGTAGCTGGGCAGCCAGGAGATGAGGCTGCCCGCCGTGAACAGCTGGAGTCCGCTGCCGACGTACGCGCTGATCACCGAGACGGAGGAGAACAGCCGTGGCAGCAGGGCGCGGAGTCGCGCGGGCGGGGCGGCCTCCGTGTCCTCGGCGGCGTCGGCGGTCTCGGCGGTGTCCGTGTCCGTGTCCGCGTCCGTGTCCGCCCGGGGACGCAGTCGCTTCTCCGTGACCACGATCCCGTAGACGGCGGCCAGCAGCAGTCCGAAGAGGCCCATGGCGCCGAAGGCCCAGCGCCAGCCGAACTGGTCGGCCACCGCACCGCCGATCGACACGCCCAGGACCGAGCCGAAGGCGCCGCCCGCGATGAATGCCCCGGAGAGGGTGGCCCTCATCGCGATCGGGAAGACGCTCAGGACCACGGCGATCCCGACGCTGCCGTAGGCGGCCTCACCGACACCGACGATGAGCCGGGCGGTGAACATCTGGCCGTAGTTCGCCGCCAACGCGCAGCCCAGGGTCGCCAGGCTCCACGTCACAGCGGCGAACAGCAGACTCCTGACCCGGCCCCAGCGGTCCGCCACCAGCGAGAGCGGGAAGGTGAGCAGGCCGACCATCAGCGCCACGACACCGCTGAGCGAGCCCAGTCGGGCGTCGGAGAGCAGCCAGTCGTCCTTCAGCATCGGGAAGACGGCGTTCAGTACCTGCCGCGACATGTAGTCGGACAGCAACAGCCCGAAACTCAGGGCGAAAACGATCCAGGCATAGCCTCGGGAGACCGGCCACCCGGACGAGGACGAACTCGTTCCGGGAACGGCGACCGCAGTGGTCTGGAGCCCCATTGTCATCACCTCACGCACTTCTTTGAAGGGGAGTCGGATCAGAACGGTCTGTCGCCCACGATTCCGGCGCGCTCCATCTTGCGGACGGCGGGCCAGTAGTCCTGGACGGCGTAGTGCTGGGTGGAGCGGTTGTCCCAGATCGCCACGCTGTTCGGCGTCCAGCGCCAGCGCACCTGGTACTCGGGGACCGCCGCCTGGCTGAGCAGGTAGTTCAGCAGGTGGCTCGCCCCCGGGGCGTAGTCCTGCCCGAAGCGCACGTTCTCGGGCGTGTGGAAGTTGACGAAGTGGGTGGTGAAGCTGTTGACGAAGAGGATCTGCTCACCGGTCTCGGGGTGGGTGCGCACCACCGGGTGCTCCGCGTCGGGGAAGCGCGCCTTGAGCGCGTGCCGCTGCTCCTCGGGCATGACGGCGCCGAAGCTGGCCTCGATGCTGTGCCGGGCGCGCAGGCCCTTGATCTGCGTCTTGATGTGCTCCGGCAGCCGGCGGAAGGCCTCGGCCATGTTGATCCAGATGGTGTCGCCGCCGACCGGCGGCGACTCGATACAGCGCAGCACCGCACCCATGGCGGGGGCCTCACGCCAGGTCCCGTCGGTGTGCAGGGCGTTCTCGTAGTGCTCGGCCGGACTGTCGAGGTCCTTGTAGATCCGGACCAGGCCCGGGTGCTCCGGGTCGCTGCCCGCCACCGGGTGGTCCTCCAGCGCGCCGAAGCGCTCGGCGAACGCGACATGCTCTGCGCGGGTGATGTCCTGGTCGCGCAGGAAGAGCACCTTGTGCTTCAGGAGCAGGGACTTGATCTCGGCGAACAGGTCGTCGTCACGTGCGGCGTCACCGAGGTTCACGCCGGAGAGCTCGGCGCCGATGGCGCAGGTCAGCGGTTCGACCTGGATCGAGCCGCGGCTGTAGGAGCGCACCGGCGCGGGTGTGTCCTGGACCGGAGTAAGAGTCTTTTCCATGGTGCTTCCTCCTGGAGAGGGTCGTGAGACACGTGATCCGTTCGAGGCCGGAGGCCCGACGTCCGTGGTCGTCGGGGGAAGGGCATGCGGGCATGACGCGACGTCATACGCGCATGCAGAAGGGCGTGTTGTGGGAGCGCGGGCCGTGGTCAGAGGACGAAGACGGACGATCCCGTGGTCTTCCCCGACTCCAGGTCGCGGTGCGCCTGGGCGGCGTCCTGGAGCGCGTAGCGCTGGCCCACCTCGATGCTGATGCGTCCGGCGGCGACGTGGCCGAAGAGCTCACCGGCCAGTTCGGCGCGCTCCGCGGGGTCGGCGATGTAGTCGGCGAGGGCCGGCCGGGTCACGAACAGCGAACCGTTGACGGCCAGTTGCATGGCGTTGATCGGCGGGACCGGGCCGGAGGCGGTGCCGAAGCAGACCAGGAGGCCGCGCCGCCGCAGCGAGGCGAGGGAACCGGCGAACGTCGACTCGCCGACGCTGTCGAAGACGACCGGCACGCCCGCGCCGTCGGTCAGTTCGCGCACCCGCTCGGGAACGCTCTCGCTGCGGTAGTGGATGACGTGGTCGCAGCCGTGGGCGCGGGCCAGTTCGGCCTTCTCCTCGGTGGAGACCGTACCGATCACGGTGAGCCCCAGCAGCTTGGCCCACTGGCAGACGATGAGGCCCACGCCGCCCGCCGCCGCGGTGAGCAGGATCGTGTCGCCCGCCTTCAACGGGTAGATCCTGCGCAGCAGATAGGAGGAGGTGAGACCGCGCATGGTCATCGCCGCGGCCGTCTCGAAGCCGATCTCGTCCGGCAGCTTGATCAGGGAGTCGGCGGGCATGACCCGTTCCGTGCTGTACGCGCCGAGCGGGCTTCCGGTGTACGTCACCCGGTCGCCCTCCGCGAAGTCCGTGACTCCGTCGCCCACGGCCTCGATCACGCCCGCGCCCTCGACGCCCATTCCGGCGGGCAGCGGGGCCGGGTAGAGGCCGGTGCGGAAGTAGGTGTCGGCGAAGTTGAGACCGACGGCCTCGTGCCGGATCCGTACCTCACCCGGGCCGGGGTCGCCGACGACGACCTCCTCCCAGCGCAGGACGTCGGGACCTCCGGTCTCCTTGAAGCGAACGGCATGTGCCACGGTCGAGCTCCGTAAATCAGAGGGGTTGGGGGAAGGGCCGCCGGGGCGGGGGGTGTGCCCCGGCGGCCCGGGGGACGTGGCACACGGAGCGGCGCGGTGCCACGTCAGGTGTGCGTGACCGGCGGGACGATCAGACG
This sequence comes from Streptomyces adustus, assembly GCF_009377175.1. Lineage (GTDB taxonomy): Bacteria > Actinomycetota > Actinomycetes > Streptomycetales > Streptomycetaceae > Streptomyces > Streptomyces adustus. The sequence continues at coordinate 20,498 of NZ_VJZD01000163.1, forward strand.
TCGCGGAGCATGAAGCCGCGCTGGCCGGGGCGACGGTTCGGCACCATGCCCAGCCTGGCCAGGGTCTCGTCGGCGCTGTCGTAGTACTCGCCGATGTGGTAGATCTTCTTGGCCTCGGCGCCGGTGGCGATGTCGCGGCCCAGCGCCTCGGAGATCTTCACCATCTGCTCGACCTGGGCGACGGAGGACATCCGCTCGCCCTTCTTTCCCCACAGGTTGTCCTCGTTGCCGACGCGGACGTGCGCGCCGAGCGCGATACCGACGGCGTTCATCGGGGCGACCGCGCGCATCGACGACTCGATGGTGAGTGTGGCGCCGTCCGGGACGCGGCGGATGAACTCGATCAGGTCCGCGGGGTGACGGCCGGCGAAACCGCCGCCGATGGCCACGTAGTTGAGGGTCAGCGGGCCGGTGTAGACGCCCTTGCGGATCAGGCGCTCGACGGTCTCCAGCTGGGCCAGGGTCGCGAGCTGGAAGTGGGCCTGGATGCCCTTCTCTTGGAGGCGCTTCAGGTGTTCCAGGTAGAACTCCGGGCCGGCCTCCAGGTACATGTCGCGGTAGGCGCGGTAGTAGTCGGGCTTCGCGATCGAGGTGCCCTCCAGGTCGTCGTCGGTCATGATCTCGACGATGTTCATCTGGCTGGTGTTGATCGCGATGGTGACCTGGTCCGGCTTCGGGTCCAGCTCGGCCAGCATGTGGCGGGTGTCGTAGGACAGCCAGTTGGCGTCCGACCCCTCGCCCTCGGGGGCGAAGGAGATGGAGCCGCCGATCTGGAGCACCATGTCCGGCACCGCCTCGCGCAGCCGGCCGATCAGCTCGTTGAACATGGACAGGCGCTTGGAGCCCTTGCCGTCGAGCTCCCGCACGTGGATGTGCAGCACCGTGGCGCCGGCGTTGTAGCAGTCGACGGCCGCCTGCACGTGCTCGTCCATCGTGAGGGGAAGGTCGTCGGCGTCACCGGGCAGCCACTCCGGCCCGTAGGGGGCTACCTGAATGACCAGCTTCTCCTGGTTCTCAGGGAGCAGTGAGTCGTCGTGGAAATGCACGGTCCGTCTCCTTCGTCTGATCTGTGATCGCACGCCCTGTGCGTTCCCGCGCGGAGTGAGCGGGTCGGCACAGGGCGTGCGGATCGGTACGGAGTCACCGCGGACGACGGACACGGCTGCCCGGATACGGTCGTCCGGTCCGGAGGAACGCGCACCACAGGGGAGTTGGCGCGGTACCTCCGGAGGCCGACCGCGTCGTCGCGGTGGTGCAAAGGTAGGGCCGACAGGACGTGAACGCTTGACCGAGGGAGACAGGTGACTTGTCATTTGGGGACATGTGTCGGCCGTGTCACATCCTCGTCCGAACGCTTGCTTCGGCACCCCCACCCCGAC
>NZ_VJZD01000164.1 GCF_009377175.1 Streptomyces adustus
GTGGTTCACGGGGGTGGTGCCGCGGGTGCGGGCCGCGGGGGCGTCTCACCCGTGGTGCGGGCGGCCCGATCGGATCGGCAGCAGCGAGTTGGCGGACACGTACTTGGCGACGTTCGTGCCGATCTGCCTTCCGTCCTCGGCGTCCCAGCGGAAGTGCACGCCCAGGTAGAGGCGGCTGAACTCGCCCTCCGTGGCGACCTGGCTGAAGCTGCTCATCAGGCGGAACGCCTGGAGTGTGTGCGGGTCCTCGGAGTGCGCGACGAACGAGACGCGGTCACGGCCGAAGAAGCGCTGCATCGCGGTCGCCCACGCGGCCGTGAAGTTGGCGTGCCCGGAGGTCCAGGCGGGGAAGCACGGCGTGAACGGCAGTCCCGCGCGGTCCGAACTGAGCGGCTCCCAGCCCAGGTTGCCCGTCGCGTGGATCGCGGAGACCGGGCGCCACAGCTTGATCGGGCTGTCGAACTTGCTGTCCCAGGCCGCGATCCCGGCGTCCGCCAGCGACAGTGCCGACGCCGCGAACAGGCGGGTGGTGTCGTACGTGCCGAGCCGGAACTTCTTGGCGACGATCCCGGTCAGTTCGAGGAGCTGACCCGGGGGGTGGTAGGTGCCGTCCAGGTCGTGGTCCCAGAACCAGCCGATGACGGTCTGCTCGTAGGTGCGCTCGGTGGAGTCGACGGCACCGAGCCGTCGCACCTCGTCGCGCTGGCGCGCGTACTCCGGACTGGCCACCAGATCGGCGTAGTTGGTGAAGCCGCGCAGGGTGGGAGGCCGGAACTGGGAGCCGGAGCGGAGCACGAACGGCCGCACCTTGCCCCAGTTCGGGGTCACCGCGTCGGTCTTCTTCGTGCAGTCCGCCCCACCCGTCGGCCGCCAGGCCCCGGGCGTGGTCGTGTTGCCGTGGTAGGTCGCCGGGTTGTGCGAACCGTCGCCCGCCCGGGACCTGTTGATCTGCCTGATCACCCGGTCGACCACCAGGCGGTCGAGGGGGTCGTAGGCGTAGGGGGAACGGCCGGTGCGGGCTCTGTACTTGGCATCGATGTAGGCCCGATCGCTCGGGTACAGCTGCGAGATCATCCGGTACGCCGTGCGGTCGATCAGCCGCTCCTGCTCATGGGGACCCGGCCGCGCATGCTTGTCGGCGTACTTGAACGGCTTGTCGAGGTAGGGCTCGTACTTCAAGGTCTTGTACGTGTACTGATAGGCGCTCTCGGCGTTGTAGACCGCCGCGAAGACCATCGCCCCGGACCTGCTGAGCTTGCCGGGCGAGGCGTCCCAGCCGCGCGCGTTGCGGAACGTCTGGAGCAGGACCCTGTTCCAGTACTGCGTCGGATCGTCGTTGTCGTACCGCGTCGTGGCGGCGGCCGGTGCCCCAGCGGCCGCCGCCGAGGTCACCCCGGCTCCGACGAGCAGGGCACCGGCCATGACGGCGGCCCGCAGCCGTCCTCGGCGTCCGCCGCCCCCGGACCTCGGTCGGGAGAGCACGGACTTCGAGGCCGGTGGACGGCCGTGATCGAGCGCGGGGGCCATGGCATTCCTTTCGATGTCGCTGATCGACAGCGGCAGCGTAAGATCGGATATGCGCAAATGGTGATCAACCACGCCGGTATGTCATGCGTCCTGCCCTTCGAGTGGATTTATGCAGAAATGCCCACTTGATGGCGACTGGCCGCCGACCGGGCCGTGGCCCGGCGCCGCTAGGACCTGTCTGGCAATTGATCTTGTGATGGGTCGCGGAGAGCTGACGGATACGGCGTGGGAGCGGATATTGCCGCTGCTGCCAGGTGTTGACGGGCGGGGTCGTCCGTGGCGGGATCACCGACAGGTGATCAACGGGGTGCTGTGGCGATTGCGCACGGGTGCTCCGTAGCGTGACCTGCCAGAACGCTTCGGGCCGTGGCAGACGATCTATGAGCGGTTCGCCCGCTGGGAAGTGGACGGGACCTGGGCCCGTCTACTCGAGGAGGTCCAAGTCCACGACGACTCGATCGGAGCGGTGGAGTGGACCGTGTCGGTCGACTCCACGATTAACCGTGCTCACCAGCACGCCGCCGGCGCCCGCAAAAAGGGGCACCGGCGGGGGACGAACTGGAAGATCCGGCATGCGCGGCGGCTGACCAGGCGCTCGGCCGGTCCCGCGGCGGGCTGACCACCAAGGTTCACCTGGCTTGCGACGGCCGGGGCCTGCCTCTGGCCATCCTCATCACGCCGGGCAACGTCAACGACTCCACCGCCTTCGATGCGGTCCTGGACGCGCTGCGAGTACCCAGGACCGGCGTCGGGCGACCGCGCCGCAGGCCCGACGCGGTCATCGCCGACAAGGCGTACTCGTCACGGGCGATCCGCCAGACCCTGCGTCGCCGGGGCATCCGAGCGGTAATTCCGGAAAGGGTCGACCAGAAGGCCAACCGTGTTCGGCGCGGGCGGGCCGGTGGCAGGCCGCCAGCCTTCGACCGAGAGCTCTACAAAGCCCGCAACGTGGTCGAACACTGCTTCAGCCGGCTCTAGCAGTTCCGCGCCGTCGCGACACGGTTCGACAAACTCGCCGCCCGATACCGGGCTGGACTCCACCTCGCAGCGCTCGTCCTCTGGCTCCGCGGACCTACCCGGTGATCATTACCAGCGGACTGTACTCAGCCCGTTGCCGAGATCCGTCACCTCTGCTCCAGCAAGAACAGCCGGGATGATGCTGAGCCGGTCCGTCCGGAACTGCACTCGGTCCGGGCGCGGGCCCATCGGCAGTCGGCCATACAGGACCAGCGCGTCATCGTCCTCCTCCGCTGTTTCGCCGCCCAGATCGACGAGTAGCGCGACAGTCCTGTCCAACTCCCGTTGAATCAGCCGCTGAACGGCATTAGTGGCCTGCTCACGCTCGCTCTCGGTCAACCCGTTGAGCACGAAGGTGAGGACCTGGGTGTCCGGCGCCACGTACCTGACATCGCACACCACGTCCGTGTCTGCCGACAGCCAGAACTGCATGCAGAGCGGCCCGACCGACAGGCCAACAAGCTCCAGAATGCGCCCGACAGGCAGCTTCACCTGTTCCCCTACGACATCCAACAGCATCCCGCAGCCCAGCATCGGGTGCTCTACGGTCAGCCCGGACTGGCCCAAGTGGTCGGTGACCGCGCGGAACTCGGACTCGTCCATGCGGCCCTCGCGGTACCAGGACAGGTAGGTCTCCAACACCGCTGACACTCCTCGTCTTCATGGCCCGCCATGGGAGGAGACGTGATGCCCCGTGACGGTGGCAACCCTCCGTCAACAAGCATCCGGCATTCTGAGCCCACGGGTGATCATTTATCAGAAAAGACCTAGCGACCCCGGCGGCGGCCCTTGGCGCGGCGCGGGTAGGGGAAGAGCCGCGGGCGGCGCTTGGCGGCCACGTCCTCGATCCAGCCGAAGAGCAGGATCGCCAGGCAGATCAGGGGGACGGCGAGGGCCAGCGGGGTCCACTGGCTGGCCAGCAGCCACCGGGCGTGGTCGTAGAGGAAGCTGTTGCTCCACAGCGGGTCGATCAGCGGCTCGGTCAGCACCAGCGCGAAGGAGTGCCACAGGTAGACGGTGACCGCGCGGGAGTTGAGCAGGCTGATCACGCCGTTGAACCGCTCCAGCGGCTTGGGCCAGTGCTCCCAGGAGGGGCTCAGGTGCAGCAGCAGCATCACCGCGCCGAACGACCAGATCGCTTGGGCGACCGGTACCGCCTCCAGATCGTGCCCGAGCCGCGGGTTGTCCAGCGGGGACCGCATCAGCCACCAGTAGCCGAACATGAGCACCAGCGGTGCGAGGGACGGCACCACGTACTGCGGGATCCTGCGCAGCAGCCCCTCTCCGTGGGCCATGCCGAGCAGCCAGCAGGAGCCGAAGGTGGTGAAGTCGGTGGCGGCTTCCATCAGCCGGCCGGACTGGTCGATCAGACCGGAGTTGACGACGAACGCGAGCGCCAGCGGCACCAGGAGGGTGACCCAGGGCAGCTTCCGCAGCGCCTTGAGCATGAGCGGCGACAGCAGGACGTACCAGAGGTAGGCGCGCAGGTACCAGAGGGGGACACAGATCTGTTCGGCCCAGGAGGCCGGCAGGTGCCCGCCGAAGGTGTGCAGAGTGGCCCCGAACGGCGGCTCGCTGAACGGCAGGATCCAGTAGGCCAGGTCGCCCCACCACCAGTTGGGGTGGTGGAAGTCGGGCCGCCAGCCCTGGAGGACCATCAGCGGCACCACGACCGCGCCGAACAGCCACATCGGCGGCAGCAGCCGGCGCAGCCGGCCGCGGATCACGCTCAGCGCCGGCCGGTTGAGGGAGCGCACCATCAGCGACCCGGCCAGCGCGAACATGACGCCCATGGAGGGGAAGACGATCGGCAGCCAGTTCCAGCTGAAGTTGTGGTAGACCACCACGCGGACCAGGGCGAGCGCCCGCAGCAGGTCGAGGTAGCGGTCCCGGCCGGGCTTGCGCGCGGGCGCCGGGGCCTCCTCCTCGGGCTCCGGGTCGCGCCGGGTGGGGAACATGGCGGGGTCCAGGACCCGCAGGGCCATGGTCTCGGACGAATCCCGGGTGCCGTAGGCACCTCGTTCCGCGGTACTCATGAAGACATCGCCCCCGTTGTGACGTCGAGCCCCACCTCACCGGTGCGCTTCAGCTTCTGCCAGCGCAACCGGCCTCCGGTCAGAGCGGTGATGGCCGACTGCATCAGCACCATGTACATGAGCACCCGGTAGACCACCTGCTGGGCCGGCAGCGTGATCAGATGCCAGGCCTTCTCCTTGTCCAGGTGGAAGGACCACCAGGCGCAGACGGCCTGGAGGGCCATCACGGCGAACCAGGCGGCCAGGGTCTTGTACGCGTCGACGAAGACCACGCCGTAGACCATGCCGATGTCGAACGCGGGCGCGAGCAGCGGGGTGATCACCATGAACAGGGTGACGAACGGCAGCCCCACCCGGCCGAAGTGGCCGGCCGCGCCGCGCTCCAGCACCGCGTGCCGGTGCTTCCACATCGCCTGCATGGTGCCGTAGCTCCAGCGGTACCGCTGCGACCACAGCTGCTTCATGCTGACGGGCGCCTCGGTCCAGGCGCGGGCGTCCTCGGTGTAGACGACCTTCCAGCCGGCCCGGTGCAGGGCCATGGTCACGTCGGTGTCCTCGGCGAGCGTGTCGTCGCTCATGCCGCCCGCCTGCTGGAGCGCGTCCCGGCGGAAGGCGCCGATGGCCCCGGGGATGGTCGGCATGCAGTTGAGCACGTCGTACATCCGGCGGTCGAGGTTGAAGCCCATCACGTACTCGATGTGCTGCCAGGCGCCGATCAGCGTGTCGCGGTTGCCGACCTTGGCGTTGCCGGCCACCGCGCCGACCCGCGGGTTCGCGAAGGGCTGCACCAACTCGCGTACGGTGGACGGCTCGAAGACCGTGTCGCCGTCCATCATGACGATCAGGTCGTACGAGGCCGCGGCCACACCGGTGTTGAGGGCGGTCGGCTTGCCGCTGTTCGGCTGCCGGATCAACCGGACCATCGGCAGGGCGAGTTCCTCCACGATGGCGGACGTGTCGTCGGTCGACCCGTCGTCGACCACGATCACTTCGATGGGATGGTCGCTCGCGGCCAGGGAGAGCAGGGTGTTGGTGATGCACTCCTGCTCGTTGTACGCGGGCACCACCACGGTGACCGGTTCGGTGACCGGGTCGCCCCAGGAGAAGCCCCGTCTGCGCACGCGCCGCACATGGACCGCCGAGAGCACCAGCATCAGCGCGAACCGCGCCATGACCAGCACACCGACGACCGCGAGCAGGCCGACCAGCCACGGCATCAGCCCCACCGAGAAGGTGGTGGCCCACACGAACGCCTTGCCGACCCACAGGTCGTAGCCGGAGACCTCGGCGTTGGCGGTGCCGGTGCCGAGCGCCTCGGCGGTGGTCTTGAAGGTGTATCCCTGGGCCTTGAGCTTCTCGATGATGATCGGCAGCGCGGCCAGCGTCTGCGCGCGGTTGCCGCCCGCGTCGTGCAGCAGGACCATCTCGCCCTGGCCGGGGAGGTCGGGCATGGCGGACCTGACGATGGCGTCGACGCCGGGGCGCTTCCAGTCGTCGGTGTCCTTGTCGATGAAGGCGGTCAGGTACCCCTCCGACCCGGCCTGCTTGGTCACCGGCCACGACCAGTCGTCCAGCGCGTCCACGGTGGAGGAGTAGGGCGGGCGGAACAGGCTGGAGTGGATGCCGGCGACACCGGCCAGCGCCAGCTGGGTCTCGCCCAGCTCCCAGGTGAGCCGGGTGCCGGAGTGCAGCGCGAGGTCGGGGTGGGTGAAGGTGTGCAGGCCGATCTCATGACCCTCGGCCACGATCCGGCGGATCAGCGCCGGGTTGCGGGTGACCATCGAGCCGGTGACGAAGAAGTCGGCGCGGACGTCCTGTTCCTTCAGCACCTCAAGGATCTTCGGCGTCCACTGGGGGGACGGTCCGTCGTCGAAGGAGAGAACGACGGTCTTGTCCGGGATCGTGTAGTTGACCGGCTTGTTCTGCTTGTCGCCGCGCGCGTCGACGACCGGGCCGCCCTCCAGCACGCTGGTCGGGACGGTGACCTTGTCCACCGAGGTGGCGATCTTCTCGTCGTGGAAGACCTCGTTGTTCGCCATGCCCCGCAGCACCATCAGCGCCAGCAGGGTCGCCAGTACGGTCACCGGCAGGAAGAAGCGCAGGGGAGGTGCGGCGAGTCGGCGCGGCCGCGCGATGGACTGCCGGGAATGACGGCGGGAGCGGGACATGGACTTCCTGGTCGGTCGCGTCGGGACTACTGCGCGGTGACGGTCGCGGAGTCTGCCGCCGCCGCACCGTCCGTCGTGGTCGCGGTGGCGTCGGATGCCGCCGTACCGTCCGCCGTCGACGCGGGGTCGGACGCGATGTCGTCGGATCCGGCCGCGGTGGCGGTGGTGCCCTTCCCGGGCTCGGCGGCACCGGGAGCGGCGGGCAGCGGCGCGTCGAGGTACTGGCCGGGCGGTGTGGTGTTCGCGGTGCCGGGGATCTTCATCGCGGGCGCCTGCGACTGGGTGCCGACCAGGCCGGAGATCATCGCCACCACGCATCCGGTGCAGAGGATGCCGACCAGCCAGCCGAAACCACGCAGCCGGCGGCCGCGTTGACCTGTCTGGTCCACAAAGACGGGAGCAGGCTCGACCTCCGTGGAGGTACTGGTCATCGAGGCCCCCGAGCCTTCCTACGTCGCGTCACAGCCGCCGGCTCGGTGCCACCGAAAGCAGCAAGTAGGACGGAAAAAGCGAAGAATGCATGAGGAGAGGGAGATTATCCGACCGCTCCTGATCATGTCGCCAGACTAGTATGAAGATTCCGTAAAAGTCACGTGGGTCTCGTAGAGTTCCGGCGACGCCGCCTGCCACTCTGCTTCGAACGGACCCTGACGCATGGCCATAGCCCGCCGCCGCAGCTGCCCGACAGTCGCTGCGATCCTCATGGCCGCTGTCTCGTTGCTCGTGAGCGCCTGCGGCGCGGGCGGCGGGGACGACGCCCGGGCGGGTACGGCCACCGCCCCGGCCGCGCACTTCGACGCCTCGTCGATGCTCAAGCCGTCCGGCCGCGCGCTCGGCGTCGTCGACGACAAGACACCCTGGCAGTACGGCATCGTCACCACCTTCGCCGAAGAGGCCGGGCGGGCCCCCGACATCCGCGAGTACTACGACTCCTGGGGCGACGACTTCGACCCGGAGGGCAACGCCTACCTGTGGCAGCACGGCCAGCTGCCCATGCTGGCGCTGGTGCCCTCCGACACCTCGCTCACCGACATCGCCGCGGGCAAGGACGACGCGTACATCCAACGGCTGGCGGACCAGATCGCCTCCTACGACGGCCCGCTGGCCCTCTCCTTCGCCGGCGAGATGAACGGACCGTGGAACTCCTGGGGGCCGAAGCACACCAAGCCCGCCGACTTCGTCGCGGCATGGAAGCGGGTGCACGACGTCTTCGCCGAGCGGCACGTCACCAACGTGATCTGGGTGTGGACCCCGCACGTGGTCGACACCGGCACGCCCGCCGCGCTGCGCCCCTACTACCCGGGCGACGCCTACGTCGACTGGGTCGGCCTGATCGGCTACTACGGGCCGATCGACGGCGTCGCCTTCTCCAGTCTGTTCACCCCCACCATGCGTCAGATCGCGGACTTCTCCGACAAACCGGTGCTGATCGCGGAGACCGGGGTGGCGCAGAGCGACCAGAAGGAGGCGCACATCCGTGACCTGTTCCGGGGCGCCGCGAAGGCCGGCGTCATCGGGCTCGTCTGGTACGACCAGCGCAAGGACTGGCCGGGCGGCAAGCAGTTGATGGACTGGCGGATCAGCACCTCGACGGGTGCGCGGGCCGCGTTCCAGGTGGAGTCGGGCCGCGGCGGCTTCGGCCATCCGTTCAAGACCGACTGATCCGGGGCGAGCCGGGAAGCCGGGCGCAAGCCCGCAAGAAACGACCTTTATCATCGCGCATCAGTGCGGTCGGCACATGCGGATACGTGCCCGAGCAGGGGGAGATCACGAGTTGACGACGGAATCGTCGCCGGGCCAGGGGGCTCCGCAGGAGGACGGCTGGGCCTTCCGGCCCCGCCGGCCGGCCGCCGGCCGGTCGCCGTACCGGGAACAGCCGCAGCCGGCCCCGTCCGCACCGTGGGACGAGCCGTCGCGTGGCGAGCCGTCATGGGACGAGCCGTCGCAGGGCGAGCCGTCGCGGCGCGAGCCATCGTGGGACGAGCCGTCGTGGGACGAACCGTCGCAGGGCGAGCCGTCGTGGGACGAGCGGCCGCGGGACGAGCGGCCGTCGGCCGAGCCGTACGGCAGCTCCTCTGGCACGCGGTGGGACGCCACCATGCCGCTGCGGGTCCCCGAGCCCCAGGCGGATCCCCGGGCCCCGCGCCGGCCGGGTCACGGGACTCCCCCGCAGCCCCGGCGCGGGGGCGAATCGGCTGGTCACGGGGCCGGACACCCGTCCGCGGCGACCGCCGTCCTCGACCCGGAGTTCCGCCGACCCGAGCCTGCCGCCGCGCAGCCGCAGCCCCCCGCGGGCGGCGGCCGGAGCGGGAGGACCAGGTGGGGCCGGATCGTGCTCACTCTCGCCGTCCTCGTCGCGGTCGGCGGGACCGCCTCCGTCCTGGTCAAGCAGGAGGACGCCGCCGCCGTCGCCGCCAAGCAGCTGACCCAGGAATGGGAGATACCGGCGGCCGCCTCCGACGACGCGCTCATCGGCAGCTGGCTCACCGACAAGCTGCTCGTGCGGGCCGGCAGCCGAGGCGGCCTGCGGGCCTACGACCTCACCGACGGCGAGCAGGTGTGGAAGGCCGCGCACCTCCCCGCCCTCGCCAAGCGCGGCAGCGTGCCCTGCGCGATGTCGCCGACGGTCGGCGCCGAGGGCATCGGCACGGTCGCCTTCGGCCCGGACAGCAGCGCCTGCACCTGGCTGGCCGGTGTCGACGCGTCCACCGGCAAGATCCTCTGGTCCATGCCGCTGACCAGCGACAAGCACCCCATGGCGGCGGCCGCCACGACCTATCTCCAAGGCGACGTCGCCACCGTCGTCAGCGAGAACTTCCTCGGCGGTGTGGACGCCCGCACCGGCAGCCGCGTATGGGGCTACAAGGCCCGCGGCCACTACTGCAACGCCTACGACTGGGGCGTCGAAGGCACCGTGCTGGTGGACGACTTCTGCCTCGACAAGAAGAAACGGTTCACCTTCACCGCGTACGACGGCGAGACCGGGAAGGTGATCTGGCGCAAGTCCGCGGCGGGCCACTCGAAGGTGACGCACATCCTGTCCGGCGCCCCGCTGATCGCCACCGTCCACACCGCGCGCGAGGACGCCGTACGGGTCTTCGACACCGCCGGGGACAGCCGCAAACTGGCTGTCGGCAACGACGAACTCACGTCCGGCAACGAGACCGGCGCCGACCACTCCGCCCGGCTCTACGGCAAGGTCCTGGTCACCCCGGCCGTGGCCGCAGGAAGCCCGGTGCTCGACGGCTTCGACACCACCACCGGCGCCAAACTCTGGACCGCCCGCTCCGCCGCGCTCGCCGTCCCCGCGTCCGGCGCGGACGACACGGTGCACGCCGTCACCACGTCCGGCGTCCCGCAGCTCGTCACCATCGACCCGCGCACCGGCCGTACGACCCCGGTCGCGGGCCTGCCGGTGGGGACCGGCAAGTGGAACTTCACCTCCGGCACGGTGTACGTCACCGCGGACGGAGGCGTGCTGGAACTCAACGCCCTCGGGTCGAACGGCGGCGTGCGGCTCTACCGGTAGGCACGGGCACGCCGTCGGCGCCGTGGGGCGCCGCGTGCGCACAGGCCAGGGGCCCCGGATCGGATCCGGGACCCCTGGTGTCTCCCGTGGATCACTTCAGGACGTTCAGGAAGTTGGTGGCGTCGTCGACGAAGTACACGGCGTCGCGGTCCAGGTCCACCGCCAGGCCGAAGAGCGCGCCCGCGCCGGGCGGTGAGCCGCTGTTGTCGAGCTGGCGGAAGGCCACCTGACGGCCTGCCGGCGTGGTCTCGACGATGAAGCCGTCACCGCTGTTGACGGTCAAGATGTGGCCGTTGGGCGCGATGGCCAGACCGAGGGGTCCGTTGAGCCTGCCGCCGCTGCTGACGACCTTGCCGGTGCCGGCGCTGGAGTCCCGGGTCGCCGCGCGCGGGATCACGTTGATCCGGTTCTTGACCGTGTCGGCGACGTAGAGCGAGCCGTCCTTGGCGAGGCCGACACCGGTCGGGCCGATCACCAGGGCGGCGGGGTCGGTCTTCTGCGCGAAGCCCGAGCCGATCGTGGTGGTCCTCAGCCGCTGCGGCGGCCGGTCGTCGTACCGCTTGAGGCGGATGCGCAGGACGGTGCCCCGGTCCACTTCGTCGCCGCCGCCCGCCACGGTGCCGTTGAGCACGTTGGTGACGAAGAGGTCGGTACGGTCGCCGTGGCTCGTGGCGGTCATGTCCCACGGCCCGTTGATGCCGCCTCCGGCGAGCGTCTCGCGGACCTTGCCGCGGCTGTCCAGCACCAGCAGGCAGCCCGCCTGGGCGGTGTCGGAGGTGCCGTCGGTGGTCGGCAGGCTGCCGACCACCACCCACCCGCCGGGCAGGATGCTCAGGGCGGTGGTGAGACCCACCCCGCCGGGGCAGGGGCCGGGCAGGTGGGCCGGGTCGATCTGGGCGAACAGCGTGGTCCTGCCGCGTGGGCTGACCTGGACCAGGGTGGTGCCCGTGCCCTGCTGGTTCTGGCTGTTGTTGAAGTTGCTGACCAGTACGTTGCCCCGGTGCAGCTTCCCGGCGTCGCGCTCGACCACGGCCGTGCCGTAGGGGTTCACGTCGCCGTTCGCCGGGACCGTGGAGGCGATCTCGCGAACCTTGTGCAGTCGGCCGAGGAACGTCCCACCGGCCGAGGCCGCGCCCGTCGCGGACGTCACCGAGATCAGCGCGGCCGCTGTCAGTACCGACAGCCTGCGCGCCAATGGTGACAGAAAGTTAGTATTCACATGCGATACGTTAAAAGTGCCGATCCGATCCGATATGCACGAACACGCCCCACTTACGGCAATTTTGCTCCACCGGCAGCCGCGGCCGTCGCGCTCGCCGCCCTCTGCGAGGAGTGCCGGATCACAGACATCCGGGGCCGTTGATCTTCTTTCGTCGTTCGCTTTCCCGATGTGCGTGAGGGCGTGTAGATAGGTGGCATGTCACGTACAACACGGGCGGCGGGCGCCCTCGTCACGACCGCATTGGTACTCGGGCTCGCTGCCGCGGGGGCTCATCGGTGGGACGGCGAGTCCTGGGCCGAGGTGAGCGTCATGTGCTGCTTCTCGGTGCTGCTCCTCCTGGCCGCGGTGGGGATCCAGCGGATGCGGCGGAAGCGGTAGCGCCCCCTCCGGAGTCCCCCGCGTCCCGGCGGGACGGGCGGGTCCCTCCCGCCCATTGGGAACCGGCCTGACTAGGTCTATCGTCGGAATCATGGGGCCAGCGGGAGGAGGACGGCCGGTGATGCCGCAGGACGAGGCCGTGATCGGCTGCACGGGGAAGGTACTCATCGGAACTCGCGGTTCCACCGGCCCCGGCGAGGTGCTCATAAGCGTCCGAGGCGGCTCCGAGACCTTTCTGGCCTGGTCCGACGCCCCCCTGCCGGTGGGCACGACGGTACTCGTGATCGAATCGCGTGGATGCCGTGAGGTGGGCGTCATCGAGTGGGTGGATCCATTGGACGCGCTGGACGGGGACACCGCCGGCGCCGGCTGAGGAGTTCAGGCATGTTCGGATACCGCGTACCCGCCCCCGACGAGGCGATGTTGATCTCGGGAGGCAGGCGGGGACTGGGGGGCGCGCCGTTCCGAGTGGTCACGGGGCACGGGAAGTTCGTGCTGCCGGTGTTCCGGAAGGTCCGGTTCCTCACTCTCTCCATGTGCGAGTCCGAGGTCACCGAGACCTGTGTGACCAGACAGGGCATCGCGCTGCACGTCCGCGCGGTCATCGCCTTCAAGGTCGGCAACGACCACGAGAGCATCATCAACGCCGGCCAGCGGTTCCTGTCCGACCAGGAGCAGATGTCGGTGCTCACCGGCCGGATCTTCGCCGGTCACCTGCGGGCCATCATCGGCTCGATGACGGTCGAGGAGATCGTCACCGAGCGGCAGAAGCTCGCCGCGGAGGTCCTGGACACCTCCAAGACCGAGATGGCGAAGATCGGGCTGACCGTCGACTCGCTCCAGATCCAGTCGATCGACGACGGCGACACCGGTTACATCGACGCGATGTCCGCGCCGCACAAGGCGGCCATCCAGCGGCAGGCCCAGATCGCCCAGGCACAGGCCACCCAGGCCTCGGTCGAGGCGGAGCAGGCGGCGGCCCGCAACCAGGCCGAGTACGCCCGGCAGACCGCCATCGTCAAGGCCGAGTACTCGGCCGAGGTGGACCGCGCCCAGGCGAAGGCCGCGCAGGCCGGACCGCTGGCGCAGGCGCACGCCCAGCAGGAGGTGCTCGCCGCCCAGACGGAGCTGGCCCAGCGCCAGGCCAAGCTGCGCCAGCAGCAGCTGGTGGCCGAGGTCGTGAAGCCCGCCGAGGCCGAGGCCGAGCGGGTCAGGATCCTCGCGGCCGCCGAGGCGCAGCGGATGAAGATCCAGGCGGAGGCGGCCGCCTCGTACGACCGGGTCGCGCTGGACCGGATGCTGATCGACCAGCTCCCGCAGATCGTCAAGGAGGCCGCCGGCGGCCTCGCGGGCGCCAACGTCAACGTCCTCAACGGCGCGGACGGCCTCGGCGAGATCGCCGCCGGGCTGGTGTCCCAGGGCCTGACGATCCTCGACTCGGTCCGCCAGAACCTGAACGGGAAGGACCAGGACTCCGACGGCGACCGCTCCGCGAGGAGCACGGCCGACCGCCTGCTCCAGCTGCCCACCAGCAAGCAGACCAAGTCGAACGACGGCCCGGTGGACGTCGACTAGGACCCGTCCCCGGGACCGCGGCGGCCCGCACGCAGCGCCGACCGGCCGGCTCGCCACGACGACGGCAGCCGGTCGGAACGTGCGAGGCCGGCGGCGGGCTTCCCGGGCCCCGGCACGGGTCCGGGGCCCGGCGCCGTCCGTAGCCGGTACGGCCACGACCCGGCGCGACCCGACCGCGACCCGGTTCAGACGAGTTCGGGCTGCGGTTGCGGCTGCCGCGCCGACGCGACGCCCGGTTCCCACTGTGCCGTCGTGCGGACGTAGCCGTAGATCACCGAGAGCAAGGCCAGCAGGAGCAGCGGTCCGGCCTGCCACGGGTGCTCGGCCATCTGCAACGGCAGGAAGCGGTACGACAGCAGGAGCGCGGTGAAGACCGCCGCGCCGTACGCCGCCAGCCGCATCCCCGCGGGGTCCCAGCCGCGGTCGAACGCGCGCAGGGCCGCCTCGATCGTGAGCGTGAACACCACGCCGGCGATGAGGTCCACGCCGTAGTGGTAGCCGAATCCGAGGGTGGCGCAGAGCGTGGCCGCCAGCCAGAACGTGCCGGCCCAGCGCACGCCCCGCGGTCCCTTCCGGGAGTGGATGAAGATCGCGGTGGCCCAGGCCGTGTGCAGGCTGGGCATGCAGTTGCGCGGGGTGAGGCCGTCGAACGGCATGGGGTGCGGAGCGGCGACCTGGATCGTGGTGCGCGGCCACAGGTCGGCCACCGCCCACTGCGCGTCGGGTTCCGTGTGCCACCACAGGCTGAGGTGCGACCAGTGTCCGGCGCCGGTGCCGTAGGCGAAGACCGGGCCGACCACCGGGAAGATCATGTAGAAGGCGGGTCCGAGCAGACCGATCACCAGGAAGGTACGCACCAGGTGATGGCGCGGGAAGCGGCGCTCGACCGCGACATGGCGCAGCTGGTACAGCGCGACGAGGACCGCGGCCACCGCGAGCTGGCCGTAGACGAAGTCGAGGAGAGTGAAGCCGATCGGGCCGCTGGCCGTGACGAGCCGGCCCATGAGCCACGACGGGTTGCCCAGCGCGTGATCGGCGGTCGCCACGTACTGGTCGAGGACCATCGGGCGGGTCTTCGCGGTGATGTGCAGCCAGATGTCGCCGGTCTTGCGGCCGGCCACCAGCAGCACTCCCAGCCCGACGCCCTTGAGCAGCAGGACGCGTTCCCGGCCGGTGCGACGGGTGGCGGCGACGACCGCGCAGCCCATCAGCGCCCACAGCGCGCCGTTGCCGAAGGGGTGCCCCTCGGTCACCTGGACACCGGCCGCCCAGCGGACCGCCGCGATGACGAGGTCGATGGCTATCGCCGTGCCGAACGCGATGAACCGTTGCCGCCAGGTGAGCACCAGCGCCGTCAGCGCCAGTCCGGCGTACAGCAGGGCGCCCGACTTGGGAGGGAACACGAATTCGCGCAGCCCGGTGGTGATCGGCGGCCCCGGCAGGTCGTAGTGACGCCCGACGATCTCCAGCGCGACGAGGAACCCGAGGGACACGACACCCGCCGCGGCCCAGAGTCCCGCCCGCGGATGACGCCACACGGAGTAAATGATTCTGAGGTCTGCTCGCGAAAAAACCTGCGATATCTTATGTCTCAATTTTGGCCGATTTGTTAGATTCCGGTTGGGGTCAGGGCGGATTTCGTTCATCACCTTCCGATCCGGCCGCATTCTCCTGTATGCGAAGCGACCCGCTCGACGGGGGAAGACGAAAAGCCCGCCGTCGGCGTTCCGGCCTCCCTTCCGGCACGGCCCGGGCATTCGCCGAAGCAGCATGTCAGGGCGTGAATGAGCCGTGAAGATAGATGGCCATTGAATGAAGGTTTGTCACATTATTGTGATCACAGTCGCCCCGCGAACACAGGGAGTGAGCGGGCCGGGAAAGACTCAGGGCCCCGAGGAGGCCGAGGCCGCCTAGAGAAGACCGAGGTCGCCCAGTTCCTTGTGCAGGTCGGCTCGCGGATGATCGGCGCGGGCCGGCAGCTCGGCGCGGGCCGGCAGCTCGGCGCGGGCGGGCGCATCGGGAACGCCGGGAGCGCCGTCCGGGCGGCGGGCCGGGCGGCCGCGTGGTCGCCGGTCCCGGAAGAGCCAGGCGCCGGCCAGGCCGCCGACCAGCCCGCCGAGATGGGCGAGCCAGCTCACCCCGGGTGTCCCGGGCACGGCGACGGTGAGCAGATAGGCGAAGGAGGCCGCCATGACGACACCGATCAGCGTGTCGATCAGATGCCGGTCGAAGAGCCCGCGGACCACGACATAGCCGAAGTACCCGAAGATCAGACCGCTGGCGCCCACCGTCTCCGCGCCCCCGCGTTCGAGGAACCACACCGCGAGCCCGCTGGTCACCGCCACGAGCAGGCTCAGCCCGAGGAAGCGGACCACGCCCCGGTAGGCGGCGAGGAACCCGAAGACGAACAGGGGGCCCGAATTGCTCTCGATGTGCGCCCAACTCCAGTGCAGAAAAGGCGCGGTGAGGATGCCGGGCAGGGTGCCCAGGTCGCCGGAGACCACCCCGTACTCCCGTGAGAGGGCGTAGTGGTCGGCGAAGTTGGCCAGTTGCGCCAGCCAGACGACCGCGAGAAACCCGAACATCACGAAGAACGCCTTCCGCGCCTCCGCGATCATCTCCTCGGGTCCGACGGGCCCGGCGCCCGTCCGGCCCCGATCCGCTCCACCCACAGCCGCTCCCCCTCCCCGGCGGATCCGATTCCGCACCCGGTGAACTCTAGGCATTCCCGCCCGATTCGCCCAGGGGAGGGGTACGCCGGCCGTCGGCCGCCAACGGGTGAATCAGGCCGTCCGACGGGAGGGGGTCCGTACCGCAGCGGGAAGGCCCTTGTCCGTACCGGACCGGCGATCAGCAGGGAGCGTCCCGATGGCGAAGTTCCTCATCCAGGCCAGCTACACGTCCGAAGGCACGAAGGGGCTGCTCAAGGAAGGGGGCAGCGGCCGCCGTGCGGCCGTCGACCAGGTCGTCACCGACCTCGGCGGGGAGGTCGAGGCGATGTACTTCGCCTTCGGGGACGACGACATCGTGCTCGTCGTCGACCTTCCCGACCCGGTCTCGATGGCCGCCATCAGTCTCGCCGTCAAGGCCAGCGGGGCCCTGCACACCCGGGCCACTCCCCTCCTCACCCTCGACGAGATCGACGAGGCGGCCCGTCGGCAGGTCGCCTTCCGCGCCCCGGCGTGAGCGGCGGGGCGCGGAGCGCGGTGCCCGGACGCCCGCCCGTCAGGGCGTCCGGGCGGGGCCGGCCTCTTTGTGCATGCCGGTGCACAGCGCCCAGACGACGAGGATGTTGACGGCGATCAGGATCGTCGCCCACAGGGGGTAGTACGGCACCCAGAGGAAGTTGGCGATGGCGCCCAGGCTGGCCACGAAGACGCCGAAGTAGCGCGCCCACAGCGCGCCGCTGAGGAACAGGGCGCTTCCCGCGGCGACGAGCGCGACGCCCAGGATCAGGTGGACCCAGCCCCAGCCCCGCAGGCTGAACTCGAACGCGTAGTGCCGCGTCACGACGAACACGCTGTTGCGGGCGATGGCGGCGATCCCTTCGAGCGCCGCCATCACCCCGCCGAACAACATCAGCACCGCCGCGAAGAGGGTGGTGCCGGAAACAGGCCCGTGATGGGCGGAAGGGGTGGCTCCGGCCGTTCCCGGCCGGGCGGAGTGGGTGGTCATGTCGTGCTCCGTCCTGCCGGAGTATGACGCTTTGATCAGCTTATCGCCCGGTTGATCGGGCGGCATCTCGTCGAGTGACGGGCCAAGGGGCACCCCGCGCCGGGGCATCCCCCGCCCGAGACCCGGGGGCCGCGGGCGGCCGTCCGCGGCCTGGGTGTCGGCCCGGTCAGCCCGCCGGGGTGCCGAAGACCTGGACCACCCGGTCGCCGGCCACGCCGACACTGTTTCCGGGCCCGAAGCCCCCCGAAGACCTCTCCGACAGGCCCCCTGAAGCCGGGAGTGCATGCCCTCGGAGAGTGTTCTAGCGTCGAAATACGCGGGCCCCGACCGAGAGAGCAGGTGTATCACCATGCGTCCGTCGGCTCGTATCCCCGGCGTTCTCGCCGGTCTGGCCCTCGCCCTGGGCGGCGTCGCCCTGGCCGCCCCGGCGGCCCACGCCGACCTCCGGGCGTGCGAGAACCATGTCCAGGATTAGGGCTCCGAGGTCACGGACCCGGTCCGGATGGCCTGTTACCACGGCCTGGTGGGAGACATGAGCGGCTGCGTCAGCGGACTGACCGAGGCGGGCGTGACGCACCCCGCGGCGGTCGAGGCCTGCCGCCAGGCGCCCGGCTGAGCACCCTGCCGGACGCCGCTACGCCACCTGCGGTATCCGCCCCCGGTACGTCCCGTGGGCTCCACCACCGTGACGGGGTACGTCCCGGCGTGTCTGCCGACCGTCCTCTCGGGGGCGCGGCAGGGTGATAGCCCCAGGCCGGGCGGCCCCCGGCGACGGTCGGCGCGCCCGGCGCCCGGTGCGCTCCGACCTCGGGGGACGACATGCAGTACAGGAACGGCATCCGTACGACGATGATGGTGCTGGCCGCGGCCTCGACCGCCCTGTTGGCGACCGCGTGCCAGTCGGGCGACGACGCCGGCGCGACCAAGGCGTCCTCGACCCGGCCGGAGTCCTCGGCGTCCGCCGCGAACGGCCCGTCGTTGCCGCCGGTGGCGAGCGAATCCGCCGAATCCGACAGCCCGGCGAAGGCGTGTGCGGCCGACGCGTTGAAGGTGACCCTGCGCCAGGCGACCCAGCGCTCCGCCGGCACCGGAACCGGAGCGGTGGTCGTCCGGTTCACCAACGTCTCCGACAAGCCCTGCGAGCTCAAGGGCCATCCGACGGTGGCGGGCGCGGCCAACGGCTCCCCGCAGCACAACTCCCCCCTGAAGACGCTGACCTTCGGCACGGCGACCGCGGTCCGGGTGGCCCCGGGCGGCAGTGCCTGGGCGAAGCTGAACTTCGTCCAGGTGCAGGGCGAGGCCGACGGCTACTGCGCGTCCGGCTCGGACCCCGTGACCTACCCCACGCTCGTGATCGGGCTGCCGGGGTCGGGGAGCCACCAGGCCGCCCTGGACGACGGCGAGATCGCCGAGTGCGACAACCAGGTGACGGTCACCGCGGTGTCGAAGTCCGAGCTCTCCTGACCGGGCCGGACGCTCCGGCGGAACGGCGGGGACGGACGCGTGAGGGCGGCGCCGGTGGTACCGGCGCCGTCCGCTTGCGCGGGCAATGAGGCGATTTCGCCCCGCGCGGCGGATAGTTCCGGGATTCTTGGTTGAACGGACGACCGCCCGGTACGACGGCGGCCGCGCCGGGCCGACGAAAGGACCGCAGCCCATGGCCATCCCGCTGTCCGCCGCAAAGACCCTCGCCGCGCTGAAGGCCGAGGGCCTCACCGTGCACGAGCACGCCGGCTGGGCGACCCACAACCGCGACGCGGCCACCGGCAAGCCCTTCGGTCCCGTGATCGGCGTGCTGATCCACCACACCGCCGGGCACGGCGACAAGGAGCTCTGCTACCGGGGCAGAGCGGACCTTCCCGGGCCGCTCTGCCACTCCTGGCTCGGCAAGGCCGAGGGGTTGTGGATGATCGGCCACGGCCGCGCCAACCACGCCGGGGCCGTCGACCTCGACGTCCTCGACGCACTGCGCGCGCAGACCCGGCTTCCGCACGACGACGAGGCCGACGCCGACGGCAACGACTGCCTGTACGGCCTGGAGATCGAGAACCTCGGCAACGGCAGGGATCCCTACCCGGACGCCCAGTACCGGCAGGCCGTGCTGTGGGCCGCGGCCCTGTGCCGGGCGCACGGCTGGTCGGAGAAGTCGGTCGCCGGGCACAAGGAGGTACAGCCCGGCAAGATCGACCCGAGCTTCGACATGGACGACTTCCGGGCCGACGTGAAGAAGCAGCTCGCGGCGGTCCACACGAAGCCCGGCCCGGTCACGCCCGGCGCGGGCACGGCGTCCAAACCACGCGTCGATCTCTCCCGACTGGTGCGCGCCGCGAAGACCGATCCCGGCGCCAGGCAGGGCCATGTCACCTACATGGCGGGCACGAATCTCGTCGAGGCGGCCCTGGTCGGACTCGGCTACCTCGGCCGGGCGTTCGCGGGCGACGGCTCCTTCGGCTCCACGACCGTCGCCGCCTACGCCAAGTGGCAGCGCCACCTCGGCTTCACCGGAGCCGACGCCAACGGTGTCCCCGGCAAGGTCTCCCTCACCCGGCTCGGCGACACGAGCGGCCTGTTCACCGTCGTCGCCTGACGGACACCGGTCAGCCGAACGCGGCCGCGGAGACGTCTCGTTCCAGTTCCGCCCGGTGGTGGCCGTACGTACCGATGTCGGAGACCTTGATCAGGAGGCAGAAGCGTTCGACGGAGGGCAGCCGCCGGGCCACCTGGCCGAACTCGCGGCGCAGGAAGTGGACCGCGGCCAGGTTGCCCGTCGCGGACTGCCCGCACACCAGGAACACCGGCCTGCCGGACTCCCTCGGCGTGAACTTCGCGACCAGGGCGTACTCCTGGTCGCGGCGGCTGTAGAGGAACTTCTCCCCACCGACCTCGATGGCGACCGACTCCGGGCTCCCGGCCCGGTACGGATGGACGGTCACCCCGGGCAGTGGCGCGGCGAGATGGCCGCCCGTACGGACGTTGGAGCGCAGCGGGCCGCCGAGGCAGAACTCGGTGCGGTCGCCGTTGCCGCCCCTGAAGTCGCCCGACTCCAGCTCCGCCTCGCACCCCAGCTCCCCCACGAGCAGGGAAAACTCCACGACCGCCCGCACATCCGCGTAGTGCGCGCTGCCCGGGGCGTCGTGCTTGCCGCCCAGCACGACCAGACAGGTCTCACCGGGGCGGACGCCGAAGAACTCGGCCCGCCGGTTCAGCTCCCGGGCGCGCTTGGCCCGCTCCCCCAGCCATACGAAACCTCCGCCGAGCAGGCTGGTCACCAGCCCGAGCGCGATGTTCACCAGCACCGACTGAATCGTGTCCCCCACTCCACGACGACGTTCACCCGGACCATTGTCGGCGAGCCCCGGGCCTTTTCGCGCCCTCATGGCGAAGGTGACGCTCCGCATCCGCCGGAGCCTCCGGAGCCCTCCGGGACGCCAGGGCCAGGGTCACGGTCACCGCGATCGAGGCCGTCGCCAGCACGGTCATCGCCGTGGCGGGTGAGGTGAGTTGGGCGACGGTGCCCGCCAGGGTGGCGCTCAGGCCCTGGAGGGTGAGCATTCCGGCGGAGTGCAACCCCAGGGCGTGTCCGCTCAGTTCGTCCGGTACGAGGGTCATCAGCCGCTCCTGCTGGAGCAGGCTCGCGCCGAAGCCCACGGAGGCCACCGCCACGAGCGCCGCCGCCACGGGCAGGGCCGGGCGCAGCACGAAGAGCGCGTACGGCGTGGCGAGCAGGAGCAGCAGCGGGGTGATCAGACGGGGGCGGACGGCGGGCGGCAGGAGCCGGCCGACCGTCGCGTCGCCCGCCAGCATGCCCAGCGCCGCGCAGGCGAACAGCGGTCCCGCCGCGTCCGGGGCGTAGGACACGAACAGGGACTCGCAGCCCACGACCAGGCCGTTGGGGAGCCACAGGCCGAGGTAGAGCAGGCGGCGGGGGCGGGAGGACCACAGCAGGGCGTTGGTCCGCCAGGTCGCGGCGACGGAGGGGCGGCCGGTGCCGCGCGGCGGACGGTGGGCCAGGCCCAGCCGCAGGCCCGCGGCGGACACCGCGAACAGCGCCGCCGCGAGGAGCAGCGCGGGGCGGGGCGAGAGGGCGGCGATCAGCAGGCCGCCCGCGCCGTAGCCGGCGATCTGCATGATCCCGACCATCATGTTGAACACCGAACGCCCCGGCAGATAGCCGCCCTCGGGGAGGATCTCGTTCAGCAGCCCCCAGCGGACCCCGCCGCCGAGCGAGGCGATCAGGCCCTCGGCGAGGAGGACGGCGAGGACGGCCCACATCGGCAGGCCGGGCACGGCCAGCAGCACCGTCGCCACCGCGAGGGCCAGGGCGATGCCCGCCAGCGTGGTGCGCGGGGGCAGCCGGTCGGCGCCGGAGAGCAGCAGGGTGGCGCCGAGCACCTGGGCGAGGGTGGGGCCGAACATGCTCACGGCCGACAGCAGCGGGGAGCCCGTCGCCCGGTACACCAGGGTGCCCAGCGCCAGGCCGCCCACCGTCTGGGCCGCGATGCCCGCGGCGGAGGCGAGGAAGAGCGGGGTGAACTCCGGGGTGCGGAAAAGGGCTCGGTAGCCGCCGTCTGTGGTCATGGACGGAGTCTCGGGCGGGGCCGGACCCGGCCGGTACTGTTTCGCGCGGGCGCGAAAGGTGGGGCGTGCGCGCCGGGATCAAGGGGTGGCGGGAT
>NZ_VJZD01000165.1 GCF_009377175.1 Streptomyces adustus
GAGCCGGCCGCGGGGCGGGGCACCGCGGGGCGGGACCGGGTTCAGGTTCCGCGCGGGTAGCGCGCCAGCCATCCCGGGGACGCCCCCGAAGGACTGTGCAGCGCGGCCCCCTGGGTCATCTCCATCGCGAAGTCGTCGGCGAGTTCCAGGATCGTGGGACGGCCCTCCAGCTCGGCCAGCCAGGCCGGGGGCAGGGCCGTCTCGCCGTACAGCGCGCCGAGCAGCCCGCCGGCCATGGCGCCCGTGGGAGCGGACGGCCCTTCGTGGTTCACGGCGAGACGCAATCCGTGCCGCACGTCCTCGCCGGCCAGCGCACAGTAGACGGCGGCGGCCAGCACGCCCTCCGCCGTGCCGGACGCGGACATCTCCGCCACCCGCTCCGGCGTCGGCGACCCCGGCCGCGCCGCGGCCAGCGCGTACTGGAGGGCGTCGGAGACCGCCTGGTGCCCCGGGCGGGAGGCGAGCAGCGCGAGCGCGTACTGCACGGCTCCTTCGAGGCTCTCGCCCCGGGCGAGCCCGTGCACGATCACCGCGTACGCGCCGGCCGCGAGACAGGCGTTGGGGTGCCCGTGGGTCTGCGCCGCGCACTCCACGGCGAGCTGCGCGACCAGCAGCGGCTCCCAGCCCACCAGCAGTCCGAAGGGCGCCGACCGGGCCGCCGCCTGCGGACCGGACTCGCCGGGGTTCTTCGGCGCCTCCAGCGTGCCCATGGTCTCGTCGGCGAGGCCGAGCAGCAGGGCCCGGGTGGGGTCCCGGCGCGCGTACAGCCACTCCTCGCGGGCGAGCCACCCGTCGTCCTTGCGGCGCTCGTCGGGTCCCCAGTCGCGCTGGGTGGCGGCCCAGCGCAGATACGCCCGGTGCAGGTCGGTCGGCGGATGCCAGATGCCCGTGTCGCGCCGTACCTGCGCCCGTATCAGTCCGTCCACCGTGAACAGCGTCAGCTGGGTGAGATGGGTGACGGCCCCGCGCCGCCCGTACGCGGGCACCGGGTCGACGACGCCGTCCGCCCCGTGGGCCTCGCGGATCGCGTCGATCCCGAGCCCGTCGACGGGCGCGCCCAGCGCGTCCCCGAGCGCCACGCCGAGCAGCGTGCCGCGCACCCGCCCGCGGAAGTCCTGCTGCTCGGCGCGGCCCCAGACAGCGCCGGTCGTCGCACCCACCAAGACCTCCCGTGGCACCGTCCGTCGTACGACAGGGCAGCACTGTAATGGACCCGGAACGAGCACTTCAGGCGGTGGATCGGTATGCGCCTAGTAACCCGAGTGGTCGCTTGTGGTCAGTTTTCAGCCATAAATGGCGACCCGGGACTCGGTGCGCGGGGAGCGGGGAGCGGGGAGCGGGCGGTCAGTCGACGACGGTGACCTTCGTGCCCGTCGAGCCGAAGGCCCACAGCGCCGTGCCGTCCGCCTTGGGCATCCGGATGCCGCCGGTGCGGCTGCCCGAGGCGGGCGGGGGCGAGGCCCCGTTCACCGCGTTGGAGAAGGCGATGTTCACGCCGGAGGTGGCGGCGAAGTACATGATGTGCTCGATCGCGACGCCGTCGGAGCCGGTGGTCGCGTCCTTGCGGAGCGAGACCGTGTAGCTGCCCGTGGCCGGGCTCACCGTGCCCGGCCAGACCGTGAAGGTGCGGCTCGTGGCGTCGCTCGCGTCGACCAGCCAGACGCGGTGCTGCCCGAGGGAGTAGACGATCCGGCGACCGGCGCCCGAGCCGTCGGGCACCGCGGCGGTCTTCTTCGGGCTGGGCGCGGGACGGGGGCCGGCCGAGGCCGACGCCGAAGCCGACGCCGTGGGGGCCGGGCGGCCGGTGGCCGAGGCCACGGGGCGCGTGCCCTGGTCCGCCTGCACGGCCAGGGTGGTGACCACGGCGATGGCCCCGACCGTCAGGCCGGTGACCCAGGCCCACGAGGGAAGCCGTCTGGCAGGCACGGGCACGCGTCTCCTCCGCTCCAGGCCCCATCGAACATGGGGTCGGATCATCGTACTGCGAGCCCTCGGCAGCCCGGCCCCACGGCCCGGGCGCCCGGCCGGGCGCCCTCGGCCCGCCGGGCGCCCGCCTCGCGCCCGACCCCGCGCCGTCTCAGTCCAGCACCGGCAGCAGCTCCGGCAGATGTCCGTCCGACGCCCGCGCCGCCCGCTGCCGCTCCTCCGGCACCTCGCCGTACAGGGTGGTGCGCGGCCTCGCCGGACGGCCGGCCGCCTCCGCCACCGCGACCAGGTCCTTGACCGACTTGTAGGAGCCGTAGGACGAGCCCGCCATCCGCGAGATCGTCTCCTCCATCAGCGTGCCGCCCAGGTCGTTCGCCCCGGAGCGGAGCATCTCCGCCGCGCCTTCCGTGCCCAGCTTCACCCAGCTGGTCTGGATGTTCGGGATGTACGGGTGCAGCAGCAGCCGCGCCATCGCCGTCACCGCGCGGTTGTCCCGCGTCGAGGGGCCGGGACGCGCGATGCCCGCCAGGTAGACCGGCGCGTTGGTGTGGATGAACGGCAGCGTCACGAACTCCGTGAAACCGCCCGTCCGCTGCTGGATCCCGGCCAGCGTGCGCAGATGGCCCAGCCAGTGGCGGGGCTGGTCCACATGTCCGTACATCATCGTCGAGGACGAGCGGATGCCCAGCTCGTGCGCCGTGGTCACCACCTCGATCCAGGTCGCGGCCGGCAGCTTGCCCTTGGTCAGGACCCAGCGGACCTCGTCGTCGAGGATCTCCGCCGCGGTCCCCGGGATCGAGTCGAGACCGGCCTCCTTCGCCGCCGTCAGCCACTCGCGGATCGACAGCCCGGTACGGGTCGCGCCGTTGACGACCTCCATGGGCGAGAAGGCGTGCACGTGCATGCCGGGGACGCGTTCCTTGACCGCCCGCGCGATGTCGAAGTACGCCGTGCCGGGCAGGTCCGGGTGGATGCCGCCCTGCATGCAGACCTCCACCGCGCCCACCTCCCACGCCTGCTGGGCGCGGTCGGCGACCTGGTCCAGGGAGAGTGTGTAGGCGTCCGCGTCGGTGCGGCGCTGGGCGAACGCGCAGAAGCGGCAGCCGGTGTAGCAGACGTTGGTGAAGTTGATGTTGCGGGTGACGATGTACGTGACCTCGTCGCCGACCGCGGATCTGCGGACGTCGTCCGCGACCGCGCACAGCGCGTCCAGCGCCGGGCCGTCCGCGTGCAGCAGGGCCAGCGCCTCGTCGTCAGTCAGCCTCGTCGGGTCGTCGGCCGCCGTCGCCAGGGCCGCGCGGACGTCCGTGTCGATGCGCTCGGGCGCCATCCCGGGCGCGGCCGCCTCGCGCAGGGCGCCCCAGTCGCCGTACACCTCGTCGAAGTCGTCGCGCCGGTCGGACGTGCGGCCGTCGGTGTCGATGGTGCGGTGCAGGTCGGTGCGGCCGGTGGCGGTGAACGCCTCCTCCGGCTCCTGCCACGGCCGGCCCTCGACCACCGCGTCCGGCAGGGCCAGGCCGGTCTCCGGGTCCGCGAGCGCCCGTACGTGCGGCAGCAGCCGCGGATCCAGCCAGGGTTCGCCGCGCCGGACGAACTCCGGGTAGACGCAGAGGCGTTCGCGCAGTTCGAAGCCCGCGGCCGCGGAGCGCGCCGCGAGTTCCTCGATCTGCGGCCAGGGGCGCTCGGGGTTGACGTGGTCGATGGTGAGCGGGGAGACCCCGCCCCAGTCGTCGATGCCCGCGCCGATGAGCCGCTCGTACTCCGAGTCCACCAGGTTGGGCGGGGCCTGGAGGCAGGCGGACGGGCCCATGATGTGCCGGGCCACGGCCACCGTGGCGACGAGCTCGTCCAGCTCGGCGTCCGGCATGCCGCGCATCGCCGTGTCCGGCTTGGCGCGGAAGTTCTGGATGATCAGTTCCTGGATGCCGTGGTAGGACCGGGCGGTCCGGCGCAGCGCGAACAGGGAGTCGGCACGCTCCTCGTAGGTCTCGCCGATCCCGATCAGGATGCCGGACGTGAACGGCACCGAGGAGCGGCCCGCGTCCTGAAGGACCCTCAGCCGGACGGCCGGCTCCTTGTCCGGGGAGCCGTGGTGCGGGCCGCCGGGCTCGGACCACAGCCGGGTGGCGGTGGTCTCCAGCATCATGCCCATGCTGGGCGCGACCGGCTTCAGGCGCTGGAAGTCCGTCCAGGTCATGACGCCCGGGTTGAGGTGCGGGAGCAGGCCCGTCTCCTCCAGGATGCGGATGGAGATCGCCCGGACGTAGGCGATGGTGTCGTCGTAGCCGTGCGCGTCGAGCCATTCGCGGGCCTCGGGCCAGCGGTCCTCGGGCTTGTCGCCGAGGGTGATGAGGGCTTCCTTGCAGCCGAGCGCGGCGCCCTTGCGGGCGATGTCGAGGACCTCGTCCGGGGACATGAACATCCCGTGCCCGGCGCGGCGCAGCTTGCCCGGGACGGTGACGAAGGTGCAGTAGTGGCACTTGTCCCGGCACAGCCGGGTGAGCGGGATGAAGACGCTCTTGGAGTAGGTGATGACGCCGGGGCGGCCGGCCGCTTCGAGGCCCGCGTCCCGCACCCGGGCGGCGGACGCGGCGAGGTCGTCGAGGTCCTCGCCGCGCGCCTGGAGCAGCACCGCCGCCTCGCCGGCGTCGAGGGCGACGCCGTCCCGGGCACGTCTGAGGGCGCGACGCATGGAGTTCTCGGTGGGGCCGGCGGGGCCGGTTCCGGAGGTCGCGGGAGTCGTCATCCTTCGAGCATACGATCGCGCTGATCAGGTCTGACGAGTCATGTCCGAAACGCTCCGCAGCGCGGACGGTGACGTGGCGTCACCTCGGACGGCACTTCCGGACAGACCTCGCCCGCGCTTCCGCCCGACCGCCCCGCGTGCATGCCGGGCCGCCGTCCCGCCCGCGCTTCCGGCCGGGCGCCCCGCGTGCGGGTCGGGCCGCCGTCCCGCGTGCGCTTCCGGCCCGGCGCCGCGAGCACGTCGGGTCCGGCGCCGCGAGCACGTCCGGCCAAACGCCGCGTGCGCGTCGGCCCGGGCGCCACGAGCATGCCGGGCCGCCGTCCCGCCCGCGCTTCCGGCCGGGCGCCCCGCGTGCGGGTCGGGCCGGGCGGACCGCACGGCCTGTGTCTCTCCGAAAGCCGGCGCTCCCCTTCCCTTGCACGGGAGTTCACGTCCGGGCAGGAAGCTGGCGGACACCACCCTGCACCACCCCCGCACCACCCCCTGCACCACCCGTGCCATGTCACCGACGACACCTGGGGAGCCGCAGCATGTGCGAGGAACACGCCGGAATCGCAAGACGCGCCCTGTTCGTGACGGGAGCGGCCGCCGCCCTTACGTTGGGAAGCGTGAGCTTCGCCGCGGCGGACGGCCAGGACCAGGAGACGAGGACGGTGCGCGGCACGCTGCCCACCGGCTCGCCGGACTTCGTGTACGTCCCGGTCGAAGTGCCCGCCGGGGTGCGGGAGCTCAAGGTCGCCTACACCTACGACAAGCCGTCCGTCCCGGCCGGCACCGCGGGCAACGCCCTCGACATCGGCATCTTCGACGAGCACGGCACCGAGCTCGGCGGCCGGGGCTTTCGCGGCTGGTCGGGCGGGGCGCGCTCGGAGTTCTTCGTCCGGGCGGACGACGCGACGCCCGGCTACCTCCCGGGTCCGGTGCGCAAGGGCACCTGGCACATCGCCCTCGGCCCCTACACGGTGGCGCCACAGGGACTGAACTACGAGATCACCGTCACCCTGACGTACGGGGAGCCGGGCATCACGCCGGAGCCGGTCTACCCGCCCGCCCGGGCCAAGGGGCGGGGGCGGGCCTGGTACCGGGGCGACTGCCATCTGCACTCCTGGTACTCCGACGGCCGCCGCACCCCGGCGGAGATCGCGGCGCTGGCGCGCGCGGCGGGTCTGGACTTCATCAACTCCTCCGACCACAACACCCACTCGGCGCACGCGCACTGGGCGGCCGCGGCCGGCGACGACCTGCTGGTCATGCTGGGCGAGGAGGTCACCACGCGCAACGGTCACGTCCTGGCGCTCGGCACCGAACCCGGCACCTTCGTGGACTGGCGCTACCGGGCCCGCGACAACCGCTTCGGCCGGTTCGCCCGCCGGATCCGCGGCGCGGGAGGCCTGGTCGTCCCCGCCCACCCGCACGCCACGTGCGTCGGCTGCGGCTGGAAGTTCGGCTTCGGGGACGCGGACGCGGTGGAGGTGTGGAACGGTCCGTACACCCCGGACGACGAGGTGACGCTGGCCGACTGGGACAACATGCTCGTCGCGTCGGTGCGGGAGGGCGGCCGGGGCTGGATCCCGGCGATGGGCAACAGCGACGCCCACCGGGACCCGGACGTGGTGGGCTCCCCCCAGACGGTGGTGCTGGCCGACGACCTGACCCGGGAGGCGATCCAGGACGGCATCCGGGCGGGCCGCTCCTACGTGGCCGAGTCGAATCGGGTCTCGCTGTCCTTCACGGCGAGCGGACCCCGCGGTGAGCACGCGGGCATCGGCGGGCGCCTGGAGGTGCCCCGGGACGCCCCGGTCACGGTCCGGCTGGAGGTGACCGGCGCCCCGCGCTGCACGGTCCGCCTCGTCACCGACCAGGGGGTGCTGTTCACCGGCGACCCGCTGCCGGTGTCCGGCACGGGCACGGTCGAGTGGGCCACGACACCGCAGTACGCGGCCTACGTACGGGCCGAACTGCGCCACGAGACGGCGGCGGGACCGCTGCCGGGGGCGCTGGCGGCGTTCACCAACCCGATCTTCCTGGGCCGTTAGCCCGCCCGGGCCGCGCCCTCCCGGACAGGTCCCAGGGCCAGGTCCGCGACGACCGCCGCGTGGTCCGAGGGCCACATCCCGTCGACCGGCCCGTCCCCGGCCCGCCGTACGGCCCGCACATGGCCGAGGCCGCCGGGGCCGGGCGGTCCGACGTGGATGTAGTCGATGCGCGCGGGCGGGCTCTGGGGGCCGACGAAGCCGTTGGCCGGGTCCCAGGTGGCCCAGGGGCTCGCCGGGTCGGCGTACTCCCAGGCGTCGAGGAAGACCTGTCCGGGGGCGGCGGGAGCCGTCTTGTAGCCGCCGAACCGGCGGATCTCGTCGGAGTCCGGCCAGGCGTTGAAGTCGCCCGTGACGACCGGGGGGAAGTCGGTGCCGTCGCGGTGCGCGGCGACGAACTCCGCCAGCGCGGTGACCTGTTCGACACGTACGGCCGAGGCGTCGATGGCCGAGGTGAGATGGACGGTGAAGAAGGGGACCTCGTGGGTGGGAGTGGCGATCCGGGTGTGCAGGGCGAGCCGTCCGTCGTACAGCTCGTCGGGGGCGGGCAGCCGCAGCACCTCCTGCGCCACGATCGGCCAGCGGCTGAGCACGGCGTTGCCGACCTCGACCGTCGGGTCGCCTATCCGCCGCTGCCAGCGGTCCGAGGCGTCGGACGGGGCCCAGGCCCAGTGCATCCCGAGGTCGGCCGCCAGCCACTGCGCGAGGTTCTCACCGCCGCACTCCCACACCTCCTGGAGCCCGACGACATCGGGCCGCAGCTCTCTGAGCACGGCCAGGATCGCCTTCTGCCGCTCCTGCCAGGGACCGAAACGCCACCAGAGGTTCCAGGTCACGACCCGCATGCGCAGCCACCAGCTCTCGTCGTGCGACATCGGGGACCATTGAAGCAACTCCCCTGTGCCACACACCAGACCTGACAGGAGCCTCACAGGTAATGCCCCGTCACACCGACCTCAGATTCCGCGCGACGACGGCCTTCCAGCGGCACGTCGCCAACCCGCTCGTGCGCCGGCTGCCGTTCCAGACACTCCTGGAGACCACCGGCCGCGTCTCCGGCCTGCCCCGGCGCACTCCGCTCGGCGGCCGCCGCGTCGGCGACTCCTTCTGGCTGGTCTCGGAGTTCGGGGACCGCTCGCAGTACGTCCGCAACATCCAGGCGGACCCACGGGTGCGGGTGCGCATCCGGGGCCGCTGGCACGAGGGCACGGCGCATCTCCTGCCCGACGACGACCCGGTGGCCCGGCTGCGCACCCTGCCCCGCGGCAACAGCGCGGCGGTACGCCTGCTCGGGACGCGGCTGCTGACGGTGCGGGTCGATCTGGGCGGGGGCCGGTCATGACGGGCGGGCCGGGTCACCCCGGCCAGACGATCGACTGGACCTCGCTGTAGGCGTGCAGGGCGTAGGAGCCGACGTCGCGGCCGACACCGCTCTTCCTGAAGCCGCCGAAGGGGGCCTCCATGTTGCGGCCGACGGTGTTGACGCCGACCCCGCCGGTACGCAGCTGTCGCGCCACCCGGAAGGCGCGGGCCACGTCCGCGGACCAGACGTAGTCGATCAGGCCGTAGTCGCAGTCGTTGGCGAGGGCCACCCCCTCGTCCTCCTCGTCGAAGGGGATGACGACGACCACCGGGCCGAAGATCTCCTCGCGGGCCACCCGCAGGTCGTTGGTGCAGTCGGCGAGGAGGGTCGGGGCGACGTAGAACCCCCGCTCCAGCGGCGGGCGTTCACCGCCGGTGACGACCACCGCGCCCTCCTTGCAGCCCAGTTCGACGTACGACTCGACCCGGTCGCGGTGCGCCGCCGAGATCACCGGCCCGACGACCGTGTCCGGCTCCCGCGGGTCGCCGATCCTCAACCGGCGCGCGTACCCGGCCAGTCGGTCCACCAGACGCCCGTACACCCCCCGCTGGGCCAGCACCCGGGTCGGGGCCGTGCAGATCTGGCCGCTGTAGAAGGAGAAGGTGGTGCCGATGCCGGCCACCGCCGAGTCGAGGTCCGCGTCGTCGAGGACGAGCGCCGCGCCCTTGCCGCCCAGCTCCATCAGCTGGCGTTTCATGTGCCGCCCGCACACCTCGGCGATGCGCTGCCCGACCGCCGTGGAGCCGGTGAAGCTGACCATGTCGACGTCCGGTGACTCCACGGCAGCCTCGCCGACCGCGACCGAGCGGCCGGAGACGACGTTCACCACCCCGCGCGGCACCCCCGCCTCCTCCAGCGCCCGCGCCATCCGGTAGACGGACAGCGGGTCCTGCGGGGCCGGTTTGACCACCACGGTGTTGCCCATGGCCAGGGCGGGGGCGATCTTCCCGGCCGGGTTCGCCCAGGGGTTGTTGTACGACGTGACGCAGGCGACCACCCCGACCGGCCGGCGGGCGGCGAGCGCGCCCATGACCGCCGCCTTCCCCATCGGCCCGGCCTCGTTGATCTGCGGCTGCACCGGCCACTCGGCTGGCTCCACGCGCGCGTAGCGGCGGAAGCGGGCCGCGGCCACGCCCACCTGCATCGCCCGCGCGGTGGCGGTGGTGGCGCCGGTCTCCGCCTGCGCCAGCTCCGCGTACGGCACCAGCCGGGCGCGGATGATGTCCGCCGCGCGGGCCAGTACGGCCGCCCGCTCCTCGGGCGCGGTGCGCGACCAGGGCCCGAACGCCTCGCGGGCCGCCGCGCAGGCCGCGCGCACCTGCTCCGGCGAGGCCTCCGGCGCCCGGCCGACGGTGCCCTCGGTCGCCGGGTCGGTCACCTCGTAGCAGCCGCCGTCCGGCTCCACCCAGGCGCCGCCGACGAACAGCTTCCCGCCGTCGCCCTCCTGCTTCCCGCCGTCGCTCACCGCGTGCCCACCGTCCGTGTGTCCCGCCCCGAGCGCAGGACGCGGCCCGGCACGGCGCCGGTCACCACGTCGTCGCGGATCACCGCGGTCCCGTTGACCCAGACCGCCCGCACCCCGATCGCCCGGGAGTCCAGCCGTGGACTGTCTCCCGGCAGGTCGTGCACCAGGGTGGCCTTGCCCGCGTCGATCCGCTCCGGGTCGAAGAGCACCAGGTCCGCATGCCAGCCCTCCCGCACCCGGCCCCGCTCGCGCAGTCCGAACAGCCGCGCCGGGTCGTCGGTCAGCATCTTCACCGCCTGCTCCAGGCCCGCCAGTTTCCGGCCGCGCAGACAGTCCCCGAGGAAGCGGGTGGTGTACGGGGCTCCGCACATGCGGTCCAGGTGCGCGCCCGCGTCGGAGCCGCCGAGCAGGACGTCCTCGTGCTGCCAGGTCTCGGCCCGCAGCGCCCAGGAGGCGGGGTCGTTGTCGGTGGGCATGGGCCACAGGACGGTACGGAGCTCGTCGGCGGCGCAGATCTCCACCAGGCAGGCGAAGGGGTCCTGGCCGCGTTCGGCGGCGATGTCCCGCACCACCCGGCCGGTCAGTCCCTCGTTCGCCGGGCTGTAGGTGTCGCCGATGACGTACCGGCCGAAGTTCACCAGCCGCCGGAAGACCCCGGCCGCCGGGGAGTTCGCGTGCCGCAGCAGCTCGGCCCGCACCCCGGGGTCCCCGAGCCGCGCGATCCGCTCGGGCACGGGCAGGCCCAGGACCGGTCCCCAGCCGGGGATCAGGTTCAGCGCGCAGAACGTGCCCAGCGACATGTTCATCGGGGTGAGGATCGGCATGGTCAGGGCGACCACCCGGCCGCCCGCCTTGCGGGCCCGCTCGCTCGCCGTCAGCTGCCGCGGCACCCGCTCCGGGACGGCCGCGTCGACGGTGAGGACGTTCCAGTTCAGGGGGCGTCCGGCGGCCGCGCTCAGCTCCACCAGCAGGTCGATCTCGGCGTCGCTGAACTGGTCCAGGCAGCCCGCGACGATCGCCTCGATCTGGGTGCCCTCGTGCTCGCCGACCGCCTTCGACAGGGCGAGCAGCTCGGCGGGCAGCGCGTGCCGCGACGCGACCGGTTTCCCGTCGCCGTCCGAGTGCGTGGTGGACTGGGTGGTCGAGAAGCCCCAGGCCCCGGCGTCCATCGCCTCGTGGAAGATCCGCAGCATCGCGTCGAGCTGCTCGGCCGACGGCTGCCCGCCCACCGCGTCCGCCCCCATGACGTACCGCCGCAGGGCGCAGTGCCCCACCATGAACCCCGCGTTGACGGCGATCCGCCCTTCGAGCGCGTCCAGATACTCCCCGAAGGAGTGCCAGCTCCAGGGCGCCCCCTCCTCCAGGGCGACCAGGGACATGCCCTCGACCTTGGACATCATGCGGCGGGTGTAGTCGGCGTCCTCGGGACGGTCCGGGTTCAGCGGCGCGAGCGTGAACCCGCAGTTCCCGGCAGCGACGGTGGTCACCCCGTGGTTGAGGGAGGGGGTGGCGTACGGGTCCCAGAACAGCTGGGCGTCGTAGTGGGTGTGCGGATCGACGAACCCGGGGGCGAGGACGAGCCCGGTGGCGTCCTCGACGGTGCGGGATTCCTCGTCGACAGCGCCGACGACGGCGATCCGCCCGTCACGGATACCGACGTCGGCGGTGAAGGCGGGCGCGCCGGTTCCGTCCACGACGGTCGCGCCTCTGATGACGTGATCAAGCACGAGGGCTCCCCTGTGAACTCGGGTACGACGCCCGCCTCTCAGGGGCGCGGGGAACTGCGCGACCAGCCACACACAGCCCGCACCCGCCGACGGCGCTCACGCGGCAGCCCGGAACCGCGACGTCCGGTGAACGGGATCCGTGTCGATCTTCGGGATCACGTGCTCCCCGATCAGCCGGATGGTCTGGAGGGTCTCCTCCTTCGGCACCCCGACCGGCAGCCCGAAGCTGAGCTGGTCGGCGCCCGCCTGCTCCCAGCGCTTGCACTGGCGCAGCACCTCGTCCGGGTCGCCGCAGATCAGCAGCTCCTCCTCGATGAGGAGCTCGACGAACTCGGGGGTGTACTCGGGCAGGGTCTCCGGCCAGACGGGGAAGCCCTCAGGGCGCGGGAAGGTGTCGTGGTAGCGGAAGACGAGGGAGGGCAGGTAGTGCAGGCCGCCCGCCGTGGCGATCCGGATCGCCTCCTCGTGCGTGGGCGCGCAGATCGCGGTGGTCGTCACCATGACGTTGTCGTTGACGAAGTCCCCGACCGGCTCGGCGTTCACGATCGCGGTCTTGTACTGCTCGAGCACCCACTCCATGTCGGAGACCTTCTGGATGCTGAACCCCAGAACGCCCAGCCCCTTCCTCGCCGCCATGGCGTACGACGGCGGGGAGCCGGCCGCGTACCACATCGCGGGGTGCGACTTGCCGTACGGCTTCGGCAGCACCTTCCGCGGCGGAAGCTGCCAGTGTTTGCCCTGGAAGCCGACGTACTCGTCCTGGAGCCACATCTTGGGGAACTCGGCGATGGTCTCCTCCCAGATCTCCTTGGTGTAGTTCATGTCGGTCACACCGGGGATGAATCCGAGGATCTCGTGGGAGCCGGCGCCGCGTCCGCTGCCGAACTCGAAGCGGTTGCCGCTGAGATGGTCGAGCATGGCGACCTTCTCAGCGACCTTGACGGGGTGGTTGACCTGGGCGAGCGGGTTGAAGATCCCGGAGCCGAGGTGGATCCGCTCGGTGGCGTGGGCGAGGTAGCCCAGGTAGACGTCGTTGGCGGAGAGATGGGAGTACTCGTCGAGGAAGTGGTGCTCGGAGGCCCAGGCGTACTTGAAGCCGGACCGGTCCGCCTGGATGACGTACTCGGTCTCCTCCATCAGTGCCTTGTGCTCGGCCAGCGGGTCGGTCTCGGCTCGCTTGCCCACGTATCCCTGTACAAAGAGCCCGAATTCCAAGGCGGTTCACCGTCCCATATTTTCTGACGCTCTGTCAGATACCGTTCGTTGGCCGACTGTCGCACCGGCCGCCTCCACCGTCAATAGCTGACGAGCCGTCAGATAACGCTGACCCCGGCCAGCCAGCCCCCGTCGATCACGAACGGCTGTCCGGTGATGTACGAGGAGTCGTCCGAGGTCAGGAACAGCGCCAGCCGGGCCACCTCCTCGGCCCGCCCGATCCGCCCGAGCGGCACGAGCTTGCGGTACAGCTCGTCCAGGGCGCGGCTCATCTCCGCCGGATCCGCGGCCGGGTCCAGCCGCGCCGGGTTGGACATCGCGGTGTCGATGGCACCGGGGCAGATCGCGTTGACCCGGATCCCCCGGCCGGCGAGCTCCAGCGCGGCGACCCGGGTGAGCCCGAGCACCGCGTGCTTGGTCGCGGAGTACGTGCCCACCGCCGCCATCCCGGTCAGCGCGGTGTAGGACGCCGTGTTGACGATGGTCCCGCCGTCGGCCAGCTCCGGCGCCACCGTCTTCATGCCCAGGAAGCAGCCGACCTGATTGACCTGGACGACCTGCATGAACTCGTCGAGGGGCGTGTCCACGAGGGCGTTGAAGCGCAGGATGCCCGCGTTGTTCACCAGCCCGTCGAGGTGCCCGTACGCCCTCTTCGCGGCGGCGACGGCGGCCTGCCACTCCTGCTCCACGCCCACGTCGAGATGGACGTAGCGCGCCCCTATCTCCTTGGCGAGCGCCTCGCCCAGGTCGTCCAGCACATCCGCCACGACCACGCTCGCGCCCTCCGCCGCGAAGAGCCGCGCCTCCTGCTCGCCCTGCCCGCGGGCCGCCCCGGTGACGATGACGACCCGCCCGTCCAGCTTGCCCATGCCACGCACTCCTCAGGTCAGGTGGGGCGCGACCTCGGCCCCGAACGCCTGTATCTGGTCGACGAGTTCGGTCCGGCTCCGGCTGCGGAACCGCACCTGGATCTGGTGCACGCCCATCGCCGGGTAGGCCCGCAGCGACTCGGCGAGGGCGTCCGGGGCTCCACTGAGGGTGCGGCGGCCGACCTCCCACTCCGGCGTGCCGACGTACAGCGGCTCGGTGATCGCGCCGACGGTGAGCGGCTGCGCGATCCCGGCCTCCGCGCGCAGCCGCCGCAGCCGGTCGATCTGGGCCGGGAGCCGGTCCCTCGGGTCGCCCTGCGGCAGCCAGCCGTCACCCTTGAGCGCGGCCCGGCGCACGGCCGCCGACGACGAGCCGCCGACCCAGACAGGCACCCGCTCCTGTGCGGGCCGGGGGCGCTGACCGAGCCCCTCGAAGTCGTGGAACTTCCCGTGGTGGGACGGGAACTCGTCCGGCCCGAGGGTCGCCCGCAGCGCGTCGATCGCCTCGTCGAGCACCGCTCCGCGCTGCCCGAAGTCCACCCCCAGCGCCTCGAACTCCTCCCGTACGTGTCCGGCGCCGACCCCGAGGATCAGCCGGCCGCCCGAGAGGTGGTCGAGGGTGGCGTACTGCTTGGCGGTCAGCAGCGGGTGGCGCAGCCCGACGATCGCGACATGACTGAGCAGCCGGATGCGGGTCGTGGCGGCGGCCAGGTAGGCGAGGGTGGCGACCGGGTCGTACCAGACCGTGCCCATGGCCGGGGCCAGGCGGCGCGGGACGGCGACGTGGTCGCAGGTCGCGAGGTAGGCGAAGCCGGCGTGCTCGGCGGCACGGGCGAGGGCGAGCAGGTCCTCGGGCCCGGCGGCCGCCTCCCAGGGTTCGGCGTAGAGGGTGCTCTGGGACTGGACGGGCAGCTGGATGCCGTACGCCGGGGCCGCGCCGCCGTCCGGGGGCGTCATGCGGCACCGCCCGGGCCCTGCCACAGGCCGGCGTCCGTCAGCCCCAGCAGCTCGATCGCGTTGCGCCGGACGATCCGCTCGACGACGTCCGCCGCCAGGTGCCCCATCTGCGCCTCGCCGACCTGCCTCGACTTCGGCCAGGTGGAGTCGGAGTGCGGGTAGTCCGTCTCGTAGAGGACGTTGCCGACCCCGATCGCGTCCAGGTTCCTGAGCCCGAAGGCGTCGTCGAAGAAGCAGCCGTAGACGTGCTCGGCGAACAGCTCGGACGGCGGCCTGTGGACCTTGTCGGCGACGCCGCCCCAGCCGCGGTTCTCCTCCCAGACGACGTCGGCGCGCTCCAGGATGTACGGGATCCAGCCGATCTGCCCCTCGGCGTACATCACCTTCAGGTTCGGGAAGCGCTCGAACTTGCCGCTCAGCAGCCAGTCGACCATCGAGAAGCAGCAGTTGGCGAAGGTGATGGTGGAGCCGACGGCGGGCGGGGCGTCGGCGGAGGTGGACGGCATCCGGCTGGAGGAGCCGATGTGCATCGCGACGACCGTGCCGGTCTCGTCGCAGGCCGCGAGGAACGGGTCCCAGTCGTCGGTGTGCACGGAGGGCAGGCCGAGGTGCGGGGGTATCTCGGAGAAGGCGACGGCCCGCACCCCGCGGGCGGCGTTGCGCCGTACCTCCGCGGCGGCGAGTTCGGCGTCCCACAGCGGGATGAGGGTGAGCGGGATCAGCCGGCCGTGCGCCTGCGGCCCGCACCACTCCTCCACCATCCAGTCGTTGTAGGCGCGCACGCACAGCAGACCCAGCTCGCGGTCCCGGGCCTCGGTGAAGGTCTGGCCGCAGAAGCGCGGGAAGGTGGGGAAGCACAGTGCGGACTGGACGTGGTTGACGTCCATGTCGGCCAGCCGCCGGGGGACGTCGTACGAGCCGGGCCGCATCTGCTCGTAGGTGATCACCTCCAGCTTGATCTCGTCCCTGCTGTAGCCGACGGCGGTGTCCAGGCGGGTGAGCGGGCGGTGCAGGTCCTCGTAGATCCACCAGTCGCCGAGCGGTCCTTCATCGCCCCGCTCGCCCATGACGGGCTTGAAGCGGCCGCCGAGGAAGGACATCTCCTTCAGCGGCGCGCGCACGATCCTCGGTCCGGTGTCCAGGAACTTCTTCGGGAGCCGGTCCTGCCAGACGTCGGCGGGCTCCACGGTGTGGTCGTCCACGGAGATGATCAGCGGAAACGTGCTGTCGTGGGTGTCCATGGCGCCCACGGTAGCGCCGATCTGACGGCCCGTCAGCTATGTGGTACGGGGCCCCGGGCGACCTCGACCGTGCGGAGAGGCTGTGAGGGCCGCGTGGGAACCCGTGCGCACAACGGTCGCGTCTCTGTGATCGGCGTCTCGCCCGGCTGACGCATCCACCATGAACAAGGCAAACTGGCCTGGTTGTTGAGGCTGCCTAGGGAGACCCCGATGGACGACGGCGTACCGCGCGTGCCGGAGCAGCGGCGCCCGGGCTCCGGTGCACGACCGGCGGCGCTGCGCTTCGGCCTGCTCGGACCGGTGCGCGCCTGGCGCGGCGAGGAACCGCTCACCACGGGCTCCCCCCAGCAGCGCGCGCTGCTGGCCGCCCTGCTGCTGCGCGAGGGCCGTACCGCGACGGCGGCCGAGCTGATCGACGCGCTGTGGGGCGAGGAACCGCCCTCGCAGGCACTGGCGGCGGTCCGGACGTACGCCTCCCGGCTGCGCAAGGCGCTCGACCCCGGCGTGCTGGTCAGCGAGTCCGGCGGATACGCGATCCGCTCGCTGGGCAAGGGAACGCTCGACCTGGCGGTGGCGCAGGACCTGGCGGCCCGGGCCGAGAAGGCGCGCGGCGCCGGGGACCTGGGCCAGGCGCGCGAGACGCTGGACCGGGCGCTGGCCCTGTGGGACGGGGAGACGCTGGCGGGGGTGCCGGGTCCGTACGCGGAGGCACAGCGGGTGCGCCTGGAGGAATGGCGACTGCAACTCCACGAATCCCGGCTGGACATGGACCTGGAACAGGGCTGCCACGCGGAGGCGGTCTCGGAACTGACCGCGCTCACCGCGGCCCACCCGCTGCGCGAACGCCTGCGCGAGCTGCTGATGCTGGCGCTGTACCGCAGCGGGCGGCAGGCGGAGGCGCTGGCCGTCTACGCGGACACCCGCCGGCTGCTCGCCGAGGAACTGGGCGTCGACCCGCGGCCCGGGCTGCGCGACCTCCAGCAGCGGATCCTGCGGGCCGACCCCGGCCTGGCCGAGCCGTCGGCGCCGATCGCGGACCCCGCCGCGGCGGCGGTGCGGCCCGCCCAGCTCCCGGCGACTGTGCCCGACTTCACCGGCCGCTCCTCCTTCGTCGCGGAGCTCGGCGAGGTGCTCACCTCCGCCGAGGGCCGGGTGATGGCGGTGTCGGCGCTGGCCGGGATCGGCGGTGTCGGAAAGACGACGCTGGCGGTGCACGTGGCCCACCAGGTCCGGCCGGCCTTCCCGGACGGGCAGCTCTACGTCGACCTCCAGGGCGCGGGGACCCGGGCGGCCGAACCGGAGACGGTCCTGGGCTTCTTCCTGCGGGCCCTGGGCACGGCCGACTCCGCGATCCCGGACTCGCTGGAGGAACGCGCGGCCCTGTACCGCTCGGTGCTGGACGGCCGCCGGGTCCTGGTGCTGCTGGACAACGCCCGCGACGCGGCCCAGGTACGACCGCTGCTGCCGGGCACGGAGGGCTGCGCGGCGCTGGTGACGTCACGGGTGCGGATGGTGGACCTGGCCGGCGCGCACCTGGTCGACCTGGACGTCATGTCCCCCGACGAGGCGCTGTCGCTGTTCACGAAGATCGTGGGCGAGGAGCGGGTGGCGGCGGAACGCGAGGCCGCCCTGGACGTGGTCGCGGCCTGCGGGTTCCTGCCCCTGGCCATCCGCATCGCGGCCTCCCGCCTGGCGGCCCGCCGCACCTGGACGGTCTCCGTCCTGGCCGCCAAGCTGGCCGACGAGCGACGCCGCCTGGACGAACTCCAGGCGGGCGACCTGGCGGTCAAGGCGACGTTCGAACTCGGCTACGGCGCGCTGGAGCCGGCCCAGGCACGGGCGTTCCGTCTGCTGGGCCTGGCCGACGGCCCGGACATCTCGCTGGCCGCGGCAGCTGCGGTGCTGGACCTGCCCGCGCACGACACGGAGGACCTGCTGGAGTCGCTGGTCGACACGTCCCTGCTGGAGTCGGCGGCGCCCGGCCGCTACCGCTACCACGACCTGGTCCGGCTCTACGCGCGTGCGTGCGCGGAAAGGGACGAACAGCCCCCGAGCGAACGCGAAGCGGCGATGTCACGGCTCCTGGACTTCTACCTGGCGACCGCGACCCGCGTGTACGCGATCGAGCGGCCCGGGGACCGGCTGGTGGATCACCTGGAGCGGACGGAGTACCCGGGGCTGGCGTTCGGCTCCCCGCGCACCGCGCAGGACTGGCTCTACGCCGAGGCGAACTGCCTCATGGCGTGCGTACGCCAGTCCGTCGGGGCCTCGACTCTGCGCAGGGCCGTGGACCTCCTGTGGGCGACCAAGGACCTGGCCGAGTCGGGCGCCAACGCGCGCGGGTACAAGGTGGCCGCACTGGCCGTCCGGCAGGCCGCGCACGAGGCGGGGGACGCGCGTGCCGAGGGTCGTGCGCGCACCGCCCTGACGAACGTCCATCTCGTCGCCGGCCGCTTCAAGGAGGCGGACGAGGAAGCCCGGCAGGCGATGTCGCTGGCGGCCGAGGCACGGGATCCGCTGCCCAACTGCTGGGCACCGAACGACCGCGGCATCATCGCCATCTACGAGAACCGGCACGCCGACGGTGAGCGCTATCTCCAGCAGGCGATCGACAACTTCCGCGCGGACGGCAACGACGTCGGCGAAGCGAGCGCCCTGTGCAACCTCTCCCGGATCCATGTGTCGATGGGACGCCTGGCCAGCGCCATCGAACTCGCGCAGCAGGGCATCGACATCTATGACCGGATGGGCCTCACCCTGCGACTCGCCAACGGCCGGTACGCCCTCGGTATCGCGTTGACGCAGGCCCGGCGGCTGCCGGAGGCGCTGGATCAGCTCACCGAGGCGATGGCCCTGTTCCACGACAACCGCCAGCCGCTCTGGGAGGGTGTCACGCACTTCCGGATCGCCGAGGTCCACCTCGCGGCGCAACGCCCCACCCTCGCCGCGAGCCACGCGGAACAGGCCATCGCGCTGCGTGGCATCGGTGGCGAGTGGCGACGCGGGACGGTGCTCACGGTGCTGGGCAGGGCCCTGGCCGCCATCGGGCAGTCCGGTCGCGCCAGGGCCTGCTGGCTGGAAGCCCTCACCATCTACGAACAGTTGGGCTCGCCCGAGGTGGCCGAGGTCCGCAAGCTGCTCGCTCCCGCCGCGGCCGCTTAGATGTCGGCGTTCATCGTTCATTTATCGCCGCTTGGCAGGCTGACCCACGTCGATCTGTCGCGTCGGGGGGCGGACGGATCACGAAGAGGCCCACACCGTTAGGGTGAACGGCCCTGGAGCGCCTGCCCGACAGTCCGCGGGGGAGTCGTCGGGCAGGCGTATCCGACGTACGGAGCACCGACTTTCAGGAGTTGATGATCATGGCGCAGGCAGAGAAGAACGACGATGTCGTCAAGCCGCTGGACAACCACGCTTCCCTCGTGGAGCAGGACATCCTCACCACCGTGAAGGAGACGGCGTCCGAGGGCACGGTGACCACCCTCGACAACCACGCGTCGAGCGAAGAGGCCAAGCTTCTGGACAACCACGCCTCGGACGAAACCGCCTGAGCGCCCGCAGACGGGGGGCGATCGGCCGCGGCGGCGCGGAGGGGAGCCGCCGCGGCCGAGGTGTGCCTACGCGCGCCGACGCAGCTCCCCCTTCACCACCTTGCCGCTCGCGTTGCGGGGCAGGTCCGGCACGAACTCCACCGATCTCGGGACCTTGTAGTTCGCCATCTCGCGGCGGGACCAGGCGATCAGGTCGTCCGCGGTGAGGGTGGCGTCGGGGCGGCGGACCACGAAGGCCTTGCCGACCTCGCCCAGGCGGGGGTCCGGGACGCCGATCACCGCGACGTCCGCGATGTCGGGGTGCAGGCCCAGCAGTTGCTCGATCTCCGCCGGGTACGCGTTGAAGCCGCCGACGATGAACATGTCCTTCAGGCGGTCCGTGATGCGGAGGTTGCCCGCCGGGTCCAGGACGCCCACGTCGCCCGTGCGCAGCCAGCCGTCCTCGGTGATCGCCTCCGCCGTCGCCGTCTCGTCCTCGTAGTAGCCGCGCATGACGTTGAAGCCGCGGACCAGGACCTCGCCCGGCACCCCCGGACCCAGCGGCGCCCCCGCCCCGTCGGCGATGCGGACCTCCGTGCCGGGTATCGCCCGGCCCGACGTCGACGCGATCACCGTCGGGTCGTCGCCGCGGCGGCACATCGTGACGATGCCGCTCGCCTCCGAGAGGCCGTAGGCCGTCAGGACCGTGCCGACGCCGAGTTCGCCCCGGAGGCGCTCCACCAGCCGCAGCGGGACCACCGCCGCGCCTGTCACGACCAGGCGCAGGGCCGAGAGGTCGTGCGCGTCGCGGGCGGGGTGGTCGAGGAGGGACT
Organism: Streptomyces adustus; assembly: GCF_009377175.1. Lineage (GTDB taxonomy): Bacteria > Actinomycetota > Actinomycetes > Streptomycetales > Streptomycetaceae > Streptomyces > Streptomyces adustus. The sequence continues at coordinate 19,906 of NZ_VJZD01000165.1, forward strand.
GGTGCAGGGTCGGGGGGCCGGGAAGGACCGACACCCGCTCCGCCGCGATGTTCGCCAGCGCCGTGTCCACGTTGAAGACCGGCTGCGGGATCATCGTCGCCCCGCGCATCAGGCACGCGATGACCCCGGCCTTGTAGCCGAAGGTGTGGAAGAAGGGGTTCACGATCAGGTAGCGGTCGGCCGGGCGCAGGCCCGCCAGGTCCGCCCAGATCTCGTACGCCCGCAGCGTCTGCGCGTGGGTGATCAGCGCGCCTTTCGGGCGGCCCGTCGTACCCGACGTGAAGATGATGTCCGAGGCGCAGGACCCGTCCAACTGCCCGGCGCGCTCGCGGACTTCCCGGCCGTCCACGCCCTCGCCGCTCGCCAGGAAGTCCTTCCAGGTACGGAAGCCGGGCGGGGCGTCCTCCGAGAGGACCACCGCCTGCCGGAGCGCCGGCAGGCCCGGGAGCGGACCCGAGGCGGCGTCGCCCTCGCCCGCCGCGCGCCGCAGCGACGCGACGTACGAGGTCCCGAGGAACGTGCCCGTCACGAACAGGAGCCGGGTGCCGCTGCGGCGCAGGACGTCGGCCGCCTCCGTACCCTTGAAGCGCGTGTTGAGGGGGACCAGGACCGCGCCCGCCGACACCGCGCCGAGTGCCGCGACGATCCAGTCGAGGGAGTTGGGAGCCCAGACGGCCACCCGGTCGCCCACCTCGACGCCATGGGCGAGGCAGGCGGCGGCCGCCCGTTCCACGCGCGCGCCCAGTTCCGCGTACGAGATCCTCGTACGGCCCTCCACCACCGCCTCCGCGTCGCCGTGCCGCTCCGCCGCCGAGCGGACCAGGCCCGGGATGCTGCCCCATTCCACGTCACCGCGCACGGCCGACCAACCTTCCAGACGCGTAGCTGACTGTCCGTCAGATTAGCTGTAACCTGACGGGCTGTCAGTAGTTGGGCAATGGCCCGGAGGGGGCGCGGCATGGGGAGTTCGGGGCTCAAGGACGCCACCGCCATCGTCGGGATCGGGCAGACCGGATTCGCCAAGCGGCTACCCGAGGACGAGAAGACCCTCGCCTGCCGGGCCGTCCTCGCCGCCCTCGACGACGCCGGGATCGATCCCGGCGAGGTCGACGCGCTCGCCTCCTTCACGATGGAGGAGACGGAGGAGGTCGAGCTCGCCAAGGCGGTCGGCTTCGGTGATCTGACCTTCTTCAGCAAGATCGGGTACGGCGGGGGCGGTTCCTGCGCGACCGTCGCGCACCTGGCCGCCGCCATCGCCGCCGGGCAGGCCACCGTGGGGGTCGCCTGGCGGTCGCGCAAGCGCGGGAGCGGGCCCAGGCCCTGGACCAACACCGCCGTCCAGCTCCCCACCCCGGCCCAGTGGACCCGGCCCTTCGGGCTGCTGCGGCCCGTGGACGAGATCGCGATGCTCGCCCGCCGCTACATGCACGAGTACGGCGCCACCCGCGACCATCTCTTCAACGTCGCCCTCGCCTGCCGCAACCGGGCCAACCAGAACCCGGACGCGATCATGTACGAGCGGCCCCTGACCCGGGAGATGTACATGACCTCCCGGTGGATCAGCGAGCCCCTCTGCCTCTACGACAACTGCCTGGAGACGGACGGCGCGCTGGCCTGTGTGGTCGTCTCGCGCGAGCGGGCCCGCGACTGCCGCCGAAAACCCGTCTACGTCCACTCCGCCGCCCAGGGGCTGCCCGCCCAGCACCACGGCATGGTGAACTACTGGAACGACGATCCCCTCACCGGCCCGGCCTGGACCGCCGCCCGGCATCTGTGGAAGCACGCCAACCTCACCCCGCAGGACGTGGACGTCGCCCAGATCTACGACGCGTTCAGCGCGCTCATACCGCTGTCGCTGGAGGGCTACGGGTTCTGCG
>NZ_VJZD01000166.1 GCF_009377175.1 Streptomyces adustus
CAACAGCCCCCGCACATACGCCTGCCCCCACCGCCGCTGATCCGCACGGAAGAACCCGTCGAACAGATCCGCCGCGAACGCCTCCAAGTCCTCACGGACCCCGGCCATCTCCTCAGGTGTCACACCATCCCAACGACACCAACCCACCAGCAGACACTCCAACCACGAGTGAATCTGACCAAGCCCTACTGGGACCAGTTCCTCTACCAGACCGAGTCGGTCGCCAAGCAGATCCCGTGGATGGTCTCGTACGGCAACCACGACATGGAGGCCTGGTACTCGCCCAACGGCTACGGCGGCGAGGAAGCCCGCTGGACCCTCCCGGACAACGGCCCGGACGCCAAGAACCTCCCGGGCGTCTACTCCTTCGTCTACGGCAACACCGCGATCATCTCGCTGGACCCCAACGACGTCTCCTTCGAGATCCCGGCCAACCTCGGCATCTCCGGCGGCACCCAGACCAAGTGGTTCGAGGCGCAGCTGAAGAAGTTCCGCGCCTCGAAGGACATCGACTTCGTCATCGTGTTCTTCCACCACTGCGCGTACTGCACCTCCACCGCGCACGCCTCGGAGGGGGGCGTGCGCCAGGAGTGGGTGCCGCTGTTCGACAAGTACCAGGTCGACCTGGTCATCAACGGTCACAACCACCAGTACGAGCGCACCGACGTCATCAAGGGCAACCAGGTCGTCAAGAAGCTCCCGATCGGCGAGACGGCGTACTCCGACACCGAGGGCACCGTCTACGTCACGGCCGGCGCCGCGGGCCGCAGCCTGTACGCCTTCACCGCCCCCGACTCCTACGAGGGCCACGAGAACGAGGTCGACTCCGTCGCCTCCTTCGTCAACCTCAAGGACGGCAAGCAGAACGAGACGGTCACCTGGTCGCGCGTGCGCTACCTGAACTACTCGTTCCTGCGCGTGGACGTCACCCCCGCCTCGAAGGGCCGCTACACCACCCTGAAGGTCCAGGGCATCGCCGAGACCGGCGACCGCATCGACCACTTCACCGTCGCCCGCAAGGCGAAGTAGGCAGCGCCGGGCGGGCGGTCCTCACATCCGTCCGAGGATCGCCCGCTTGGCCGCCGTGAACTCCTCGTCCGTCAGCACCCCCGTGCGGTGCAGCTCGCCGAGCTCGCGCAGCCGCCGCAGCAGCGCGTCGTGCCCGTCCTCGGCGGCGGCGGGCCCGAGCTGCCGGGGCACCAGGGGCCCGGACGGCCGTACGTCCCCGGCAGGGGGCGCGGCCGGATGCGGCAGCCGGGCCTGCACGGCGGCAGCGACCAGGGCCATCAGCGGGTCCCGCTTGAAGCCCCACAGCTCCACGGAGTTCGGGTCGTACTTCGGCGGAGCCTCGGTGGCCGCGCCCCGCACGGCGAAGCGCAGCGAACCGTTCTCCAGGCCGACGGCCGGGTGCCACTCGACGCCCGTGATGTCGCGGACGGCGAGGCTACGGGCGCCGGCCGCGGCCTTGGCGTCCTCCGTCTTCCAGTTCCACTCCAGGCGCACCCGGTCGCCGTCGAAGCTCACCGCGCCGTCCCCGGCGGACACCGACAGCGGCACGGACGGGCCGGGCAGCAGGTACCGGTCCACCGGGCCGGACCCGATCCCCTCCAGCAGCAGCGCGTTGCGCACCTCGTCGGTGAAGTACTCGGCGACGCCGTGGCGTTCGGGCTCCACCAGCAACTGGTAGGGGTCGTGCGGCTCGGTGAGCCGTCCGCCGGTGGCGTGCAGCAGAGGGTCCGCGCCCTCACGCAGCCGCAGCCTCAGCCGTCCCGCCTTGCGGCCCTGCTCGAACGACACCCCGGCCAACGCGGCGAGCGGTACGACGAGTTCGCCCAGTGTCCGGCGCAGCAGGCCGACGTTCTTGTCCCGTCCCGGGGTCAGCCGCAGGGCGTCCCCGTCGAAGACCCAGGTGCCGTCCTTCTGGATGATCTCCGCCATACGGCGATTCTTTCATCACGGCGGTTCCCCGACCCCGGCGATTCTCCGCCGCAGGGCGACGGGCACCCCGCGGGACCGTACCGCGGGGTGCCCGTCCGTCGGGGGACCGTCGGGCCTACCGGCCCGCGAGGGGGTTCGCCAGGCTGCCGGCCAGCTGGAGCGCGCCGGACGGGTCCGCCAGGTCCACCATCTGCCGGTTGTCGCGCAGCTGGAGGCGGTTGAGGCAGGACAGGGCGAACTCGGGGGCGAACAGGTCGTACTGGCGGAACCTGTCGGCCAGTTCGGGGTTCGCCTCCTGGTACTCGTGGGTCACCTCGGCGACCGCGCCCCAGAACTCGTCCTCCGCCAGGACCCCCTCGGTGGCGAGGTTCGCGGCGAGGAAGCGGAAGAAGCAGTCGAAGACGTCCGTGAAGATCGACAGCAGCTTCATGTCCTCGGGCACCTCGACCCGGATGCGCCGCACCTCGGGCGGCAGCACCGCGTCCGGGTCCATGACCGCGATCTCCTCGGCGATGTCCTTGTAGATCGCGCGCCGCACCACCCCGTCCTTCAGGACCAGGATGACGTTCTCGCCGTGCGGCATGTACACCAGGTCGTAGGCGTAGAAGCTGTGCAGCAGCGGGGTGTAGTAGGCCCGCAGATAGCGGCGCAGCCACTCGGCCGGCGCCAGCCCCGACCGCTCGATCAGCGCGGCCGCGATCGAGGCGCCCTCGTGGTCCACGTGGACGAGGCTCGCCATGGTCGCCAGGGACTCGCCCTCCGCCAGCGACGGCACCGGGCTCTCGCGCCACAGCGCGGCGAGCATCTTGCGGTAGGGCGAGTAGCGGTCCGTGGCCGCCTCGTACTCCAGGTGCCGGTAGCCCACGGCGGCCCGTTCGCGGATGATCGACAGACCGCTCGACCGCAGCACCGGGTCGCTGTCGACGAGCTGCGCGAGCCAGTCGTTGATCGCGGGGGTGGCCTCCATGTACGCGGCCGAAAGGCCCCGCATGAACCCCATGTTGAGGACGGACAGGGCCGTCTTCACGTAGTGCTTCTCGGGGTGGGAGGAGTTGAAGAAGGTCCGGATGGACTGTTGCGCGAGGTACTCGTCGTCGCCCTCGCCCAGACAGACCAGGTGCCGGCGGGCGACCTCGGCGGCGAAGGTGACGGTGAGCTTGTTCCACCACTGCCAGGGGTGGACGGGGATGAAGAGGTAGTCGGCCGGGTCGAGTCCCAGCCCGGTCAGCCGGGCGCGGAAGCGCTCGACGGTCTCCTCGCCCAGCTCCTGCCGTACGAACGACTCGTACTCGATGCCCACGCCCGCCGTGAACGCGGCCCTGGAGCGGTGCGCGGCCAGCCACACCAGCCGTACCGGGCTCGCCGTCTCGGGCGCGTACGACAGGTACTCGTGGACGCCGAAGCCGAGCCGCCCGTTGTTGGCGACGAAGCAGGGGTGGCCCTCGGTCATTCCGGTCTCGATCGCCTGGAAGCCGGCGCGGGCCAGCTCGGCCGAGGGGAGCTGCGGCTTGGTGAGCTTGTAGCAGGTGCCGGAGAGGGTGGAGGAGATCTCCTCCAGGTACACCGGCAGGATCTCGTCGCTCAGCCCCAGCGACTTCTTCAACTCGACGAAGAAGTCCAGCGCCGCCAGGGGGAGTTCGACGCCGTCACGGTGACGGGTGATGGAGTCGGCGTCCACCTGCCAGTGATCCAGCGCGCGGCGGACGGCGGTGAACCGGTAGACGGTCTGGCCGTCGTCGCTGCGCACGGCGTACCCGTCGCCGTCCGGCTCGGGGCTGATCAGCCGCTCGTGCGCGAACTCGGCGAGGGCCTTGCGGACCAGCAGCCGGTTGGCCTGCTCCCATCGCTCGGGGGAGAGGTGGGCCACGGAGTCGGCGAGGGTCATGCGGCCACCGCCTTCTCGAACTGCGCGCGGGTGCAGAAGCTCAGCAACGCCGTCTTCTCCGGCTTCTCGATCTCGCGGTCGGGCACGAAGCCGACCGCCTCGTTGAGGGCGTGCACGGCCTTGTTGCCGACGTCGGGTTCCACGACGACCCGGGCGGTCGCCGGGTCCGCGAAGAGGTGCGCCATCACGGCGGTGATCACCGCGCGGGTGAAGCCGTGCACGGGCGTGTCCGTCGGGGCGACCAGGAAGTGCATGCCGACGTCACCGGGGAGCGGCTCGTACAGGCCGACCAGCTCGCGGTGGGCGGGGTCGTAGTGCTCCATCAGGAAGGCCGGTACGCCGTCGTGCAGGCCCAGCAGCGCGTGATGGTGCTCGTCCGCCGCCATCTCCATGTACGCCCGCTCGACGTCCTCCAGCTTGGCGTCCTGCATCATCCAGAAGGCCGCTTTGGGGTGGGTGACCCAGCCGTGCAGCAGCTCGGCGTCGTCCAGCGGGTCGAGCGGGCGGACGGTGAACGTCCCGATGCCGGTACGGGGGGCGGTCATATGGCGAACTCCTGGAACGCGATCTTCTTCTCGACCGGGTAGTACTCGGTGCCGAGCAGCTCACGGATGATGTAGGCGTTGCGGTACGGGCCCATGCCCAGGTCGGGCGAGGTGATGCTGTGCGTGTGGACGGCGCCGTTCTGGAGGAAGACGCCCCGGCCCGTCACGTCGATCGCGTAGTTGCGGGCCACGTCGAAGTTGCCGTGCCCGTCGTAGCGCAGCCGGTCGCGGACCGGGGCGAGGAACTCCGGCTCGGTGTAGGCGTAACCGGTGGCCAGGACCAGGCCCTGGCTGCGCAGCTCGTAGTCCTTGCCCTGCTCCTCCTGGCGCAGCGCCAGGGTGTACGTGCCGTCGTCGTGCCGGGCGCCGGTCAGGGCCGAGTTGGTGAGCAGCCGGGTGGGGACCGGGCCGCCGAGGTTCTTCTGGTACAGCAGGTCGAAGATCTCGTTGATCAGGTCGCCGTCGATGCCCTTGAACAGGCCCTTCTGCTCGGCGGTGAGCCGGTAGCGGGTGTCCTCGGGCAGCTCGCGGAAGTAGTCGACGTACTCCGGGCTCGTCATCTCCAGCGTGAGCTTGGTGTATTCGAGCGGGAAGAACCGCGGGGAGCGGGTCACCCAGTTCAGGCGGTAGCCGTGGACGTCGATCTCGCTGAGCAGGTCGTAGTAGATCTCGGCGGCGGACTGGCCGCTGCCGACCAGGGTGATCGACTCCTTGCGCTGCAACCGCTCCTTGTGCTCCAGGTAGCGGGAGTTGTGGAGGAAGTCGCCGCCCAGGTCCCGGCAGGCGTCGGGCAGGTGCGGCGAGGTGCCGGTGCCCAGGACCAGGTGGCGGGCGCGGTAGGTGTCGCCCGCGGTGGTCGTCACGACGTAGTGCCCGTCCGTGTCCTCGTACGTCACCGTCGCGACCGTCGTGCCGAAGCGGATGCTGCTCAGCTTGTTCGCGGCCCAGCGGCAGTAGTCGTCGTACTCGACCCGCAGCGGGTAGAAGTTCTCGCGGATGTAGAACGAGTAGAGCCGGCCGCGCTCCTTGAGGTAGTTCAGGAAGGAGTACGGGGAGGTCGGGTCGGCGAGGGTGACCAGGTCCGACATGAACGGCGTCTGGAGGTGGGCGCCGTCGAGGAACATCCCCGCGTGCCACTCGAAGTCGGGCTTCGTCTCCAGGAAGACGCCGTCGAGTCCGGCGATCGGTTCGGTGAGGCAGGCCAGGCCGAGGTTGAAGGGGCCGAGCCCGATCCCCACGAAGTCGTAGGTCCTCGGTCGGGACTCAGGAAGCGCGGTCAACGGATTCTCCCAGGTACTGCTCGGCGTGGCCGGCGATCAGGTCGAGCACGGCGGCGATGTCGTCCGCGGTGGTCTCGGGGTTGAGCAGGGTGAACTTCAGATAGTGGCGGCCGCCGACCTTGGTGCCCGCGACCACGGCGTCGCCGGAGGCGAACAGGGCCTTGCGGGCGTGCAGGTTGGCGCGGTCGATCTCGGCCGGGGCGGTGACGGCGGCCGGGATGTAGCGGAAGACCAGGGTGGACAGGGACGGCCGGACCACCACGTCGAAGCGCGGGTCGGCGGCCAGCAGTCGCCAGCCCTCGTCCGCGAGGTCGCAGACCTCGTCGAAGAGCGAGCCGATGCCGTCGGCGCCCATCACGCGCAGCGTCATCCACAGCTTGAGCGCGTCGAACCGGCGGGTGGTCTGGAGGGACTTGTCCACCTGGTTGGGGATGCGCTCGTGCACCATGCGGCGCGGGTTGAGGTAGTCCGCGTGGTAGGTGGCGTGCCGCAGGACGGCGCCGTCGCGGACCAGGACGGCGGAGGAACTCACCGGCTGGAAGAAGGACTTGTGGTAGTCGACGGTGACCGAGTCGGCGCGCTCGATGCCGTCGATGCGGTCCCGGTACTTCACCGAGGCGAGCAGACCGCAGCCGTAGGCGGCGTCGACGTGCATCCACACGCCGTACTGCCGGCACAGTTCGGCGATCTCCGGCAGCGGGTCGATGGAGCCGAAGTCGGTGGTGCCGCCGGTGGCGACGACGGCCATGGGGACGAGGCCGTCCCTGCGGCAGCGCTCCAGCTCGTGGGCGAGGGCGACGGTCTGCATCCGCCGGTCGTGGTCGACGGGGATGCTCACCACCGCGTCCGCGCTCAGGCCGAGCAGTTTCGCGGATTTCCTGACGCTGAAGTGGCTGGCCTCGGAGGCGAAGACGCGCAGCCGGTCGAGGCTGTCGGTCTTGGCCTCCTCGCGGGCCAGCAGCAGCGCCTGGAGGTTGGACTGGGTGCCGCCGGAGGTGAACACCCCGTCGGCGGAAAGGCCGAGGCCGATCCGGGCGGCCGTCCAGTCGACGAGCCTGCGCTCGATCAGGGTGCCGCCGGCCGACTGGTCCCAGGTGTCCAGCGAGGAGTTGACGGCGGACAGCACCGCCTCGCCGAGCACGGCCGGGATCACGACCGGGCAGTTGAGGTGGGCGAGGTAGCGGGGGTGGTGGAAGTAGACGGCGTCGCGCAGGTAGACCTCTTCGAGTTCGTCCAGGGCGGCCGTGGTGTCGTGCAACGGCCGGTCGAGGTCGATCTGTTCGATGCGGGGGGCGAGGGTATCCGCGGTGACGCCGGTGAACGGCCGTTCGGTGGTGGCGAGTTTGGCCGCCACCCGCTCGACTCCTTCGGTCACGGAGCGACGGTAGTCCTCCGCGGTGAGGTCATTGAGCAGGTGCGAGCGCATGTGGGGGTCCTCCGGATGGGGAGAGTCCGTGCGGGACGAGAGCGGGGAGAAGGCGGCGAAGTCCCGGCTTCAACTTAGGTAAGCCTAACCTAATTAACGCGACCGAAACGCCGACTCCTCCGTGACCGCGATCACTTGACCCCGGCATCCTCATCTGTCGTGCCACCGGGCCCTGTTGGTCGCAGCGGTCGCCGCCGGGCCCGCTCGGTCGGGCCCGGCGGCTCACTCCTGCTCGCGCAGCTGTTCCTCGGACAGGCCCTGGCGCCAGTAGCCCACGAAGGTGACCCGGCGCCGGTCGATGCCGCGCTCGCCGACGAAGTGCCGACGCAGCTGCTTCACGCGGCCCGATTCGCCCGCGATCCAGACGTACGGGTGTTGCGCGGCCGGGAGACGCGCCGCGCGCAGGGCGTCGAGCGCCAGGGGGCCCTCCGTGACGCCGTGTTCGTCCCGCAGGAGCCAGGTGATCTCGGCGTCGGCCGCCGTGGCCAGGTCCTGGACGGTGCCCGCGTGGTGCACCTCCAGCCACACCCGGGCGCGGGTGCCGGCCGGGAGGGACTCCAGGATCGACGAGACGGCGGGCAGGGCCGTCTCGTCCCCCCAGAGCAGCACCAGGTCGGTGTCCTCGGGCGGGCGGAAGCGGATCGCGCGGTTGTCGGCGACCGCCGGGCCGAGCAGCCGGACCCGGTCGCCCGCGGCCGCCCGCGACGCCCAGCGGGAGGCGGGGCCCGCTGGGGCGGCCGCGCCCGGCTCCACGCCGTGCAGCACGAAGTCGATGTCGATCTCGGCGGTGTCGCCGAGCGCGTCCCGGCGCAGCGAGCGCAGCGTGTACGAGCGCATCACCGCCCGCACGTCGTCGGGGAGTTCACGCCATCCTTGCCACCAGCCTCCCCCACTCTCGGCTCCGCTCGAGCGGGGGGACCCCCATCCCAGCTCGACCGGGACCGCGGGCTCGTACTGGCCGGGGTGCGGCAGGAACAGCGACAGGCTCTGGTCGCGTCCCTGCGAGTGGAAGTGGGCGAGGTCGGACCCGCCGAAGGTGATCCGGACCAGAGACGGGCCGAGCCGCCTCGTCCGTACGACCCGGAGGGAGAAGAAGCGGAACGGGGCGGCCACGGCCGTCGTCATGGGAGCTCCTGAGGCTCAGGAAGGGTGGGTGGTCAGCTGACCTTCTTCGCGTTCTCCAGCGCTTCGGCGAGGTTGTCGAGCAGCGGCACGCACTTGGCGTAGGACAGGATCGGCTCGGGCGAACGCGCGATGACCTGGCCCGCCTTGACCGCCGGGAGCTTCTTCCAGGTGGCCTCGGTGATGTCGGCCGGCTGGATGGTCGAGGAGCGGTCGTCCATCATGATGATGTCGGCCTGGTACTTGTCGACGTTCTCCCAGCTGAGGCTCTCGTACCAGCCGCCGCCCTCCTTCTTGGCGCTCTCCGGGGGCTCGACGAAGTTCACGCCGAGGGCCTTGAAGTACTCCAGGTCGATGGAGAGGTTGGTGCCGGAGACGTAGAACAGCTCCTGGCTGGCGGAGCCCGCCATGACCTTGATCTCGGGCTTGGCCTTGGCGGCCGTGCGCAGCCGGGCCGCGGCCGTCTCGAAGCGCTTCTTGGCGTCGGTGACCGCGGCGGCCTTCATGTCCGCGCCGAGCGACTCGGCCAGCTCCCACATGCGCTGGAGCGGCTGGTCGAGCTGGCGGTCGTAGACGGAGACGCCGACGCTCGGGGCGAGCTTGGCGATCTTGTCCTTGGAGGTCTCGGGGACGTACCAGAGGGTGCCGGCGTCGTCGAACATCGTGGAGATCAGCACGTCCGGCGCCAGGGCCGCGTACTTCTCGACGTTGAACTCGTCCCAGACGTTGCCCAGCACGGTGACCTTGCTGACGTCCATGTCGCCTGCCTGGACGTCGGCCTTGCCGTCGGCGGTCTTCGTGGGGCCGAAGACGCCCTTGACCGAGATGCCGTAGTCGTGAAGGGCGGCGCCGACGCCGGTGAAGGCGACGATGTTCGCGGGGATCCTGTCGAGCTTCACCGTGGTGCCACGGTCGTCCTTGAACGTCCAGGGGCCGGACTTGGCGGCAGCGGCCGTCTCCTTGGCCGAACCGCCGCTTTTCGCGTCGTCGTCCCCGCACGCGGCGAGCACGGCGCCGAGGCCGAGGGCTCCGCCCGCGGCGAGGATGCCGCGACGGGAGAGGTGGGTGGCTCTGGCGTTGGGCATGGCTACGCTGCTTTCGAACAGGGCGGATCACCCGCCGGACAATTCGAAGGTAGGTTAGCCTAACCTCAGCTGATGTCCCAGAGGGTGGGGGTCGTCGCTTCACCCTGTGTGCGGACTGTGAGCCGGGGCGTATCGACCGACTGCGCCTGTTCCGCGGCGAGTTGACGGGGTGCCGTCCCGGTGCCGGAGCGCCCCGCCCGGACGCGGACGGGCAGGCCGTCGACGACGACCTGCCCGCGTTCCCCGTCCGTCGACGGCGACCTGCCCGCGCTCCCCGCCCGCCGTCCCGGCCGACGGAGGGCGGTTCAGCCCGCCAGGCCCAACTCCCGGGCGATCAGCATCCGCTGCACCTCGCTGGTGCCCTCGCCGATCTCCAGGATCTTGGAGTCGCGCCACATGCGGGCCACCGGATACTCGTTCATGAAGCCGTAGCCGCCGTGGATCTGGGTGGCGTCCCGGGCGTTGTCGACGGCGATCGTGGAGGAGTACAGCTTGGCGATGGCCGCCTCCTTCTTGAAGGGCTCGCCCGCGACCAGCCGGGACGCGGCGTCGCGCCAGCCCACGCGGGCCATGTGCGCCTTCGTCTCCATGTCGGCGATCTTGAACTGGATGGCCTGGTTCGCGCCGATGGGGCGCCCGAAGGCGTGCCGCTCCTTCGCGTACTTCACCGACTCGTCCACACAGCCCTGCGCCAGCCCGGTGGCCAGCGCCGCGATGGCGATCCGGCCCTCGTCCAGGATGCGCAGGAACTGCGCGTACCCGCGGCCCTGTTCGCCCAGCAGGTTCGCGGCCGGGACCCGCACGTCCGCGAAGGACAGCTCACGGGTGTCCGAGGCGTTCCAGCCGACCTTGGAGTAGGGGGCCGCGACCGTGAAGCCGGGGGTGCCCGACGGGACGATGATCGAGGAGATCAGCGGCCTGCCGTCCGGCTTGCGGCCGGTGACCGCGGTGACCGTCACCAGTCCCGTGATGTCCGTACCGGAGTTGGTGATGAAGCACTTGCTGCCGTTGATGACCCATTCGTCCGTCTCGGGGTCGAGGCGGGCCGTCGTACGGGTCGCGCCCGCGTCCGAGCCGCCGTCCGGCTCGGTCAGGCCGAAGGCGCCGAGGATCTCGCCGGCACACAGCCGCGGCAGCCACTCGCGCTTCTGCTCCTCGGTGCCGAAGAGGTGGATCGGCATGGCCCCCAGCGAGACGCCCGCCTCCAGGGTGATGGCCACGGATGAGTCCACCCGGGCCAGTTCCTCCAGCGCGATGCCCAGGGCGAGGTAGTCGCCGCCCATGCCGCCGTACTCCTCCGGGAACGGCAGCCCGAACAGGCCCATCCGGCCCATCTCGCGGACGATCTCGTAGGGGAACTCGTGCCGTTCGTAGAAGTCACCGATCTTCGGTGCCACGACGTCGTGGGCGAACTCCTCCACCGTGCGGCGGAGTTCTTCCAGTTCGGGGGAGAGCTTGTGGTCCATCGTTCACTGCTCCTGGTGGGAGAGGGCTCGTACGGTGCGGGACGGGCTGGGTCGGCCCAGTCGGTCGGCCATCCACACGCTCGTGGCGACGAGACGGCCGAGGTCGACTCCGGTGTCGATGCCGAGACCGTGCAGCATCCACACGAGATCCTCGGTGGCGAGGTTGCCGGTAGCGGACTTGGCGTAGGGGCAGCCGCCGAGACCTCCGGCGGAGGCGTCGACGGTGGTGACGCCCTGCCGGAGCGCGGCCAGGGTGTTGGCGAGGGCCTGGCCGTAGGTGTCGTGGAAGTGCACGCCCAGCACCTCCGCCGGGATGCCCTGCGCGCCCAGCGAGACGAGCAGCTCGCGCACATGGCCCGGGGTCGCGACCCCGATCGTGTCGCCCAGGCTCAGCTCGTCGCAGCCCATGTCCATCAGGGCCTTGCAGACCCGGACGACCTGGTCGACGGGTACCGCGCCCTCCCACGGGTCGCCGAAGCACATGGAGAGGTAGCCGCGCACGTGCCCGCCCTCGGCCCTGGCCCGCGCGACGACCGGCTCGAACATCGCCAGCGCCTCGTCCACCGTCCGGTTGAGGTTGGCCTTGGCGAAGGACTCGGTGGCACTGGCGAACACGGCGACGCGGCGCGCGCCCAGCGCCAGGGCGCGCTCCAGCCCCCGCTCGTTGGGCACGAGCACCGGCAGCTCCACCGGCAGCTCGGCGACCAGCGGGAACAGCTGCTCGGCGTCGGCGAGCTGGGGCACCCACTTCGGGTGCACGAAGCTGGTCGCCTCGATGGTGCCCAGGCCCGCCGCGGCGAGGCGGCGCACGAACTCCGCCTTCACCTCGGTCGGCACGGTCGTCTTCTCGTTCTGGAGGCCGTCGCGCGCGCCGACCTCGTGGATGCGCACCCGTGTCGGCAGTCCCGGGTCCGGCACGGCCATGGGCAGTCCGGGGGCGGTCACGGCGCCACCTCCTCGTGCGGGGCGACGACGGCGAGCACCTGGTCCATGGCGACTGTGCTGCCGGGCCGGACGTCCAGCTCGGCGACCGTGCCGGCGTGCGGGGCGCAGATGACGTGCTCCATCTTCATCGCCTCGACGACCAGCAGGCTCTGGCCGGCCGTCACCTCGTCGCCGACGGCCACCTTCACCACGGTGACCGTGCCGGGCATGGGCGCGGTGAGCGAGTCGGCGCCGCCGTGCGCGGCGCGGTCCAGGGACGCGGCGACCGGGTCGTGGTCGCGCACGTGCCAGGCGTCGCCGTCCCTGCCGAGCCAGTCGGCGGCGCGCCGGAAGGTGTGGCGGACGCCGTCCAGAGTCACGGAGACCCGGTCCTCGGTGACGGTGTGGGTGCCGCGCGGCACGTACTCCACCGGGTCCTGCACCCGCAGATGGAAACCGACCGGCCGGGGCCGGCCGCCCAGCCGCCAGCCGCTCGGCACCGAGAAGGGGTCGGTCCAGCCCTCGCCGTCGGGGCGCAGCGCGTCCAGGCGGACGGCCGCGGCGGCCTCGTAGACCTCGTCGGGTACGTCGGTGGGGACGAGGTCCGCCGCCACCCGCTCGACCAGGCCGGTGTCCAGCTCGCCCGCGACGACCGCCGGATGGGCCAGCAGCCGGCGCAGGAACCCCGCGTTGGTCGGCACGCCCAGCGTGACCGTGTCCGCGAGGGCCGCGCGCAGCCGGCGCAGCGCGGTCGCGCGGTCGGGCCCGTAGGCGATGACCTTGGACAGCATCGGGTCGTAGAGGCTGCCGACCTCGGTGCCCTCGCTGAGCCCGGAGTCGGTGCGCACCCCGTCGCCCTGGGGTTCGGCCAGCCGCAGCACGGTGCCGCCGGAGGGGAGGAACCCGCGGGCGGGGTCCTCGGCGCAGATGCGGGCCTCGACGGCGTGGCCGGTCAGCCGGATGCGGTCCTGGGTGAACGGCAGCGGCTCGCCCGCGGCCACCCGCAGCTGCCACTCCACCAGGTCGATGCCCGTGATCAGCTCGGTGACCGGGTGCTCCACCTGGAGACGGGTGTTCATCTCCATGAAGTAGTACGAGGACGGGTCGTTGCCGGGGACGATGAACTCCACCGTGCCCGCGCCCCGGTAGCCGCAGGAGCGGGCGGCCTGGACGGCGGCCTCGCCCATCGCGGCGCGGGTCGCCTCGTCCAGGAGCACGCTCGGCGCCTCCTCGACGATCTTCTGGTGCCGGCGCTGGAGCGAGCACTCGCGCTCGCCCAGGTGCACCACGTTGCCGTGGGCGTCGGCCAGGACCTGGATCTCGATGTGCCGGGGCCGGTCGATCCAGCGCTCGACCAGGAGCGTGTCGTCGCCGAAGGAGGTACGGGCCTCGCGGCGGGCGGCGGCGATCTCGTCGGCCAGCGCCGAGGGCTCGCGCACCAGCCGCATGCCCTTGCCGCCGCCGCCCGCCGACGGCTTCAGCAGGACCGGCATGCCGATCTCGCGGGCGGCGTCGGCCAGCTCGGCGTCGGTGAGCCCGCTGCCGCTGGATCCGGGCACGACCGGGACGCCTGCGGCCCGCACCGTCTCCTTGGCGCGGATCTTGTCGCCCATGAGGGAGATCGCGTCCGCCGGAGGGCCGATGAAGGCCAGGCCCGCCTCGGCGCACGCGCGGGCGAACCCGGCGTTCTCCGCGAGGAACCCGTACCCGGGGTGGACCGCCTGGGCCCCCGAGCGGGCCGCCGCCTCCAGCAGCCGCTCCACCGATAGATAGCTCTCGGCCGCGGACGGCGGGCCGATCCGTACGGCCGTGTCGGCCTCGCGCACGTGCCGGGCGTCCGCGTCGGCGTCGGAGAAGACGGCCACCGAGCGCACCCCGAGCGCGCGCAGCGTCCGGATGACGCGTACCGCGATCTCGCCCCGGTTGGCCACAAGGACTGTGTCGAACATGGTCTGTGGTCCCCTCACATCCGGAAGACGCCGAAGGCGGGCTCGGCCAGCGGCGCGCCCGCGCACGCCGTCAGGGCCAGGCCCAGCACCTGCCGGGTCTCCATCGGGTCGATCACGCCGTCGTCCCAGAGTCGGGCCGTGGCGTAGTAGGCGTTGCCCTGGCGCTCGTACTGGGCGCGGATCGGGTCCTTGAAGGACTCCTCGTCCTCCAGCGGCCAGGACTCCCCGCGGGCCTCCAGCTGGTCCCGCTTGACGGTGGCGAGGACGGAGGCGGCCTGCTCGCCGCCCATCACGGAGATCTTGGCGTTGGGCCACATCCACAGGAAGCGCGGCGAGTACGCCCGCCCGCACATGGAGTAGTTGCCCGCGCCGTACGACCCGCCGACCACCACTGTCAGCTTCGGCACCCGGGTGCACGCCACCGCGGTCACCATCTTGGCGCCGTGCTTGGCGATGCCGCCCGCCTCGTAGGCCTTGCCCACCATGAAGCCGGAGATGTTCTGGAGGAACACCAGCGGGATCCCGCGCTGGTCGCACAGCTCGATGAAGTGCGCGCCCTTCTGGGCGGACTCGGAGAACAGGATGCCGTTGTTGGCGACGATCCCGACCGGGTGGCCGTGGATCCGGGCGAAGCCGGTGACCAGGGTCTGCCCGAACTCGGACTTGAACTCGGCGAACCGCGACCCGTCGACCACGCGCGCGATGACCTCGCGGACGTCGTAGGGGGTGCGGGAGTCGACGGGCACCGCGCCGTAGAGCCCGGCCGGGTCCACCTTCGGCTCGACCGGGGTGGTGACCTCCCAGGGCAGCGCGCCGCGCGCGGGCAGGGTGGCGGCGATGTTCCGCACGATCCGCAGCGCGTGGGAGTCGTCCTCGGCGAGGTGGTCGGTCACGCCCGACACCCGCGAGTGGACCTCGCCGCCGCCGAGCTCCTCGGCGGTGACGACCTCTCCGGTGGCCGCCTTCACCAGCGGCGGCCCGCCCAGGAAGATGGTGCCCTGGTCGCGCACGATGACGGCCTCGTCGCTCATCGCGGGCACGTACGCCCCGCCGGCCGTGCACGAGCCGAGCACGGCGGCGATCTGCGGGATCCCGGCGCCGGACATCCGCGCCTGGTTGTAGAAGATCCGCCCGAAGTGCTCGCGGTCGGGAAAGACGTCGTCCTGCATGGGCAGGAAGGCGCCCCCGGAGTCCACGAGGTAGATGCACGGCAGGCGGTTCTCCAGCGCCACCTCCTGCGCGCGCAGGTGCTTCTTCACCGTCATCGGGTAGTAGGTGCCGCCCTTGACGGTGGCGTCGTTGGCGACGACCACGCACAGCCGGCCGCTCACCCGCCCGATGCCGGCGATCACGCCGGCGGCCGGGGCCTGTCCGTCGTACATCCCCTCGGCGGCCAGCGGGGCCAGCTCCAGGAACGGCGAGCCGGGGTCCAGGAGGGCGTCCACCCGGTCCCGCGGCAGCAGCTTCCCGCGTGCGGTGTGCCTGGCCCGCGCCTTCTCACCGCCCCCCAGCCGGGCCGCGGCCAGTTTCGCGCGCAGCTCTTCCACGAGGGCGCGGTGCGCCTCCTCGTTGGCCAGCCAGGCCTCCGACGCGGGATCGGCCGCGCTCGTCAGCTCCGGTGCCTCTTGCATCCTGCGGTCCCCTCACCCAGCGATCGACTGTTAATGAGCGTTAACCATTTCCTTCAGGTTAACGACCGCTAACCCCGCTGTCTAGAATTGCTTCCATGGCCACCAGAACCGACGCCCCCACCCGGCGCGAGCAGATCCTCAAGGAGGCCGCGCGGCTGTTCGCCGAGCGCGGCTTCCACGGTGTCGGAGTCGACGAGATAGGTGCCGCGGTCGGCATCAGCGGTCCCGGGCTCTACCGGCACTTCCCGGGCAAGGACGCGATGCTCGCGGAGCTGCTGGTGGGGATCAGCGGGCAGCTGCTGACCGGCGCCCGCCGGCGCCTGGAGGAGGCGGACGGCGGGTCCGCCGAGGCGGTCCTCGACTCGCTCATCGAGGGGCACATCGACTTCGCGCTCGACGACCGCCCGCTCATCACCCTGCACGACCGCGAGCTGGACCGGCTGCGCGACAGCGACCGCAAGCTGGTGCGCCAGCTCCAGCGGCAGTACGTCGAGCTCTGGGTCGGGCTGGTGCGCGAGGTCTATCCGGGGCTGGCCGAGCCGGCCGCCCGCTCGGCGGTGCACTCGGTCTTCGGCCTGCTGAACTCCACCCCCCACCTCGGCCGCCCGGGGTCCCTGCCGGGTCGCGCGGTCACGGCGCAGCTGCTGCACCGGATGGCGCGCGGCGCGCTGGGCGCGGCGGCCGGGCCCGAGGCGCCGGAGCACCCCGCGCGGGCGTGACGAGCGTTACGGCCGATCCCCTCGACTCCTGTCACTACCGGCCGGTACGGTTGATCTGAGCAAGCGCTTAGACAGCCGACGACGGCAAAGACCTGGAGGTGGCGGCGTGCGCCGTACGGTGTTCAACGAGGATCACGAGGCGTTCCGGGAGACCCTGCGCGCCTTCATCGAGGCCGAGGTCGTCCCGGTCTACGACGAGTGGTTCGCGGCCGGCCAGGCGCCCCGCGACTTCTACTACAAGCTCGGTGAGCTGGGCGTCTTCGGCATCCGCGTCGACGAGGAGTACGGCGGCGCCGGCATCGACTCGTACAAGTTCGAGGCCGTGGTCTACGAGGAGACCGCCCGCGCGGGCATCACCTTCGGCGGCTCCGGTGTGCACGTGCTGCTCGGCCTGCCCTACATCAAGCTGCTCGCCACCGACGAGCAGAAGAAGCGCTACCTCCCGAAGTTCGCCTCCGGCGAGGAGATGTGGGCCATCGCGATGACCGAGCCGGGCACCGGCTCCGACCTCGCGGGCATGAAGACCACCGCCAAGCTCTCCGAGGACGGCACGCACTACGTCCTCAACGGCTCCAAGACCTTCATCACCGGCGGTGTGCACGCCGACCGCATGATCGTCTGCGCCCGTACCTCCGCGCCCACCGCCGAGGACCGCCGGCACGGCATCTCCCTGTTCGTGGTGGACACCAAGGCCGAGGGCTACTCCATCGGCCGCAAGCTGGACAAGCTGGGCCTGAAGACCTCCGACACGGCCGAGCTGGCGTTCGTCGACGTCAAGGTCCCCGTCGAGGACCTCCTCGGCGAGGAGAACAAGGGCTTCTACTACCTCGGCCACAACCTCGCCTCCGAGCGCTGGGGCATCGCCTTCGGCGCCTACGCGCAGGCCAAGGCCGCCGTCCGGTTCGCCAAGGAGTACGTCAAGGAGCGCACCGTCTTCGGCCAGACCGTGGCGTCCTTCCAGAACACCAAGTTCGAACTGGCCGCCTGCCAGGCCGAGGTGGACGCGGCCGAGGCAGTCGTCGACCGCGCCACGGAGGCCCTCGACGCCGGTGAGCTGACCCCCGCCGAGGCCGCCAGCGCCAAGCTGTTCGCCACCGAGGTCGCCCACCGCGTCATCGACCGCTGCCTCCAGCTGCACGGCGGCTACGGCTTCATGAACGAGTACCCGATCGCCCGCCTGTACGCGGACAACCGCGTCAACCGCATCTACGGCGGCACCAGCGAGATCATGAAGTCGATCATCGCCAAGGACATGGGTCTGTAAGACCCGCGCAATTTCCCGCCGGTAGAAATGGCTGCATGAGTCAGGCACTTCAGTCTCTCCTCGATCTGCTCGACCTCGAGCAGATCGAGGAGAACATCTTCCGCGGCCGGTCCCGGTCCGCCGTCGTCCCGCGCGTCTTCGGCGGGCAGGTCGCGGCGCAGGCGCTGGTCGCCGCCGGGCGGACGGTCCCCTCGGACCGCCTCGCCCACTCCCTGCACGCGTACTTCCTGCGGATGGGCGACCCGGGCGCGCCCATCGTCTACAACGTCGACCGCATCCGCGACGGCGCCTCGTTCACCACCCGCCGGGTCGTCGCCGTCCAGCACGGCAAGCCGATCTTCGGCCTGTCGGCGTCCTTCCAGACGTACGAGGACGGACTCGACCACCAGGCCCCGATGCCCGCCGCGCCCGACCCCGCAACCCTGCCCACCTCCCAGGAGCGGCTGCGGGGCTACGACCACCTCGACGCCGACGTGGTGGAGCGGTTCCTGGAGGCGCGCGAGGCGATCGACCTGCGCTATGTGGACGAACCGCCCTACGGGAAGTTCGGCGAGCCTCGCGAGCCGCACTCCCAGGTGTGGTTCCGCACCAACGGCAAGCTCGACGACGACCCCCTGCTGCACGTCGTCCTCGCCACCTACGTCTCCGACATGACGCTCCTCGACTCCGTCCTGCTCGCGCACGGCCGCGGCGGCTGGGCGGTGGGCGACGTCGTCGGGGCCTCCCTGGACCACGCCATGTGGTTCCACCGCCCGTTCCGCGCCGACGAATGGCTCCTGTACGACCAGGAGTCGCCGTCCGCGTACGGTGGCCGGGGCCTCGGCCAGGCCCGGATCTACACCCAGGACGGCCGACTGGCCATCTCGGTGATCCAGGAAGGCGTGGTCCGCGTCCCTCGGCAACACTGAGGGGCATGGCCGAGGGGAAAGCAGCACCAGCACACGACGACGACGGCGGCGAGAGCGTCTTCACGGTGATCGTCGCCGCTCTCGCCAATCTCGGGGTCGCGCTCGCCAAGGCGGTCGCCGGCGTGATCAGCGGGTCCAGCGCGATGCTCTCCGAGGCGGCGCACTCGGTGGCCGACACCGTCACCGAGGTGCTGCTGCTGACCGCGCTCAAACGCAGCGGGAAACCGGCCGACGAGGACCATCCCCTCGGCTACGGCGCCGAGCGTTACATCTGGGCGATGCTGGCCGCCGTCGCCACCTTCGTCGGCGGCGCCGTCTTCTCGTTCTACGACGGCCTCCACACCCTGGTCGCCGGCGAGGACCTCGGCGACCCGCTCGTCTCCTACGTCGTCCTCGCCGTCGCCTTCCTGCTGGAGGGCTTCTCCCTGCGCACCGGCGTCCGGCAGGCCCGCGGCGAGGCGGACCGCTCCGGGATCCCCTTCCGGCGCTATCTGCGCCGGACCCCCGACACCGCCGTGAAGGCGGTCGTCATGGAGGACTCCGCCGCGCTCGTCGGCCTCGTGATCGCGGCCGGCGGGCTGCTCGGCGGGCAGCTCACGGGCTCGGGCGTGTGGGACGGCGTCGCGTCCCTCCTCATCGGCCTGCTCCTGCTGTACGTCGCCTGGGTCCTGGGCCGCTCCAACGCCGAACTCCTCATCGGGCGGCCGCTGCCCAAGCCCGTGCGGCTGCGTATCCGCGAGGAGTTGCTGAAGAGCGAGCACATCGAGGCCGTACTGGAGCTGACGACCCTGGTGCAGGGGCCGCGGGAGGCCCTGGTCGCCGCCAAGGTCGACTTCCGGGACGCGTCGAGCGCGGCCCAGATCGAGCGGGCCTGCGAACGGGCCGAACAGCGGCTGCGGGCGGCCTTCCCGGTGGTGAGCCGGGTGTATCTGGACCCGACGCCGGGCCCCGCCCGGCGGGTCGTCGCCCGAGGTGACGAGTCGCGGGTGCAGGACTAGCCTTGATTATTGAACGCCGCAGGACACGGCACGACCGGCCGACGCGGTTTTCCGGCAGTACGGACCGCGTCCGCGGTATCGCGTGCGTGAGGCCCCGCACCGGACGACCCCCGGCGACCCGAAGGCGCCGGCGGCGGCGTGCGTATCTCTCCTGAATACGCGGTGATCCCGAGACCGCTGCGCAGCGCTTCGCCCTTGTGGCAGCGGCCATCAGCCTCGCGCGTTCCTCCCGGACCGCGAGAAACGATGGAACGAGGTTTTCCATGCAAGCCCAACGTGTGAGGCGTCTGCTCGCGACGTCCGCCGCCGGTCTGCTCCTGGCCGGTGGTGCCGCGATCGGTGCGGCGGGTACCGCCTCGGCGGCCACCCCCAGCCACGCTCCCGGCCAGGCTTCGAGCCAGGCTCCCAGCCACAACCGCTACTGCTACGACTACGCCGGCTACGGCCGCTGGTGGAACAACGGCAACTGCGACTACAGCTTCGGCTACAGCGGCTGGAACAACTGGAACAACTGGGGGAACTGGAACGGCTACAACAACTGGGGCAACTGGAACGGTTACAACAACTGGGGCAACTGGGGCAACGGCTACGGCGGTTGGGGAGGCTACCGCTGAGCGCACCGGTCCGATCCGGTGAACGCGCGATGCGCGGCCCGGGCTTCCGGGACCGCGCATCGCGACGTCGCACGCCCGCCCGCGGTGCCGGTGGGCCGCACCGCGCCGGGCCGCCGCCGGCTCAGGCCAGTCCGGCCTCCGCCAGCAGATACGCCGTCATCGGGTCGTAGTAGCGCGGGCTGAGGACATGGTCGTCCAGCGGCACGGCCACCTGGAGCGTGCCCTCCGACTCGGCGAGGAAGAGCGCGGGGTCGTTGCAGTCGGCGTAACCGACGGAGTCGATGCCGTGCTGACCCGCGTAGCCCGCCCAGCCGTGGTCGGCGACGACCAGATCGGGCAGCGGACGCTCCTCGCGCTCCAGCGCGGTCAGGATCGCGCGCATCGGCTCCCCGGAGTGGGTGTGCCACAGGGTGGCGCCGTGCTCCAGCACCGCCACGTCCGCGAACTGCATGACGTAGCCCTCGTCGGTCTGCAACAGGTCCGGGATGACGACGATCTCGCAGCCCGCGGCCCGCAGCGCGGCGGCGGTGGCCCGGTGCACGTCGAGCAGGCCGCCCGGATGACCGGTGGCGAGCAGCACCCGCTGCCGGCCCTCGGCCGCCTTGCGCAGCCGGCCCGCCAGCCGATCCAGGGCGGCGACGGTCAGCTCGGGGTCGATGGTGTCCTGGCCGTACCGGTACGCGGCGTCGTCGTTGACGCCCACCCGCTCCGCCATCACCGCGAGCACGTCCTGCTCGTCCCTCCAGCGGTCGCCCAGCTCCAGCCCGAGCCAGAAATTGCGGTCGCCGTTCGCCAGCTTGCGGTAGTGGGAGAGGTTGTTCTCGCGCGGGGTGGCGACGTCCCCCGCGATGCGCGTCCGTACGAGGTGGTCGACGAGTTCGGCGCGGCTGGGTGTCCCGGGTATCGGCATGGTCCCCATTGTGAGGCAGCAGGCCGGGTGCGCACCCGACGTCCCGCACGCTGGGACATGCGTCACTCACCAGGGTCCCTGCCGGTCCGTCACGGCCCGTGCGTCACGGCTGTTTCAACGCGAACCACAGCTCCATGCGTACGTCCGGGTCGTCCAGGTCCGCCCCCAACACCGTGCGGCAGCGGGCGATCCGCTGCCGCACGGTGTTGCGGTGCACCGCAAGGGCCACCGCCGTACGGTCCCAGCTGCCGTGCAGGGAAAGCCAGGTGCGCAGGGTCTCGGTGAGCACGGGGACGTCGGCGATCGGGGCCAGGAGGGTGCGGGCATGGGCCGCCGCCACGTCGCGCGGGACCAGTTCCGCGAGGCCGGGACGGGCGCCGTGGCGCACCAGCGGGGCGCGGGTGGCCCGGGCGCGGGCCAGGGCGCGAGCCGCCTGGCTGTCGGCGGCCGCCCAGTCCTGCGGGGTGACGGCCGCGCTCACACCCAGCGTCCAGCCGGGCTGCTCGGCCGGTTCACGGTTGGCGGGCACCAGGACCCGCACCTCGCCGTCGGCGAGATCGACCAGCGCGGAGCCGAGCGCCGCGCCCAGCGCGGAGGCGGCCACCGGATCGGCGGCCTGGCTGTCCGGGCGGGCGTGCACGACCCGCCAGCGGCCGGCGCCCAGCAGCGGGGCCACCGCCTCCGGTTCGGCGCCCAGCAGCAGGCGCACCAGGGCCGACGAACGGGCCGCGCCGGAGCCGCTCTGGTGCTCACCGGTGAGGAGGGAGAGCAGGACGGCCGCCATCGAGGCGACGGTGTGGTCGCCGGGGTCGCGGTGCGGGGTCGCGACCCCGAGCACGAAGCCCTGCCCGGTGCCGAGGGCGTACGCCGCGAGGTGCGTGCCGACGGCGGTGTCGGTGGCGGTGGTGGACGGCCGGCTGGTGACGACCTGCGCGAGCCCGGCGAGCGCCACCCGCACCCGGGCCGCGCCCTCC
>NZ_VJZD01000167.1 GCF_009377175.1 Streptomyces adustus
TCCCCGTACTCGGCGCCGCCCGCCCCGGCCGAGCCCGTCGCCCCGGCCGAGCGCGTCGCTTCGTCATCCGTCGTCGTCACGCCGCACAGGATGCCTGTTCCCATCCGATCCGGCGCGTGAATTCCCTCCGCGTGACCGCTGCCCGACGATCACGCCGGGCTCCCGCCCGCGCGTGCGGCACCGAATGTCACCGCACGCCCCTTGGCGCGGCTCGTGCCATGCCCAACACTGAGCCGATGACGCAGCGTGTGGAGCTCGCGACCGTGATGGACCGGCTGGCGGTGGACGGACTGGTCACCGACTACGCGGTGGCGGTGGACGACGGCGACTGGGCGGCCTACCGGGCACTGTTCACCCCCGACGGACGCGCCGACTACCGCTCGGCCGGCGGGATCGAGGGCGACGCCCGGACGGTGGCCGGCTGGCTCGCCGACAGCATGCGGCTGTTCGCCATGCGGCAGCATCTGATCGTCAACCGCCGGGTGAGCTTCGGGATCCTGGAGCAGGACACCGGGGACACCGCCCGTGTCCAGGCCGACTACGTCAACCCCATGCGCTTCGCCGGTCCCGGCGGCGACGCCGGAGCACCGGACTTCGTGTGCGGCGGCCGCTACGCCTTCGGGCTGCTGCGGACGTACGACGGCTGGCGGCTGCGCGAGGTGGTCGTGGAGGAGAAGTGGCGCCGCCTCCCTGGCCGGCCGACCGACCCCGCCGACCGTGACCACGCCGGCTGAGCCGAGGCACCCTGTCGCTCTCCCCTCCCCGGCGCGCACACTGGAACCGTCCCCGGAGACGGAGCGGGAGTGAGCCTGTTGTCACAGCCCGAGCCCAGCCCAACGCCCCGGCCGCCGGGTGTCGACACCGGCCCCGAGCTGCCCGAAGCGCTGCCGACCCCCGCAGCCGGACGGCGAGGCCGACGATGAGGACGCCCGAGCGGTGGCTCGTCTCCCCGTGGCGCCGTGGGACGCTCTCGGCGCTCGCCGGGGCCCTGCCCGTGCTCGCGTTCCCCGCCCCCTCCCTCTGGTGGTTCGCCTACGTCGCCTTGGTCCCGTGGATCCTGCTGGCGCGGGACGCGCCGAGCGGGCGGCGCGCGGCGTACGACGGCTGGTGCGGCGGTTTCGGGTTCATGCTGGCCATGCACCACTGGCTGCTGCCGAACCTGCATGTGTTCCTGCTGGTCCTCGCCGTGCTGCTGGGTGCGCTGTGGGCGCCGTGGGCCTGGCTGGTGCGGCGGTTCCTGGCCGAGGCGCCCTCGGGCGGCCGGGTCCTGGCCGCCCTGGTGGTGCTGCCCTCGGGCTGGCTGGCGATCGAGCTGGTGCGCTCCTGGCAGGGGCTGGGCGGGCCGTGGGGCATGCTCGGCGCCAGCCAGTGGCAGGTGACGGCGGCCCTGCGGCTGGCGTCGGTCGGCGGGGTGTGGCTGCTCAGCTTCCTGGTGGTGGCCGTGAACATCGCGTTCGCCGTCCTCGCCGCGGTCCCGCGGGCCCGAATACCGGCCGTGGCCGGTCTCGTCGCGACGGCCGCGACCGCCTCGGCCGCCTGGGTGTGGTCACCGCGCCCCGAGACGGACTCCCGGGTGCGGATCGCCGTCGTCCAGCCCGGGGTGGTCGGCGGCCCCGACAGCGGCGACCGCCGCTTCGCCCGGGAGGAGCAGCTGACGCGTGAACTGGCGGGCCAGGACGTCGATCTGATCGTCTGGGGCGAGAGCAGCGTCGGCTTCGACCTCGGCCACCGCCCCGACCTGGCCCGGCGGATCGCCGCGCTCTCCCGGGAGACCGGCGCGGACGTCCTGGTCAACGTGGACGCGCGCCGCTCCGACCGGCCCGGCATCTACAAGAGCTCGATCCTCGTGGGCCCGCACGGCCCGACCGGCGAACGCTACGACAAGATGCGACTCGTCCCCTTCGGCGAGTACATCCCGGCCCGCTCCGTGCTGGGCTGGGCGACCTCGGTCGGCAGGGCGGCCGGCGAGGACCGCAGGCGCGGCACCGAGCAGGTGGTGATGAACGCCGGGCACGGGCTGCGCATCGGCCCGCTGGTCTGCTTCGAGACCGCGTTCCCCGATATGACCCGGCATCTCGCCGAGGACGGCGCCGACGTCCTGGTCGGCCAGTCCTCGACGTCGACGTTCCAGCGGAGCTGGGCTCCCGAACAGCACGCCTCGCTGGCGGCGCTGCGCGCGGCGGAGACCGGCCGGCCGATGGTGCACGCCACGCTGACCGGGGTCTCCGCCGTGTACGGGCCGAGCGGGGAACGGATCGGTCCATGGCTGGGGACGGACGCGAGCGCGACACGCGTGTACGAGGTGCCGCTGGCTACCGGCGTCACCCCGTACGTCCGGTTCGGCGACTGGCCGGCCCAGGTGTCGCTGCTGGTGCTGGCGGCGCTGTGCCTGACCGAGGGCGCGCGGGCGGTCAGGCTGCGCCGGGGCTCTCCAGTACCGCACGCACCACGCGCTCGCACAGTTCATGAGTCGCCAGCGCATCCCGGGCACTGAGCACCCTGCCCGCCCGTACCGCGTCGAGAAAGGCCAGCACGGCCTGCTCGATGCCACGCTGCCGGGCCACCGGAACCCAGTCGCCGCGGCGGCGCAGGGTGGGCTGGCCCCGGTGGTCGACGGTCTCGGCGAGATTGATCACCTGTCGCTTGGAGTCCTGGCCGGAGACCTCCAGGATCTCCTCGGCGGAGCCGCTGAGCCGGTTCATCACGCCCAGCGCGGTGAAGCCGTCCCCGGCGAGCTGGAGCACGACGTGGTGCAGCAGGCCGTCGCGCACACGGGCCCGGACGCTCACGTCGTCTACCGTGCCCGGCACCAGGAAGCGCAGGGTGTCCACGACGTGGATGAAGTCGTCGAGGATCATCGTGCGGGGCTTCTCCGGCAGCCCGATGCGGTTCTTCTGCATCAGGATGAGCTCACGCGGGTGCTCCGCGCACTGGGTGTAGCCCGGGGCGTGGCGCCGGTTGAAGCCGACGGCGAGTGACACCCCGTGCTGCTCGGCGAGCGCCACGAGCCGCTCGGAGTCGGCGAGTTCGTAGGCGAGCGGCTTGTCGACGTAGGTCGGTACGCCCGCTTCGAGCAGCCGGGTGACGATCTCGGGGTGCGCGGTGGTGGGCGCGTGCACGAACGCGGCGTCGAGGCCCTGGGCGAGCAGGGAGTCGAGGTCCCGGTGGCGCTGGGGGCCGGGCACCCGCAGGCTGTCGGCGACCCGGTCGAGGGTGGCGGGGGTCCGGGTCTGGAGGTGCAGTTCGATCCCGGGCTGGACCCCGAGCACCGGCAGATACGCCTTCTGCGCGATGTCACCGAGTCCGATGCAGCCGACCTTCACGAGGGCTCCTTGTCTGCTTGTCCGCGCCTGCCTGCACGGCAGCATACGCAGGGCCCGGCCGAAAACCCCTGGTGGACCGGGACGGGTCGGGCCAGCATGAGGGCATGACGACCGAGCGCAGGGAACCGGCCCAGAACGCCGACGAACGCACGATGCTGGAGGGCTGGCTGGACTACCACCGGCAGACGCTCGCCGTGAAGTGCCAGGACCTGACCGACGAGCAGCTCAGGACCGCCTCCGTGCCGCCGTCCGAGCTGTCCCTGATGGGTCTCGTGCGGCACATGGCCGAGGTGGAACGCAACTGGTTCCGCCGGGTGCTGACGGGCGACGACCCCGGGCCGATCCATTACAGCAAGGAGGATCCGGACGGCGAGTTCCATCTCACCGAGGCGGACACCTGGCAGGACGCCCACGACGGCTGGCAGACCGAGATCGGGATCGCCCGGCGCAACGCGGCCGGCTTCGGTCTCGACGAGCTCTCCGCGGGGCGCAGCAGGCACAGCGGCGAGCCGTTCAGCCTCCGCTGGATCTACACGCACATGATCGAGGAGTACGCGCGTCACAACGGTCACGCCGATCTGATCCGTGAGCGCATCGACGGCGTCACGGGCGACTGACGTCAGCCCGGGCGGGTCCGAACCCCTCGTAGGGGGTGCGGGATCACCCGTGCGGGGCAACCTCCGGTCGTCCGCCGTGCCTGACGGAGCCCGAGCCAGCAGAGTTGCGCGGGTGCATCGAACGACGACCCTCGCGACGCTCCTGGTCACCGTGGCCGTGTCGGGGCTCACCGGCTGTGTGACGGTCCAGCGTCCGCCCGCGGCCGGCCCTTCGGCGGCGGCGCCCGCGTCCACACCCGAGTCCCGGGCGGACGGCGACCCGCAGTCCCAGGTGGTGCAGGCGCCGGCCCGGGAGGCGCTGGAGCGCGTAGGGCCGCGGCAACGGTCGCAGTCGTCGGCCCCGGCGCCACGGCAGGCGGCTCCGCGTAGCCTCGCACCGGCCCGGCGGGCGCAGCCGGACGCCGTGCCCCGGCCGCCGCGTCCGCAGTCCCGCCGGCCTCACCAGCCGCGGATCGAGATCCCGGACGTGTCGGGGACGGTGCGCGGCAACCCGGACCTGTGCGCCCTCGGCAGGACGTACGGGGGCTGGCGGGCGGGCAGCCCGGAGTCGGCGATCTGCGAGCAGACATACGGGCGTTGAGGCATCGACGCGCCGCTCCGAGTACGGCGACGGCGCCCCGGGCACGGCGAGGCCCCCGGGCTTCTCAGGGGCGCTGTCGGGGCGGGCCCCAGGTCCCCTCGCCGGAGCCGTCCCCCTCCCCCAGTCTCAGTTCCAGCCGGCTGATCGCCGCCCGGATCCCGTCCCCGTAGCTGTCGTCGCCCAGGGCCCCGGCGGCCCCGCGGGCCCGGCGGACATGGCTGCGGGCGGCCTCGCTGCGGCCGAGCTTCGCATAGTCCGCCGCGAGGTTCAGGTGCAGTGACGGATACAGCGCCCGCACGGCGGCCACCTGGTCGTGTCCCGCGCATCGCCCGTCCGTGAGTTCCTCCGCTGCGGTCAACGCGCGCAGGTCCCAGGCGAGTTCCGCATCGGGGTCGTCCTGGGTGTCGGCGAGGTAGTGGGCCAGGGTGCAGCGGTGCAGCGGGGCGCCGTGTTCGCCGATCTCCGTCCACAGCTCCAGCAACCGGCTGCGGGCCTCCTCTCGGTCGCCCGCGTGATGCAGCATCACGACCTGCCCGATCCGCGTCAGCACGGCATCGGATGCCGTCTGCCCCTGTCGCTCCGTCACCGCGTCCTCCGCGTGCTCGTCGGCGTCCCCACCGGTCGCTGCCGGTCCTCGACCGACGCTAACCGCAGGGACCGGTGATCCGGGGCAGGCGGCACCGGGCCGGCCGGTGAAGGGACCGGCCCGGCGGCGGATCAGCCCAGGTTCGGCACGGTCCAGTCGATGGGCTCGTGCCCCTGCGCCGCCACGGCCTCGTTGATCTGCGTGAACGGACGGGAGCCGAAGAACTTCTTGGCCGACAGCGGCGAGGGGTGAGCGCCCTTGACCACCACGTGCCGGGTCTCGTCGATCAGCGGGAGCTTCTTCTGGGCGTAGTTGCCCCACAGGACGAAGACCGCCGGGTCGGGCCGGTCGGCCACGGCGCGGATCACCGCGTCCGTGAACTTCTCCCAGCCCTTGCCCTTGTGCGAGTTCGCCTCGCCGGAACGGACGGTGAGCACCGCGTTGAGCAGCAGCACGCCCTGCTGGGCCCACGGCATCAGATAGCCGTTGTCCGGGACGGGCGCGCCCAGTTCCTCGTGCATCTCCTTGTAGATGTTGCGCAGGGACGGCGGGACCTTCACCCCGGGGCGGACCGAGAAGCACAGGCCGTGGCCCTGGCCCTCGCCGTGGTACGGATCCTGGCCGAGGATCAGCACCTTGACCCGGTCGTACGGCGTGGCGTCGAGCGCGGCGAACACCTCCTCGCGCGGAGGGTAGACGGGCCCCTTCGCCCGCTCGTCCTCGACGAACTCCGTCAGCTCCTTGAAGTAGGGCTGCTGGAGTTCGTCGCCCAGGACGCCGCGCCAGGACTCGGGCAGCATGGCGGTGTCGGTCACGTCGATGTCCTTATGTCGTACGGTCGCTTGCAGGCTTCAGAACCTACAGGCGTCCACTGACAATCGGACCGGCGAACGGCTCTACCAGCTGGTCTTGCGGGACAGTTCCCACATCATCATGATCGTCGAGGGGTCCAGCGAACGCTCCCCGCCGGAGATGTCCACGCTCTCGGCCACGTACTGCTTGCCCTGCCACAGCGGCAGCAGCCGGGCGTCGTCGACGAGGACCTGCTGGGCGTCCTCGAAGTCCTTGATCACGGCGCCGCGGTCGCTCTGCCGGCGGGAGTGGGCCAGCGCATCGGCGATCTTCGGCTCCGGGTAGGGCGTGCCGAGGGCGTTCTGCTTGCCCACGAAGGGCGCGATGAAGTTGTCCGCGTCGGGGAAGTCGGGGAACCAGCCGCGCCCGAACACCGGGTACTCGCCCTTCTGGTAGCCCTCGACGTACGTCTTCCAGGGCCGGCTCTTGAGCGTCACGGTGAACAGGCCCGTGGTCTCCAACTGGCGCTTGAGCTCACGGAACTGAAGGGCCGTCTCGGAGCCGTAGCGGTCGGTGGTGTACCAGAGGGTGAGGGGGACGGGCGTGGTGATGCCCGCGCGGGTCAGCAGTGCCCGGGCCTTGGCGGTGCTCGGGTCGCCGAAGTCGTCGAAGAAGCCGGTGGTGTGCCCGGTCAGACCCTTGGGGACCATGGAGTACAGCGGGTCCACGGTGTCCTTGTAGATCTTGTGGGCGATCGCCGAGCGGTCGACGACCTGGGCGATGGCCTTGCGCACGGCGAGCTTGCCGGCCCACTTGTCCTTCGGGTTGAACACCAGGTAGCTGATGTCGGTGCCGGCGCCCTCGACGAGCTGGAGCTCGCTCCCGTCGTCCTTGCGCTCCAGGCCGATGATGTCGGCGGCGGCGAGACCCCGGTAGGTCACGTCGATGTCGTGGTCGCGCAGGGCCTTGACCATGGTGGCCGAGTCCTGGAAGTAGCGGATCGTCACCGCGTCGTTCTTGATGTCGGCGAAGCCCTTGTAGTTCCCGTTCCTGACGAGGGCGGCCTTCTTGCCCTCGTCGTAGGACTGGAGCCGGTAGGGCCCGGAGCCGTAGACCTTGCCGTCCTTGCGGAGGGAGTCGGCCGGGTAGTCGTCGGGGTCGACGATGGACATGGCCGGGGTGGCGAGGACGAACGGGAAGGTCGCGTCGGCCTGGTTGAGGTGGAAGACGATCTCTCGGTCGCCCAGCACCTGCACCCGGTCCAGGCTGCCCAGCAGTCCCGCCGGCCCGCTGGCCGCGTTGATCTTCCTGATCCGGTCGATGGAGTACTTGACCGCGGCGGCGTCGAGCACGTCACCGTCGGAGAACTTCATGTCCGCACGCAGCTTGCACCGGTACTTGGTGTTGCTGTCATCGGTGAAGTCGCAGCTCTCGGCGGCGTCCGGCTGGGGCGTCGTCGCGCCGTTCGGATACGCCAACAGCGTCTGGTAGATGTTGCGGAACAGCTCCCAGGAGCCGTCCCAGGAGGCGGCGGGATCCAGTGTGCTGGGGGCGCTGGTCGTCCCCACCACGATCGCGCCCTTCCCCGCGGAGTCGGTTGCCGAGAAGTAGCTGCATCCAGTCACCAGGGATATGGATGCGATCGCCGCAACCTGGCGCAGGCTTCGCTTCCGGTTGAACACGCGCACGCTCCTCGATCTGGCATACCAAGGGTCGGCAGACCATACCGCAGAGTGACGGGAGTTGAACCAGCTTCTTACGGGGCCCGAGATCAACCTGTGTTCAACGGAGTTGGCAAAGGCCTGTAGGTCTCCTGTACGACGAAACGGGCGCCGTTTCCGTCAAGTCCCGTATGGATCCGGCAGGATCCGCAGGGGAGGAAACAGCGCCCGTCCCGGATGCGCGCAGGTCAGCCGACGCCCGCGTTGAGGAAGATGCCGCCGTCGACGACGAGGGTCTGGCCCGTGATCCAGTCGGACTGCGTCGAGGTCAGGAACGCGGCGGTGCCACCGATGTCCGAGGGCACGCCGAGCCGGCCGAGCGGGTAGGACGCGGCCGCCTCCGCCTCCCGGCCCTCGTACAGGGCCTGGGCGAACTTGGTCTTCACCACGGCCGGGGCGATGGCGTTGACCCGGACCTTCGGCGCGTACTCGTGCGCCAGCTGCTGGGTCAGGTTGATCATCGCGGCCTTGCTGACGCCGTAGGCGCCGATGAAGGGCGAGGCCGAAAGGCCCGCGACGGAGGCGATGTTGACGATCGCGCCGCCGTTGTCCTTCTGCCAGGCGTGCCAGGTGCGCTGCGCGAAGCCGAGCGCCGAGATCACGTTGGTCTCGAACACCTTGCGCGCGACATCGAGGTCGAGGTCGGCGATCGGCCCGAACACCGGGTTCGTACCGGCGTTGTTGACCAGGAAGTCGACGCGGCCGAAGGCCTCCATGGTGCGCTCGACGGCGGCGGCCTGGTGCTCCACGTCGTGGGCCTTGCCCGCCACGCCGATGACCCGGTCGGCGCCGAGCGCGTCGACGGCCTCCTTCAGGGCCTCCTCGTTGCGGCCGGTGATGCAGACCCGGTCGCCACGGGCGACCAGCGCCTCGGCGACGCCGTAGCCGATGCCGCGGCTGGCGCCCGTGACCAGGGCGACCTTGCCGGAGAGTTCAGTCATGTTCGCTGGTCCTTAGTCGAGCGGGCCGCCGGCCACGTACAGCACCTGGCCGGAGACGAAGCCGGCGGCCTCGTTCGTGAAGAAGGCGATGGCGTTGGCGATGTCCTCGGGCTCGCCGACGCGCTGCACCGGGATCTGGGTGGCGGCCGCGGCCTTGAAGTCGTCGAAGCCCATGCCGACGCGGTCCGCGGTGGCCTTGGTCATCTCGGTGGCGATGAAGCCGGGGGCGACGGCGTTGGCGGTGATGCCGAACTTGCCGAGCTCGATGGCCAGGGTCTTGGTGAAGCCCTGGAGACCGGCCTTGGCGGCGGAGTAGTTGGCCTGGCCGCGGTTGCCGAGGGCGGAGGACGAGGAGAGGTTGACGACCCGGCCGAAGCCCGCGTCCACCATGTGCTTCTGGACCGCCTTGGTCATCAGGAACGAGCCGCGCAGGTGCACGTTCAGGACGGTGTCCCAGTCGGTGGCGGTCATCTTGAACAGCAGGTTGTCGCGGAGCACACCGGCGTTGTTGACCAGGATGGTCGGGGCGCCGAGCTCCTCCACGACACGCGCGATCGCGGCCTCGACCTGCGCCTCGTCGGAGACGTCCGCGCCGATCGCCACGGCCCTGCCGCCCGCCGCGGTGATCTTCTCGACGGTGTCCTTGCAGGCGGCCTCGTCGAGGTCGATCACGGCGACCGCGCGGCCTTCGGCGGCCAGCCGTACGGCGGTGGCGGCGCCGATGCCGCGCGCCGCGCCGGTGACTACGGCGACCCGCTGCTCAGTGGTGGACATTGCTGGTTCTCCTCGCGCTTGAGTGCGGCTCCCACGGTACGCCCCTGAGGTGAGCGACCGCTTAGTACCTTCAGCAGACGTGACGCTAGAAGCCCTGGCACGCGGTGTCAACGGCACACCGCGGGCGTGTGATCCATTACCTGACGAGCAGCTCCAGCAACCGCTCTGTCTCGGCCGCGGGATCGCCGGTCAGACCGGTGTGCACGGGGCCCGGCTGGACGACCGTGGAACGCGGCGCGATCAGCCAGCGAAAGCGCCGGCCGGCGTCGTCGCCCGCGGCCTGCCCGGCCGCCGTGCCTCCGGCACACACGCCCTCGACCGCGCGCAGCGCGGCCCGTACGGCGTCGACGTCCACGGCCGGGTCCAGTGCCAGCAGCCTGCGCTCGTCGAGGTGCGTACGCACGCCTACGAAGGATGCGGCCCGGCAGTAGACGAGGACTCCGGCGTTGATGCACTCGCCGCGCTCCACGCGGGGCACCACTCGCAGCACCGCGTACTCGAAGACGTTCCGCTCGCTCACTGTCCCCCCTGGATGCGTTCGTGGATGGCGCCCGCGCGCGCGAGCAGGGGCCGTGCGTAGGCCCGCCGGAGCTCCTCCGGCGTGTCGAAGCCCGGCTCGTCCGTCAGCCACACGTCCGGGATCGCGGCGGTGACCTCGGCGAGCAGTTCCTCGGTGACCAGGGGCGCCAGTTCGGCGGCGGCCGCGGCGACATCCGGCCCGAACGGCCTGAGCGCGTGGTCGCCGATGTCGTACGGGCGGGCCGCGGAGGCTTCGGCGCCGCGCCAGTTGTGGTGCCAGATCATGGTGGCACCATGGTCGATGAGCCACAGTTCGCCCCGCCACATCAGCAGGTTGGGATTGCGCCAGGAGCGGTCGACGTTGTTGACGAGCGCGTCGAACCAGACGATCCGCCCGGCCTCCTCCGGGCTCACCGGGAAGGCGAGCGGGTCGAAGCCGACGGCGCCGGAGAGGAAGTCCATGCCGAGGTTGGTCCCGCCGCTGGACTTGAGCAGCTCCTGCACCTCCTGGTCGGGTTCGCCGAGTCCGAGCACCGGGTCCAGTTCGAGCGTCACCAGGCCGGGGACACGCAGGCCTAGCCGGCGGGCGAGTTCCGCGCACACGACCTCGGCGACCAGCGTCTTGCGGCCCTGTCCCGCGCCGGTGAACTTCATGACGTACGTCCCGAGGTCGTCGGCCTCGACGAGTCCCGGCAGCGAGCCGCCCTCGCGCAGCGGCGTGATGTAGCGGGTCGCGATGACTTCCTTGAGCATCGCCCCAGGTTACTGGGGTGCCGGGGCGTGACCACGCCGACCGCTCCCGGCGGCCGCCCGTCGCGGCGTCGGCCCGGCACCGCGTCCGGCGCGTCCGGGGGAAAGCGGGTCCGCCCGGATGAACGGCGCGTCCGCCCCGGCCGTACTGAAGTGCAGATCAGGTGAGATCCAGGGAAGGGAATGTCAGCATGACCAGCGAATCGCTTCAGCCCCTGACCGGCCCCAGTCGCCGCACCGTCGTGGCGACCGTCGGAGCGGCAGGGATCGCCGTCGCGCTGACCGCGTGCGGGTCGCAGGACTCGGGCGACAAGGACACCTCCGGTGCCGGTGCCGCGGGCACGGTCATCGGGAAGACCTCGGACATCCCGGAGGGCGGCGGCAAGATCTTCACGGAGCCGGGCGTGGTGGTGACCCAGCCGACGGCGGGCACGTTCAAGGCGTTCTCCACGAAGTGCACGCACAAGGGGTGTCCGGTGACCAGCGTCGCGAACGGCGTGATCGTCTGCCCGTGCCACCACAGCGAGTTCTCCATCGAGGACGGCAGTGTGAAGCGGGTCCCGGCGACGCAGCCGCTGCCGGCCGTGGAGATCACCGTGTCCGGTGACGAGATCAAGCTGGCCTGAGCACGGTCACCCGCGTGCGGCCCACCGCGGCCGCAGCAGGGCGCCGAGCACCTCGTCGGTGGTCACCAGGGTCGCCACCAGGGCGAGTGTGTGACGGATCATCATGGGGGTGTACGCGGCGGGCACTCCCGCGATGGCGTCCGTCGGCACGACGGCGGTGTAGCCGCGGTTGACCGCGTCGAAGACGGCGTTGGGGATCGCCACGTTGGCGGAGACACCGGTGACGACCAGGGTGCGGCAGCCGAGATTGCGCAGCAGCGGGTCGACATCGGTGCCCTGGAGGGGCGACAGCCCGTGCAGGCGCCGTACGACGAGGTCGCACTCCGCGACCTCGATCGGCGGCGCCACGCGCACCGCCGTGGTGCCGGTCAACTGCTGGACGGGCAGGCGTTCGGCGGCACGGAAGAGGCGGGCGTTGCGGTTGGCGCCGCGCCCGTCCGGACGGCGTTCGGCGAGGGCGTGGATCACCTGGATCCCGCTGCTGTGCGCGGCGGCGACCAGCCGGGCGACGTTGGCGAGGGCACCGGACGAGCGTGCCTCGCGGGCGAGTTCGGGCAGCGCGCTGTCGGGACCCACGACGCCCTGCTGGCATTCCACGGTGAGCAGCACCGTGCTCACCGGGTCGAGGAGGTGGACGAGCTGTTCTGACGACGGCACGGCACGTCCTTTCTCTTCCCCGGCACGGACCGGCGGGGCGTGACACTAGCCACCATTGCGCGACGACGGAAGACGTTCCATTCTTTTCTGACGTGATGTCAGAGGATCTCCCCGCTCGGGGAGGACGGCCCTCTGGCACGACGTGGGACAAGAAGAGGGGGCCGCATGACCGCCACTCAGCGCCGGGGCCGCAAGATCATGATGACACCGGGGGAACTGGACGAGTTCCTCACGACCCAGCGCACCTGCCGGGTCGCCACTGTGTCGGCCGACGGCGCACCGCACGTCAGCACGCTGTGGTTCGCCTGGGACGGCACCTCGATGTGGCTGTACTCGGTGGTGCGCAGCAAGCGCTGGATCCATCTGCGTCACGATCCCCGGGTGGCGATCGTGGTCGACACGGGCGAGGCGTACGACGAGCTGCGCGGCGTCGAGCTGTCGGGGACCGTGGACTTCGTGGGCGAGAGCCCGCGCACCGGGGAGCTGCGGGCCGAACTCGACGTCCCCGAGACGCTGTTCGCCCGCAAGAACTTCGGGCTGGAGGAGATGCCGCACGACGGCCGGCACGCCTGGGTGCGGCTGACCCCCGAGAAGATCGTGTCCTGGGACTTCCGCAAACTCGGTGGCGCGTAGGCGCGTTCGCCTGGCGCGCTCGGCCGACGCGCTCGATCGGCGCGCTCGATCGGCGCGCTCGGCCCGATGCGCTCAATCGGCTTGCTCAGCCGCTGCGTTCGGCCGACGAGTTCAATCGGCTTGCTCAGCCGACGTGTTCGGCCGACGCGTTCGATCGGCTTGCTCAGCCGACCTGTTCCGCGGCCGTTCGCAGCGCCCGTACCGCCGCCCGGATCGACGGGCGGCGGTCGGCGTCCGTGCGCCAGACGGCGTAGACGTGCCGGCTCACCGGCTGGGTGAGCGGGACGGTGACGACCCCGGGCGGCATCGGGCTGCGGCCGAGCAGGGGCGCGATGCACACGCCCAGTCCGGCCGCGACCAGGACGAGCTGGGTGTGCGTCTCGCCGGCCCGGTGGCCGACGGTCGGTTCGATACCTTGCGAACGCAGGGTGTACATCAGCCACTCGTGGCAGAACTCGCCCTCGCCCCAGGTGATCCACTCGTCCTCGGCGAACTCCGCGAGGTCCACCGTGTCCCGTCCGGCGAGCGGATGGCCGGCCGGCAGGGCGACGTCCGCGGGGTCGTCGAGGATGGGCGCCTTGGTCAGTCCCTCGGGCAGCGGGATCGACTTGTTGTACCAGTCGAGCACCACCGCGAGGTCGAGGTCGCCGCGCATCACGGCGGTGATCGCGGCCTCCGGTTCCAGCTCGCACGAGCGCACCCGCAGTGCCGGGTGCTCGGCGCGCAGGGCGGAGAGCGCGGTGGGGAACAGTCCGCGTGCGGCGGTCGGGAAGGCCGACAGCCTGAGTTCGCCCACCACCTGTCCGCGCTGCGCCTCCAGGTCGGACTGGGCGAGCTGCACCTGCGACAGGATGCGGGCCGCGTGTTCGGCGAGCAGCCGGCCCGCGTCCGTCAGCCGTACGCCCCGGCCGTGCCGGGCCAGCAGCCGCTGTCCGACCTCCCGCTCCAGCTTGGCCAGCTGCTGCGAGACGGCGGACGTGGTGATGTGCAGCCCTTCGGCCGCGCCGCTGACCGAGCCGTGCCGGGCGAGGGCGTCGAGCGTGCGCAGCCGCTCCAGGTTCAACATGTAAGCGATACTACGAGATAACGCTTGCGAATTCTCGATTGTGCTACGACGTCGACTCCCTCATCGTTGCCTGCATGAGCACCGTCACCGTCAGCCGTGAGCCCCTTCGAGCCACCGCCCCCGCCCCCCGTCCGCGCCGCGTCCGGGACTGGCGCCTGCGCTTCGCGGCCCTCTCCCTGATCTGGGGGTTCAGCTTCCTGCTGATCAAGGTGGGCACCGACGGGTACGCCCCCTTCCAGGTCACGCTCGGCCGGCTGGTGTTCGGCACCGTGGTGCTCGCGGCGGCCATGGCCGTCAAGGGCGAACGACTGCCGCGCGGTCGGCGGACCTGGGCACATCTGGCGGTCGCCGCCTTCCTGCTCAACGCGCTGCCCTTCTCCCTCTTCGCCTACGCGGAGCTGACGATCCCGTCCACGCTGGCGGGCATCTGCAACGCCACCTCGCCGCTGTGGGGCATGGCCCTGTCCCTGGTCGCGCTCTCCGAGGACCGGCCGACCCGGCTGCGGGTCGCCGGGCTCGGCCTGGGCTTCCTCGGCGTGCTGACCGTGCTCGGCGCCTGGCAGGGCTTCCACGGCCTGGACGCCAGGGGCACCGCGCTGGCGCTGCTGGCCTCGCTCTGCTACCCGGTCGGCTGGATCCACGTCCGTCGCACGCTGGCCGGCTCGGGTGTCTCCCACCTGTCCCTGACCGGCGCCCAGCTGCTGCTGGCCACCGTCCAACTGGCCGTCGTCACACCACTGTTCACCACGCTGCCGACACACTTCGCGCTGCTGCCCCTGCTGGCGATCGCCGCCCTGGGCGCGTTCGGCACCGGGTTCGCGGTCCTCGTCCAGCACGGCCTGGTCGCCGAGGTCGGGCCGACCACCGCCCAGATGGTCACGTACTTCATCCCGGTCATCGCCACGGCCGCGGGCGTCGCGGTCCTCGGCGAGCCGCTGGCCTGGACCACCCCGGTCGGCGCGGTCGTCGTCCTGGCAGGCGCGGCACTGACCCAGGCCCGCGGCCGGTCCTAGAACGGGGGACGCGCGGGACACGGACTGGCGGACGGGGAGCCGGGGGGACGCGGGGCCTGGAGCCTCGGGACGGCGAACGGGGGCCGGGGCCCTCGGGTGGATGCCCGGCGTGACGCACGGGTCCCCGATGTCACACCGGGCGCCCGCGCGTCGGCGGGTGTTCAGACATGGTGGCGGGCCGGAGCCGGGCCCACCGCCGCGGCGACCGCGTCCGCGAGCGGCCCGGTCTCGTGCGCGGCCAGGGTCGAGACGGTGATCCGGATGCCGGGGGGCGCGCCCAGCCGGAACCGGGCGCCGGGCGCGACCGCCCAGCCGGCGTGCAGCAGCCGGGCGACCGCGCCGGTCTCGTCCGGAACCGGGATCCAGACGTTCATCCCGCTGCGCCCGTACGCCTCGATCCCCCGGTCGGCGAGCGCGCCGATCAGCGCGTCCCGCCGCCGCCCGTACGCCGCCGCGACCGCGGGCGCGTCCACCGCGCCGTCGGTCCACAGCCGCAGCACGGCCCGCTGGACGAGCCGGCTGACCCAGCCGGGACCGAGCCGCTGCCGTCCGCTGACCCGGTCGAGGGTGACGGCGTCCCCGGTGAGCACCGCGAGCCTGAGGTCGGGGCCGTAGGCCTTGGCGACCGAGCGGACGAAGGCCCAGTTGCGGGTGGTACCGGCGAGCGGGTGCAGGGGAAGGTCGACGATGCGGTGCCCGTGGTCGTCCTCGATCAGGAGGGTGTCGGGGTACTCGCGCAGCACGGCCCGCAGGGCGCGCGCCCGGGTGGCGCTCACCGCGGCACCCGTGGGGTTCTGCGCCCGGTCCGTGACGATCAGGGCGCGTGCCCCGGCGTCCAGGGCCCGGCGCACGGCGTCCGGGACCGGCCCCTCGTCGTCGACGGCGACGGCCGCCGTCCGCAGGCCGAGGGCCGGCACCAGGTCGAGCAGGCTGCCCCAGCCCGGGTCCTCGACGGCGACCGTGTCGCCGGGCTTGAGGTGCGCGGCGAGCACCCGCTCCACCGCGTCCAGCGAGCCGGAGGCGACGGCGACCGGGCCGTCCGGCACCCCGTCGGCGTCCAGATCGGCCCGCGCGGCCCGCGCCAGCCCGGGCTCCACGGGATCCGAGCCGTACAGCACCGGATCCCGGTCGCCCTGCGCGGCGGCCGCGCCGAACGCCGGGGCGAGCGGCGGCAGCAGCGCCGGGTCCGGGTTGCCGTCGGCCAGGTCGCGCACGCCCTCCGGGACCTCCACCCGGATCTGTTCCCGTCCGGTGGTGGCCGGTTTGGCCCGCACCCGGCTGCCCCGTCGCCCGGCGGTCTCGATCACCCCGCGCTCGCGCAGGGTGCGGTAGGCGGCCGCGACGGTGTTCGGGTTCACCCCAAGCTTCTCCGCCAACTCCCGCATGGGCGGCAACAGTTCACCGGGGCGCAACGCGCCGTCGCTCACCGCGCGCTCGACGCTGGCCGAAATCTCCGCCGCACGCCGTCCTTGGATCGGATATTCTCCTAGCACAAAGCCAATTATGCACTAGTGCAATGGAGAACGCCATGCAGGGGACCCGGCAGACACCGTCGCGGCCAGCCGCCTACCAGCCGACCGACCGCACGGTCCCCACCCGCTCCGCGGAACGGGCCTCGTACGACCCGGAGGTCGTGCACGCGATACTCGACGAGGGCTACGTCTGCCACCTCGGCTTCGTCCGCGACGGCGCGCCGGTGGTGCTGCCCACGCTCTACGCGCGGGTCGGCGAGCGGCTGTACGTGCACGGCTCCACGGGCTCGCGTCCGCTGCGGATGACGGGGCAGGCCGACCCGGGGCTGCCGGTCTGCCTGACGGTCACCCATGTCGACGCCCTGATCCTGGCCCGCTCGGCGTTCCACCACTCGATCAACTACCGCTCGGTGGTGGTGCACGGCACCGCCCACGACGTGACCGACCCCGAGGAGAAGCGGCTGGCCCTGGACGCCCTCGTCGACCAGGTCGTGGCGGGCCGCGCGGCCGACTCCCGGCCCGCGAACAAGAAGGAACTGGCCGCCACCGCCGTGATCCGCCTGGACCTCGACGAGGTCTCCGCCAAGCTGCGCACCGGCGGGGTGAACGACGAGCCCGAGGACCTCGGCCTCCCGCACTGGGCCGGTGTGGTGCCGCTGCGCAAGGGCTACGACGCTCCGCTCGCCGATCCCGCCCTGGCCCCCGGCACCGCGGTCCCCGACTACCTCGCGGGGCTGTGATGCTGGTCCACCCGTGGGACGAGCCGCGCGACGACGCCGAGTGGCAGGGCTGGCTGGCGACACACGACTTCGGCCAGCTCGTGGTGAACGGTCTGCCCGGCGAGCCCCCGCACGTCCAGCCCCTGCACTTCGCCTACGACCCCGGCCGCGGCGAGGCCGTCACCCACCTGGCCCGTCCCAACCCGCTGTGGGAGGCGCTGGAGACGGACCCCCAGGTGGTGCTGAGCGTCGTCGACGACTACGTCTTCGTTCCCGGCCCCTGGCAGGCGGCGCCGGACGGCCCCGCCGAGCACGGCACGCCGACGAGCTTCTACGCGGCCGTCCAGCTCCGCTGCACGGCCCACGTCGTGGACGATCCGGCCGACAAGGCAGACCTGCTGACCCGGCAGATGGGCCACTTCCAGCCCGAGGGCGGCTCCGCGCCGGTGGCGGTCGGCGCGGAGCCGTACGGCCGGCTGCTGCCCGGTATCCGCGGGATCCGGCTGGAGGTGACGGGCGTACGGGCGAAGTTCAAGTACGCGGGCAAGCACACCGGCGCGGTCCGGGAGCGGATCGCGACCCGGCTCGCGGACCGCGACGGTCCCGGCGACGCGGCGGCCCTCGCCCACCTGCTGCGCAGAGGGACGGACTGACAGGGGCCCTGTCGACGGGCGGCCGCCCGCCCCGACAGGACCTGCGCCCAGCGCCGGTCGCGCACCCCGCAGGCCGTGACCGTGCGCGCCGGTCGCGCGCCCCCTCAGGCCGTGGCCGGCGCCGTGGCGCCCCGGGTCTCCGCCAGGGCCAGCCCGGTGACCGAGCCCAGCATCAGCAGGGTGCCGACCACGGTCGCGGGGGTGAGGCGTTCGCCGAGCAGGGCGACGGCGAGGACCGCCGCGCCGACCGGCTCCAGGAGCATGATCACGGACACCGTCGCGGAGCGCACGACGGCCGCGCCCGCGAAGTACAGGGCGTACGCGAGGGCCGTGGGGACGGCCGCGATGTACGCCACCAGCCACAGGGTCCGCAGCGGTTCGGCGGTGTGCGGGACCAGCCCCTGGGCCAGCGCGAACGGCAGCAGGCACAGGCCGGCCACCGCGAACGCGCCCATCGACGTACCGGCGGCGTCCACTCCGCCGTCGCGGCCCCACCAGCGGGTGCACAGGGTCATCGTGCTGTAGCCGGCGGCCGAGGCCAGCGCCAGGAGCACACCCGCCGGACGTACGGTCGTGTCGCCGCCCCAGGCCACGAGCACGGCGAGCCCGACGAGCGCGCCCGCGACGGCGGCGA
The DNA here is from genome assembly GCF_009377175.1 of Streptomyces adustus. GTDB lineage: Bacteria > Actinomycetota > Actinomycetes > Streptomycetales > Streptomycetaceae > Streptomyces > Streptomyces adustus. The sequence goes on from NZ_VJZD01000167.1 coordinate 18,077, forward strand.
GTCCGGCGCGGCCGAGCCGCTCCCCCATGGTCAGCCGCGCGCCGAGCGCGATGAGGACCGGACCGGCGCCCAGGGTGACGACCGTGGCGACGGCGAGACCGGTCGCGGAGACGGCCGCGAAGTACGTGGTCTGGAAGACCGCGAGCCCCAGCCCGGTGGCCCCGGCGCGCAGCGCCTTGTGCCGCAGTGGCAGGGCCGCGGCCGCGGCGGTGCGGGCGGGCCGCCGCGGGCGCAGCCGACGGGCGGCGAGCAGCAGGGCGAGCCCGGCGGCGCAGCGCCAGAAGGACAGGGAAACGGCGCCCAGGTCACTGGAGCGATAGACCAGTGAGGCGGCCGCGCCGGCCGTGCCCCAGGCGAAACCGGCGACGATCAGGTAGAGCAGGCCTCGCCCGACGGGCAGACCGGAAACAGCTGTGGACATGCGTTCTCTCCGCAGACGCGCAACGACAGTGGGCCCGGCTCAGCAGGCGGCCGGGGGCGGGAGGACGAGTGGGTCCGAAGGCATGGTCCGCACCTCATGCCACCGGTTCGCGGACAGCGAGTTCGCGTTCGGGCAGGCCGCCCGCCACCGGCTCCGCCGCGCCCTTGGCGGGCGTCGACGACTGCGCGATGAACGCGCCCACCAGGACCAGCGCGCCGCCCGCCAGTTGCGGGGCGGAGAGGTGCTCACCGAGCAGCACCCAGGCCAGGACGGTCGCGATGACGGCTTCCAGACAGGCCACCACACCGGCGACCTGCGGGGAGAGACGGCGCACTGACAGGACTCCGGTGATGTACGCGACCACCGTGGCGACGAGCACGATCCAGGCCAGCAGCACCCAGGCCGCGACCGGGGTGCCGTCCATCCGCGCGGTGTGCGTGAGCACGGACCAGTCCATGGTCCAGGGCCGGGCGACCACGGTCAGCACGGCGGCGCCGCCGAGGAGCCCGTAGGCGATCACGCCGAGCGGGTCGGGGGCGTCGTCCGCGGAGTCGCTGCCCTGGTCGGCCAGGACGAAGTAGCCGACCTGGCAGCAGGCGGCGCCGAGCGCGAGCAGCAGTCCGAGCGCGTCGAAGCTCAGCCCCGACCACACCTCGACGACGCAGGCCAGGCCACCGGCCGCGAGGACCACGCCGACCGCTGCGGCGCGGGTCACCGGCCGCCGCTGCACGAACCGTACCCAGCCGAGCACCAGGGCGGGCGCGAGGTACTCGACCAGCAGCGCGACCCCGACGGGTATCCGGGAGAGCGCGGCGAAGTAGCAGGCCTGGACGCCGGCCACGGCGAGCAGCCCGAACCCGGCGAGCAGCGCGGGGCGGCGGCGCACCAGGGCGCGGTGGCGCACCGCCAGCGGCACCATCACCAGGGCCGCTCCGGCGACCCTGAGCCACACCACGTGAAGCGGGTCGAGGCCTGCCTCGATCAACGGCTTGGCCGCGACCCCGGATCCGCCGAAGGCCAGCGCCGAGGCGATCGCGAGCCCCAGCCCGGCGCCCTTGCCGTGGCCGGTCGGACTGCTGTCTGTCATATGCACCGGCACATGATGACAGGCGGCGACATGAGCGTCACCCCCCATGACACCTGTCTCACCGTCTGGACGCGCACCGTGGCCCGCGCCCGGCGCCCGGCACCTCGCACCCCGCACCCGCACCCGCACCCGCACCCGCACCGAGTGGGCACCCACCGTCAGCGGCCCTCCTCGGCACCTCCGTGACGCGTCGCGCCTCCGCGGTTCTCCGGGCCGCCGTCGATGCGGGCAGTGATCTCGCGCGGGTCGAGCCCGGCGCGGACCAGCACCTCCACGGCCCGGGCCCGAGGGTCGACGACGATCGCCGCGAGGAGGTCGACGCAGCGGGGCGGCTCGCCGCCGCGCGTCCTGGCGCGGGTCCAGGCGTGCTCCATGGCGCCCGCGGCCAGCGGCGAGAGCCCCTCGACCACCGCCCGCGGCATCGCCGGCCGGGGCGGCCCGGAGTCCTCGGCCCCCTCCTGCCAACGCAGGCCGTATCCGATGCTGCGCTGGACGAGATAGGCGAGCAGCCGGGCGAGCCGCGGCCCCTCGCCGAAGACGGCGCGCGCCTCGGGGTCGCACTCCAGCACCGAGTGCAGCAGATGGGCGGTGTCGATGTGGCGGTCCCCGCCCCGCAGGGCCCTGCGCCGGGCACCGGCGACCACCGCCGCGAGCTCGGCACCGAGCCCGGCCTCGTCACCGGCGCGGCCGTCCCGGTCGCCGACGCGGACGGCCTGGTCGCCGGTGGACTGCCGGGGAATTCGGGGTTGCACAGGTCCCAGCTCATCAGCCCCGGCGGATCCGGGCATCCCCGGCGCGAAGCATCTTCGCGTCCCACGCAGAGTGGACGAGGCGGGCCGGAATCTCCTCCCCAGGGATGAGATCACGCCGTTCGCCCCACAGAGCGCGCGCCGCCTTGCCGCGTCCGCCCGAGGGAACCCGCCCGACGGAACTCGCCCGACGGAGCCCGGCTCCACACTTCCTGACGGTTCATCAGTATTGAATGTTCGGAGCCCAGGGACTACGTTCCGCGACACCACAGCCCGACACGAAGAGGTGGTCGCATGGCCGAAGTCAGCGCGGAGGCACGTATCCCGGCCTCCGCGGAGAAGGTGTGGGCCCAGCTCACGGACTGGTCCGCCTACGGCGAGTGGAACGCGACCCACACGAGCTTCCCCAAGGGCGGGCCCGAGACGCTCGAAGTGGGCGCCACGTTCCAGGAGAACATGAAGCTCATGGGCTTCCCCGCGGAGGTCGAGTGGACCGTCGAGGAACTGGAACCGACCCGCGTCCTCGCCATCCGCGGCAAGGGGCCGATGGCGGTGACGGTCGCCACGCGCTACACGCTCACCCCCGACGGCGACGCCACCACACTCCGCATGGACGGCGAGTTCACGGGTGCCGCCGTCTCGCTGATGGCGGGCAAGCTCAAGGACTCGGCGACGGCGGCGCTCGACGAGTCGTTGCGCAAGCTGACCGGGCTGGTGAGCTGAGGACACACGCGCACGGGCGCCCGGCGGAGCGGTCCGCGGGGCGTCCGGGTCGTCGTCCTGCCGCCCGCACCGCCGTCAGTGCTCGTCGGCGAGGATCAGATAGAGCTTCTTGCGGGCGTCGTTGATCACCGCGAGCGCCTTCTCGCGCTGCTCCTTGCTGCCGGTCTTCCAGACCTGCCCGAAGGCTTCCATCAGGCCGAAGCCGGCCTGGCGGATCTCGCTGAGAGCCTCCCAGTCGACGCCGCGCGAGGCCTCCTCCCAGGGCGCGTCGGCGCCCTCCTCGGCGGCCGTGCGGCCCTGCTCGGTGAGCGCGAACAGCTTCTTGCCGCCCTCGGTCTCACTGATGATCAGGCCTTCGTCCTCCAGCAGCTGGAGGGTCGGGTACACCGAGCCGGGGCTGGGCTTCCACGCCCCGCCGCTACGCTCGGCGATCTCCTGGATCATCTCGTAGCCGTGCATGGGCCGGTCCTTGAGCAGGGCCAGGATGGATGCCCGTACGTCACCTCGCCGCGCCCTCCCCCTGGGCC
>NZ_VJZD01000168.1 GCF_009377175.1 Streptomyces adustus
CCCCCGAGATCGCCACGAGCTGCGCGGGCCGCACACCGGCGACCTTCAGCGCCTTGTACGTGGTGACGCCGGCGCAGGTCAGCGGGGCGGCGTCGAGCGCGCCGACCCCGTCGGGCACCGGCTGGGCGAAGTCGGCCCAGGCCAGCATCTTCTCGGCGTACCCGCCGTCGCAGCCGTAGCCGGTGTTGATCTGCTGCTCGCACAGGGTCTCCCAGCCGGACCGGCAGTGCTCGCACCGGCCGCAGGCCCAACCGAGCCACGGCACGGCGACCCGCTGTCCGACGCTCAGGTGGGTGACGCCGACACCGAGCTCCTCGACCAGGCCGACCCCCTCGTGGCCGGGCACGAACGGCGGGCTCGGCTTGACCGGCCAGTCGCCGTGCGCCGCGTGGATATCGGTGTGGCACAGGCCGCTGGCCTCGACCCGGACCCGGACCTGGCCGGGGCCGGGCACGGGGTCGGGGCGGTCCTCGATCGCCAAAGGCCGGCCGAAAGCCCGCACGACTGCTGCCTTCATGGTTCAGCTCCTCCGTGTCCATGCCGACCCGGCCGGCGCTGAAGGGGCCGGGGCTCGTCGGCGCCCGCGCCCGCTCCGCGGCGGCGCCCTCTCCCAGGGTGCCGGTGGGCCCGGCCGTCCGCAGCGCGAGAGCCGCGCGGGCCGCCGCTGCGGCGCCCGGCCGCTCCGACCTGCGCCGACCTGCGCGGGCCTGTTCCGGGGGCCCGGCCGGCCCGGCCGCTGACGGCGCCTCCGGCAGAGCCGCGAGCCCCGGGGCCTCGTAGCGCGCCCCCCCCGGAGAGGGCGATCACGGACAGGTTCGGGCAGGGTACGGACAGTAAGCGACATCGCGCCATGAGGGCGGCAGGAAGGAGCTGAGATGTCCTTCACCGTTCGCAGGATGGGGAGGGACATGGCCGACTTGGCTGAGGTGGGACCGGTGCGGTCGGGCGGCGCGGGGCTGCAGCAGATGCAGAAACGGTGCCGCTGCGGGACCCGATCGCCGGAGAGTGTTCCCGGCGGGGCCGAGGAGCGCTTCCGAGGTCTGCTGGAGGCCGCGCCGGACGCCATGGTGATCGTCGACGACACCGGGGTCATCAAGCTCGTCAACGCCCAGACCGAGGCCCTGTTCGGGTACCGCCGAGAGGAACTGCTGGGCCATCCGGTCGAGTTGCTGATCCCGGAGCGCTTCCGCGCCCAGCACACTCGGCATCGCGGCGGCTACACGGCCAACCGGCAGGTGCGTCCGATGGGGGCCGGGCTCGAATTGCACGGGATCCGCAAGGACGGCACCGAGTTCCCGGTGGAGATCAGTCTCAGCCCGCTGGAGACCGCGGAGGGGCTGCTGGTGTCCGCCGCCGTGCGCGACGTCAGCGACCGCAAGGCCGCCGAGGCCCGTATCAACGAGCTGGCCGCGCTCGTGGAGTCCTCCCAGGACGCGATCCTGGCCAAGACTCTCGACGGGTACATCACCTACTGGAACGCGGCTGCCCAGCGGCTGTACGGGTACACGGCCGAGGAGGCGATCGGCCGGCACGTCTCGCTGCTGGCCCCCGCCGAGCTGGAGGACGAGATCAGCGCGCTGCTGGAACGGCTGCGGCACGGTGAGCGGGTCGAGCACTTCGAGACCCTGCGGGTCACCAGAACCAGCGGGCTGCTGGACGTGGACGTCACGCTCTGGCCCACCCGGGACACCCACGGCACGGTGGTCGGGGCCTGCGCCATCGTGCGCGACATCAGCGACCGCAAACGCGCCGAGGCCGAACTCACCGCGCTGTACGAACAGCAGCGGCACATCGCGCTCACCCTCCAGCGCAGTCTCATGGGCACCCCGCCCGCCCTGCCGGGACTGGCCACCGCGAGCCGCTACCGGCCCGCCACCCAGGGCGCCGGCGTGGGCGGCGACTGGTTCGACCTGATCCCGCTGGGCGCCGACCGGGTCGGGGTGCTGATCGGCGACGTCATGGGCCGCGGACTGGAAGCCGCGGCGGTCATGGGCCAGTTGCGCTCGGCCGCGCACGCGCTGGCCAAGACCGGGATGCAGCCCCGGCAGCTCATGCAGGCCCTGGACACCTGCGTGACCGACCTGGACGTCCCCGACCAACTGGTCACCTGCTGCTACCTCGTCATCGCCCCCGACGCGGGCACGGTGACCGTCTGCTCGGCCGGGCATCTGCCGGTCCTGGTCGCCGGGGCGGGGCACGTGATCCGCGACCTCCCCGCCCCGGTCAACGCGCCGCTCGGCGTCGGCGGCATCCTGTACGAGCAGTCCAGCTGCGCCATTCCGCCGGGCGCCACCCTGGTGATGTACACGGACGGCCTGATCGAGACACCGGGCAGCGACATCGAGGTCAGGCTGGGCGAACTGACCGTCGTACTCAACAGCCTCTTCGCCGGAACCCCGTGTCTGGAAGCCGCCGCCGACCATGTGCTGGCGAGCCTGCTGCCGGACGCCGAGAGCCACAACGACGATGTCACGCTGCTGCTCGCGCAGTTGCCGGCCGCGCCGCTCGCGGCCGTCACCGCCGACCTTCCGGCCCTGCCCGCCTCGGTGCCCGAGGGCCGTGCCCTGCTGTACAAGGCGCTCACTTCGTGGAACTGCACGGCCGGCGTCGACGACGCCCTCCTGCTGCTCTCGGAGACCCTGACCAACGCCGTCCAGCACGCACAGGGCCCCCTCGGGCTGCATCTGCACCGCACCGCCACCGACCTCACCGTCGAGGTCAGCGACCGCAGCCCGCAGCTCCCCCAGCCACGGCTGGCCGGCGAGGACGAGGAGTCCGGCCGGGGCCTGATCCTGGTACGCACCCTCGCCGACAACTGGGGCGTCCGGCCGACCGACGAGGGCAAGACGACCTGGTTCACCCTGAAACTGTGAGGGCGGCCGCGGGCCGCGGCGGGGTGTCCGCGCCGCGGCCCGGCCCGTTCAGGCGGACAGCTGCCCGCCGCGGTCGAGGGCCGGCCGGGCCTGGTGCGGCAGGACCTGACGGTCCCCGCGCAGCAGGGCGAGGGCGTCCAGATGCGCCTGGATGTACGGGACGGCCACGGTCTGGAGTTCGCCGTCCACGAACGCGGGCTGGACGTTGACCTCGAAGACGACTCCCCCGTTCTCGACGGCCAGGTCGACCCCGGCGAAGGGCAGCCCGACCGACTCGGTGGCGGCGACGGCGAGTTCGGCGAGGCGCGGGGGCAGCTCCTGCGGCGTCATATGGACCGGGGTGGCGCCCCGGCAGGTGTTGCAGGGCGTGTCCGGTTCCGGCTGGAGGTGCTCACGGGCGTGCACGACCCGTCCGTCCAGGACGAACACCCGGAACTGGTGGCGCATACCGTCCGCGGTGACGTTTCCCGCGTCGCGGGACAGCAGCCAGTCGGAGCCGCGTCGCGCGTAGAAGTGGGTGGCGTCGTCGAGTTGGGCCCCGGTGGTGATGTGGAAGGTGTCGTTGCCGCCCGTGCCGACCACGGGCCGGGCCCAGACGTCACCGCCGAGCCGGTCGAACGCCGCGGCGGCCTCCCGCCGTTCGGGCCGGGACAGCACGACGGTCTCCATCTGGGCGACCCCGTCGCGGGCGAAGCGCTCCACGGTCAGGTCCTTCTGCGTCGCCGTGCGCCAGGCGGCCGGGCCGGTGCCGAGGGACACCACCTCCGGGGCCTCCAGCAGGCACTGGAACGCGGCGAGTTCGTGACGGTGGTGGGGCTGGATCTCGTACAGCACGACCACGTCGGGGAGCACGTCCGTCTCCTCCTGCGGGACGTGCAGGCGTAACCGGCCCCCTTCGAGGACGCCACGGCCCGTCCCGCGGGCTCCGAAGTGCCGGGCGTCGATCCGGACCGGCGGGGCGCCGGTGAGCAGTTCCACCGCCTCGGCCAGGTACTCCCGGCAGCCTTCGGTGGACGTGGGGTCGGCGATCAGGGCGATGCACGGTCGGGACACAGCGGCCTCCAGGGGTCGACGCGCGCTCGGTCCGCGGGGCTGCCGACGTTGCGGTCCGAGCGGATTCACAGGGGTGGTGCCTGTCGCACGCGTGGCCGTCGGCACTCCTGCGCTCCGATGGAGCCGAGCCGGTGTACGCGGCCGCGCCCGGTGCGGTCGGCGGCCGTGGCGGGACGGCCGGGGCCCGCGTGGTGGGGCTCGGCCCTGCGGCTTCCCGCTCGCAGAGCCGTGGCGCCACACTGTAGGCGCCCGGCGAGAGGCCGTGACAGGGCGCATGGCGTGACCGCCCCCTGCTCCTGCCTCTGCGCCGTCCGCACCCGTGCGTGCGCCCTGCCGAACCACCGCCTCCGCTCGGCCGCTCGCGGCCGGGGCTCTCAGACGCTCAGCCCTCCCACGCCCACTCCGCGACCTCCGGGAGATCGACGCCGTGCTCGCGGATCCACTCGTGGTGGCGTTGCCGGGCGTCCTCCATCCGCTGCCGTACGCCGGCCGCCCGCACCGCGAGTCCTGGCACCCGGTCGATGACGTCCATGACCAGGCGGTAGCGGTCGAGGTCGTTGCTCACCACCATGTCGAAGGGCGTGGTCGTGGTGCCGATCTCCTTGTAGCCGCGGACATGCATGTGGTGATGGCCGCTGCGACGGTAGGCGAGGCGGTGGATCAGCCACGGATAGCCGTGGTAGGCGAAGACGATCGGCCGGTCCGGGGTGAACAGGCCGTCGAACTCGAAGTCGTTCATCCCGTGCGGGTGTTCCTCGCTCGGCAGCAGGCGGGCGATGTCGACGACGTTCACCACGCGCACCGCCAGCTCGGGCAGATGCCGGCGCAGCAACTGTGCGGCGGCCAGCACCTCCTGGGTGGGGACGTCACCGGCGCAGGCGAGCACCACGTCCGGTTCCCGGGTGCCGTCCTCGGTGCCCGCCCATTCCCAGATGCCGGCGCCGCGTGCGCAGTGGACGCGGGCCTGGTCCATCGACAGCCAGTCGAAGCAGGGCTGCTTGCCGGCCACGATCACATTGACGTAGTCGCGGCTGCGCAGCGCGTGATCGGCCACCGACAGCAGGGTGTTCGCGTCCGGCGGGAAGTAGACCCGCACCACCTCCGGGCTCTTGTTGAGGACGTGGTCGACGAAACCGGGGTCCTGGTGGGAGAAGCCGTTGTGGTCCTGGCGCCACACGTGCGAGGTGAGCAGGTAGTTGAGGGACGCGATGGGTGCGCGCCAGGGCAGGCGGCGGGTCACGCGCAGCCACTTGATGTGCTGGTTCACCATCGAGTCGACGATGTGCGTGAACGCCTCGTAACAGGAGAACAGTCCGTGCCGGCCGGTGAGCAGATAGCCCTCCAGCCAGCCCTGGCAGGTGTGTTCGGACAGCATCTCCACCACCCGCCCGTGCGGGTCGAGGTGTTCGTCGACGTCGAGGGTCAGTCCCTGCCAGGCCTTGCCGGTGGCGGCGTAGACGGCGTCGAGTCGGTTGGAGGCGGTCTCGTCGGGGCCCACGAGACGGAAGTCGCGCCGCTCGGCGGTGGACGCCATCACGTGCTGGAGCACCTCGCCCAGGACCCGGGTGGGTTCGTGCAGGGTGAGGCCCGGCTTCTCGACCGGGACGGCGTAGGTGTCCAGTGCGGGCAGCGGGAGCTCGCGCAGCAGCAGCCCGCCGTTGGCGTGCGGGGTGGCGCCCAGCCGGCGGGCGCCCGTGGGGAGGCAGGCCAGGACGTCGGGGCGGGGGCGCCCGTGCTCGTCGAACAGTTCCTCGGGGCGGTAGGAGCGCAGCCATGCCTCCAGCAGCCGCAGGTGCTCCGGGTTCTCCCGGACGCCGGCCAGCGGTACCTGGTGCGCGCGCCAGGTGCCTTCCACCGGGACGCCGTCGACGGTCGCCGGGCCGGTCCAGCCCTTGGGGGTGCGCAGCACGATGACCGGCCAGCGGGGGCGTTCGGTGGCGTTCTCCTCGCGTGCGGCCCGCTGGATCCGCGCGATCCGGTCCACCGCGGTGTCCAGAGCGCGGGCCATCCCGCGGTGGACGGTGTCCGGGTCGTCGCCGGTGACGTGGATCGGGTCGTGGCCGTAGCCCCGCAGCAGTTCGTCGAGTTCGGACTCGGGGATGCGGGCGAGCACCGTCGGGTTTGCGATCTTGTAGCCGTTGAGGTGGAGGATCGGCAGGACCGCGCCGTCGTTGCGGGGGTCGAGGAACTTGTTGGAGTGCCAGGACGTGGCCATCGGCCCGGTCTCCGCCTCGCCGTCGCCGATGACGCAGGTGACGAGCAGGTCGGGGTTGTCGAACGCGGCTCCGTAGGCGTGCGAGAGCGCGTAGCCGAGCTCGCCGCCCTCGTGGATGGAGCCGGGCGTCTCGGGCGCCACATGGCTCGGGACACCGCCGGGGAACGAGAACTGCCGGAAGAGCCGGGCCATGCCGGTCGCGTCCCGGGTGATGTCCGGATACGTCTCGCTGTACGAGCCCTCCAGCCAGCTGTTGGCGACCACCGCCGGTCCGCCGTGACCGGGGCCCCAGATGCACAGGGCGTTCAGGTCGCGGGTCCGGATCACGCGGTTGAGGTGGGTGTAGACCAGGTTCAGTCCGGGCGAGGTGCCCCAGTGGCCGAGCAGCCGCGGCTTGATGTGCTCGGCGCGCAGCGGCTCGGCCAGGAGGGGGTTGGCCATGAGGTAGATCTGGCCGACGGCCAGATAGTTCGCCGCGCGCCAGTGGGCGTCGAGCGTCCTGAGCTCGTCGTCGGTGAGCGTGGCGGACTCCTGCCGCGTGTCGACGGACATCTTGGATTCCCTTCCGGATCGGTGTTCGTCGGAGGTGCCGGTCCGTATGTCTCCCACCCTCCCCCCGGCCGACGGGGGCGGGCAGGAGTACCGGCCCATCCGGCCGAATCCGGGCAACCGTCCGGGGGACACGGCGCTCCCCGGTCGACCGGCGGCCTGTTCCGGTGTCCACCGGTGGCCGCGGGCCCCGTGCGGGGCCTGCGCGGAGCCGGTACGGGTGTCCGGAAGGACGAGGGAGTGGGCCGGGCGCCGGGGACGGAGACCCTGGGGTGGGGGGCCGAGGCGGGTCCCGTGCTCGGCCGGGTTCGGAGACCGGGGTGCGTCGCGTGTCCGGCCGGGGCCGGGAGCCGGGGCCGGGACGGCGGCGTGGACGGCCGGGGCCGGGAGCCAGGGTGGGGGCCCGGTGGCGGAGGTCGGGAAGGTGCCGGGACGGCGGCGGCGTGGACGCCCGGGACGGAGGCCGAGGGCGGAGGTCGGAGGCCGAGGTCGGGAGTCGAGGTCGGAGGCCGAGGTCGGGAGTCGAGGTCGGAGGCCGAGGTCGGAGGCCGAGGTCGGAGGTCGGGGGCCGAGGCGGGCCGGTGCCTCGGCCGCCGGGCCGCGGGTCGTACCGGCGAGGCGTGCGGGTCCCATGCGGCCCCGGCGACACGAGCGTACGGTGAGAGGGAGGTGCGAGCCTATGAGCAGCGGCAACGGCAACAGAAAGTGCCGCCTGTGGCGGTGGCGGAGCAGTCCGCTGCGACGGCGTGACGACATCGTCGAGGCGTGGGTCATGCTCGCCGTCTGGGTGGCCGTCGTGGTGGGCGGAACGCTCGCCGGGCTGGTGACGACACACGCGGCCGACCAGGAGTTCGCCCGTCAGCGCGCCGAACGGTACTCGGTCGCGGCCGTGCTCCTCACCGATGTCGCGCCGGCCACCGCCGCGACCGACGGAATGGACGGGCGGGTCCCGGCGAAGATCCGCTGGACGGCGGCCGACGGATCCACCCACACGGCCCAGGCTCCGGTGCCGGGCGGGCTGAGGGCCGGTACCTCGGTCATGGTCTGGCTGAACGCCCGGGGCACGCTCAGCGCCGAGCCGCCGAGCGTCGCGGAGGGCGCCTTCGAGTCGGCCCTGCTCGGCACGGGTGCGGCGCTGGGGCTGGCCGGTGTGGTCGTCGGCGCCGGGGCGGTCGTCCGGTGGCGGCTCGACCGGCGGCGCATCGACGAGTGGGGCAGGGAATGGGACCTGGTGGGTCCGCGCTGGGGCCACAAGACCGGCTGACGCACCCGCGAGCGCGGGCCGACGGACCGGGATCCCGGCGTTCGTCACGGGACCCCGGACCCCGGTCCTCGGTTCACGCGCCGGGCGCCGCCGTCTGTGCCGCTGCCGCCTTGCGCAGCGGCGGCACGAACACCGTGGCCGGCAGGGACAGTTCGAGATCGAGCACCAGCGTCACGGTGAACGCGTGCGCGTAGCCGTGCCGCGAGGTGGAGTCGCCGACGGTGCCGAAGCAGACGAGGCCGACCAGGGAGATGCCCATGGAGTCGCCCTCGTCCCCCTGTTGCTCTTCGTGCGACACCCAGAAGGGCAACGCTTGGACAGCGGGCGATTCAGCCACGAGCGGCTGCGGCGCACGGCCGAGGCAGGCCGTCATGAGCAACGACGAGGACACCCGCGACGCGGCGACCGCCGCGTTCCAGCAAGTACGCGGCTTTCACGCGGAGTTGATGGCGCGCAAGCGCGTCGAGGCAACAACCGGGAACGCAGGCCGATCGACATGAAAATCCTTGCGCCGTGCGGGAGTCTGCGGTCGGGGTCGCTCGACGCGGCCGTACTGCGGTCGGCTGCCGGCCTGTTCGTGGAGCCGTGGGAGATCACCGTCGAGCCGGACCTCGGCCGGCTGCCCCCCTGACGGCACTTCAGAACCTGCTCGACGACCTCGCCCGGGCGGTGGCGCGGTCCCGGGACGAGAGCGACGTATTCGCGTCCTGAACCCGGCGGACCTCCGCCTGACACACCGGTCACGCGCGTACGAGCGTGCGCGCGTGACCTTCGCTACCGCAAGGTCGATACTGGGGGTGAGGACCGTCCCGCCGATTCGCACTAGGTTTGGCCGGGGAAGGCGCAGATCAGGAACCCCTCAGTTTGTCTGACCGGGAGGTACCCATGAGGATGCTCATCAATGTCCCGGAGTCCGTGGTAGCGGACGCTCTCCGGGGCATGGCGGCGGCCCATCCGGAGCTGACCGTGGACGTCGAGAACCGCGTGATCGTACGGCGGGACGCTCCCGTGGCCGGGCAGGTCGCCCTCGTCTCCGGCGGCGGGTCGGGGCACGAGCCCCTGCACGGCGGTTTCGTGGGTCCCGGGATGCTGTCGGCCGCTTGCCCCGGCGAGGTCTTCACGTCCCCGGTTCCGGATCAGATGGTGCGGGCGGCTGCGGCCGTGGACAGCGGAGCCGGGGTGCTGTTCGTGGTGAAGAACTACACCGGGGACGTCCTCAACTTCGACATGGCGGCCGAACTCGCCGAGGACGAGGGCATCCGGATCGCCAAGGTGCTGGTCAACGATGACGTGGCGGTCACCGACAGCCTGTACACGGCCGGCCGCCGCGGTACCGGGGCCACGCTGTTCGTGGAGAAGCTGGCCGGGGCGGCCGCCGCCGAGGGACGGCCGCTGGAAGAGGTGGAGTCGATCGCCCGGCAGGTCAACGAGAACTCCCGCAGCTTCGGTGTGGCGCTCGGCGCCGTCACCACGCCCGCGAAGGGTTCGCCCACCTTCGACCTGCCGCCGGGCGAACTGGAGCTGGGCATCGGCATCCACGGCGAGCCGGGTCGGGAGCGACGGGCGATGATGACCTCGGGCGAGATCGCCGACTTCGCCGTCCACGCCATCCTCGACGACATGCCCGTACGCAACCCCGTCCTCCTCCTGGTCAACGGCATGGGCGCGACCCCCCTGCTGGAGCTGTACGGCTTCAACGCCGAGGTGCAGCGGGTGCTGAGGGAGCGCGGGGTGCCCGTCGCCCGCACGCTCGTCGGCAACTACGTGACCTCGCTCGACATGGCGGGCGCCTCGGTGACGCTGTGCCAGGTCGACGAGGAACTGCTGCGGCTGTGGGACGCGCCCGTCAGGACGCCGGGCCTGCGCTGGGGTGTCTGACCCGGTGGAACCGACGGCCGAGGTACTTACCACGCAAGGAGATCCCGTGCTCGACGCCGACTTCTTCCGCCGCTGGATGACGGCGGCCGCCGCGGCCGTCGACCGCGAGGCGGAACGGCTCACCGCCCTCGACTCGGCGATCGGGGACGCCGACCACGGCAGCAACCTCCAGCGGGGGTTCGCCGCGGTGACCGCCGTGCTGGAGAAGGACGCGCCGCAGACTCCCGGCGCGGTCCTGACGCTCGCCGGACGGCAGCTCATCTCCACCGTCGGCGGCGCGTCCGGACCGCTCTACGGGACCCTGCTGCGCCGTACCGGCAAGGCGCTCGGCGAGGCCGCCGAGGTGGACGAGGAGCAGTTCGCGGTGGCCCTGCGGACGGGCGTGGACGCCGTCATGGCGCTCGGCGGTGCCGCTCCCGGCGACAAGACCATGGTCGACGCCCTGGTGCCGGCGGTCGACGCCCTCGGCGAGGGTTTCGGCGCGGCGCGCACCGCCGCCGAGCAGGGTGCCGAGGCGACCGTTCCGCTCCAGGCCCGCAAGGGCCGGGCCAGCTATCTGGGCGAGCGCAGCATCGGCCACCAGGACCCGGGTGCGACCTCGTCGGCGCTGCTGATCGCCGCTCTCGTGGAGGCGGACGATGAGTGACGCGAGTCTGGTCGGGATCGTGCTGGTGTCGCACAGTGCGCGGGTGGCGGAGTCCGTGGCCGAGCTGGCGCAGGGCCTGGTGGGCGACGGGAGCGCGGTGTCCGTCGCGGCGGCGGGTGGCACCACGGGCGGTGGCTTCGGCACCAGCGCCGAGCTGATCGCCGCCGCGGCCGCGGCCGTCGACCGGGGCGCCGGGGTCGCCGTCCTCGCCGACCTCGGCAGCGCCGTACTGACCGTGAAGGCGCTGCTGGCGGAGGGCGACGAACTGCCCGACAACACCCGCCTGGTCGACGCCCCGTTCGTCGAGGGCGCGGTCGCCGCGGTCGTCACGGCGTCGACGGGAGCCGACCTCGGCGCGGTGGAGGCGGCGGCAGTGGAGGCGTACGCCTACCGGAAGGTGTGAGGACGGCCGTACGGCGCAGCCCGCTCCGACGGTCCGACCGGGGCCGGGGGCCGGAACCGTTCCAGGTCCCGGCCGCCCGGACACCCGCACCGGCGCGGGATCAGCGACGACAGCGGTCCGCGCCACAGGCGCGAACTCCTCGCTCTGCGCGGAGAGTTCGACCGTGAGGAAGTTCAGCATACGTAACCCTCCCGCGCTGTCACCAACGACGCCCCCCGGACCGCCGCACAAGCCGCCGCACGGATCGCCGCTTGCGCCCGCCCTCTTGAAGGAACAGCGACAACGGCGTCATATTGGTCCGGACCAATGCCGTCGTGCGCTGCCCTGACGGGAGGCGAGTCGTGCGCCGTGTGCTGCCGCTGTGCGGGCTCCTGCTGGTCGCGTCCTGCGGCTGGCCGGGGGCCGAGGAGGAGTCCGGCCGGATGCCCGGCGCGCCGACGGGGGTCACCGCCGTCGCGGGCAGCGCGACCAGCGTGCACGTGATGTGGAACGCGGTCCCGGCGGCCGAGGGTGTCGACGGGTACGAGGTGTATCGCGGCCCCACGAAAGTGACGGAGGTGCCCGGCTCCGCCCACATGGTCGACGTCGTCCGACTCCGCCCGGCCACCGCGTACGCCTTCACCGTGCGCGCCCGCGACTCCGCCGGCCGCCTCGGACCGCGCAGCCGCGAGGTGCGCGCCACGACTCCCGAGGCCGCGGCGGCGGACCACTCGGCCCCGACCCGCCCGGGCCGTCTCACCGGACGGGCGGCGGGCGGCCGGGCCGTCCAGCTGTCCTGGTCCGCCTCGACGGACGACCGGAAGGTGGTCTCGTACGAGATCTACCAGGGCGGTACGAAGATCCACAGCGTCGGCGGGGGCCAGACCGCGACGGTGGTGACCGGACTGCGGCCGGGCACCCGGTACTCCTTCACCGTCCGGGCCCGGGACGCCGCGGACAACCTCTCGCCCGCCGGTGACGCCGTCGCGCTCACCACCGCGCCGGGCACCGACGACGGCCGGGCCACCGCGCCGTCCGCGTTCCGTGCGACGACCCACACGGCGGACGGGGCCTGCTACCTCGACCTGTCCTGGGTCCCGCCGCGCACGGACGGCATCGTCACCGAGTATCAGATCCAGCTCGACGGCCGTCCGGCCACTTCCCTCACCTGGGGCGGGACCCCGCCACGCGGCCGGGCGACGTACAGCTTCTACGTGGGACGGGAGGCGGGGACGCGGCACCGGGTACGGCTGCGGGCCAGGCTGCCGGACGGCACCTGGGGCGGATTCTCCCCGGAGTTGACGGTGACGACGGGGGCGGACGGCACGACGGCACCCTGACCTCCCGGCGCGATCCGCCGCGGACCGGATCCGGTCACCTGACTGGGGGCGGCCGGAATGCGGGCCGATCCGTGGGCACGTTGGCTGCATCTGAGGGGCACGGCCTTCCCCGATCCTCGGCGGTGCCAGGACGTTCCGCCGACCGTGCCGCCGGAGGACACCGATGCGCACTGCCCACCTCCTTCTGCGCGCCGGCCCGACCTGCGCGGCCGCCGTGGCACTCCCGCTCGCCCTGGCCCCCGCGCCGGCCCTGGCCCAGGGTTCGGGCATCTCGGTGAGCACGACCGGTACGACGGTCTCGGTGACGACCAGCGCGTGCGCGCAGCTCAACGGCAGTTGGGGCACCGCCTCCCTGCTCACCCCCAACCAGGGGGCCTTCTCCGAAGGGCGGCAGGCGACGCTCTCCGGCACCGCCGGCGGCCAGTCCGCGACCTGGTCGAACGTCGCCCCGGGCACCTACACGGTCGTCGTCACCTGCCCGAACAGCGCCACCGCCGGCACCCAGTCCGTGATCGTCTCGGGGCAGTCCGGGACGACCACCACCTCGACGTCCCTGCCCGTGCCCGCCCCCTCGCCCACGACCCCGCCGACGGGCGGCGTCCTGGGGGGTCTCGGCGGCGGCACACGGGACTTCGGCGACCTGCCGACGGCGGCGGGCGGAGCACTGGTGGGCGGCGGCGTCGTCGCCACGTACTTCGTCCTGCGCCGACGCTCCCGGCCGCGCCGCTTCTAGGCCCTGTCTGAGTCCGGCGCTCACGCCCGGTCGTCGTGCTCCGGCCACTACTCCGGCTGTCGCTCCGGCTGCTGCTCCGGCTGCTGCTCCGGCTGCTGCTCCAACTGCGCGAACTCCGCCAGCGCGTGCGTGAGCCAGCCCGTCCAGAACGTCTCCAGATCGATGCCCGCGCGCAGCACGAGATGCCGCAGCCGGTCCTGGTCGCCGTCCGCGCCGGGCGGGAAGTCGCGCTCCTCGATCTGCCGGTACTCGGCCAACTGGCTCCGGTGCAGGTCGAGATGGCGGCGCAGATCGGCTTCGAGCCCCGCGGTGCCGACCACGGCCGCGGCGCGCAGCCGCAGCAGCAGCGCGTCGCGGTGCGGTTTCGGGTCCTGGGCGGCGGCCGTCCAGCGGGCCAGTTCGGCGCGGCCCGCGGGCAGGACCTCGTAGGTCTTCTTCTGCCCGCGGGCCGGCTGTTCGGCCGGCAGGGCGCGGATGTATCCCTCGGTCTCCAGCCGTCCCAGCTCGCGATAGATCTGCTGATGCGTCGCCGACCAGAAGTAGCCGATCGACCTGTCGAACCGGCGGGTCAGGTCCAGGCCCGACGACGGCTTCTCTAGCAGGGCGGTGAGGATCGCGTGCGGGAGTGACATGGAGTCATCCTAGGGACGCGCGGACGGCGCCTACAGCGCCGCCGCCACCTCCGTGCCCTGCTTGATGGCGCGCTTGGCGTCGAGCTCGGCGGCCACGTCGGCACCGCCGATCAGGTGCGCGCTGCGGCCGGCGGCGAGCAGCTCCTCGTACAGCCCGCGGCGCGGCTCCTGCCCGGTGGCCAGCACGATCGTGTCGACGGCGAGGACCGTGCTCTGGTCACCGACGGTGATGTGCAGTCCGGCGTCGTCGATCCGGTCGTAGCGCACGCCCGGGACCATGGTGACGCCGCGGTGCTTCAGTTCGGTGCGGTGGATCCAGCCGGTGGTCTTGCCGAGGCCGGCACCGACCTTGCTGGTCTTGCGCTGGAGCAGGTGCACGGTGCGCGGCGGGGCGGGCCGCTCGGGGGCGGCCAGGCCGCCGGGCGCGCGGTAGTCCAGGTCGACACCCCACTGACGGAAGTACGTCGCCGGGTCCTCGTGCGCCTTGTCGCCGCCGTCGGTGAGGTACTCGGCGACGTCGAAGCCGATGCCGCCCGCGCCGAGGATCGCGACGCGGTCGCCGACGGGGGCCTTGTCGCGCAGGACGTCCAGGTAGCCCACCACGCTGGGGTGGTCGATGCCCGGGATCTCCGGGGTGCGCGGGGTGACGCCGGTGGCGACGACCACCTCGTCGTAGTCGGTGAGGTCCGCGGCACCGGCCCAGGTGTCGAGCCGTACGTCCACGCCGTGCGCGTCGAGCTGGTGGCGGAAGTAGCGCAGCGTCTCGTCGAACTCCTGCTTGCCGGGCACCTGTCGGGCCACGTTGAGCTGACCGCCGATCTCGCTCGCCGCGTCGAACAGGGTGACGGCGTGGCCGCGCTCGGCCGCGCTCACGGCGCAGGCGAGGCCGGCCGGACCGGCGCCCACGACGGCGACGCGCTTGCGCAGCCGGGTCGGCGCGAGGACCAGCTCGGTCTCGTGGCAGGCGCGCGGGTTGACCAGGCAGGAGGTGATCTGTCCGCTGAAGGTGTGGTCCAGGCAGGCCTGGTTGCAGCCGATGCAGGTGTTGATGGCCTCGGGCCGGCCGGCCGCGGCCTTGGCGACGAAGTCGGCGTCGGCCAGCATCGGACGGGCCATCGACACCATGTCGGCGCCGCCTTCGGCGATCAACTGCTCGGCGAGTTCGGGGGTGTTGATGCGGTTCGTCGTCACCAGCGGCACGGAGACCGCGCCCATCAGCTTCTTCGTGACCCAGGTGTAGGCGCCGCGCGGCACGGAGGTGGCGATGGTGGGGATGCGGGCCTCGTGCCAGCCGATGCCGGTGTTGATGATCGTCGCACCGGCGGCCTCGACGGCCTTGGCGAGCGTGATCACCTCGTCGAGCGAGGAACCGCCCGGGACGAGGTCCAGCATGGACAGCCGGTAGATGACGATGAAGTCCTCGCCGACCGCCTCACGCACCCGGCGCACGATCTCCACCGGGAAGCGCATCCGGTTCTCGTAGGCGCCGCCCCAGCGGTCGGTGCGCTGGTTGGTCTGGCGGGCGATGAACTCGTTGATGAGGTAGCCCTCGGAGCCCATGATCTCGACGCCGTCGTAGCCGGCCTGCCGGGCGAGCCGGGCGGCACGGGCGTAGTCGCCGATGGTCCGCTCGATGTCGGCGTCGGTCAGCTCGCGGGGCGGGAAGGGGCTGATGGGCGCCTGGAGCGGGCTCGGCGCGACCAGGTCGCGATGGTAGGCATACCGGCCGAAGTGCAGGATCTGCATCGCGATCCGGCCGCCCTCGCGGTGCACGGCCTCGGTGATCTCGCGGTGCTGCTCGGCCTCGGCGTCGGTGGTGAGCTTGGCGCCGCCCTCGTAGGGGCGCCCCTCGTCGTTGGGCGCGATGCCGCCGGTGACGATCAGGCCCACTCCTCCGCGCGCCCGGGCGGCGTAGAACTCCGCCATGCGCTCGAAGCCGCGCTCGGCCTCCTCCAGGCCGACGTGCATGGAGCCCATCAGGACGCGGTTGGGCAGCGTGGTGAAGCCCAGGTCGAGCGGGCTCAGCAGGTGGGGGTAACGGCTCATCGAGGCCTCCGTGCGCGGTGTGGTCACCTCCTGTTGTAGAGGACCGGTCCCCGCTTGTGCAACTAGTTGCATAACGCGTACGGGGACATGTCGCGGAAGTCACGCGACGCGGTGACGGGTGGCCGTGGCCTCGGGGAGCCGGGGGCGGGCCCGGGGCGGACCGAACGGACCCGTCCGGGTTTCGGCCGGGAAGCGAGCCGGGCGGGCGAGGGCCGAGGGGCGGTCCGTGCCCGCCCCTCGGCTTCGGGCGTGCCGCTACCTGCTCCTCAGCCGGATGTGCAGCTCCCGCTCCTGGTCACCCGAGGCCCCGCTCAGCTCGTGCACGGCGAACAGGTCGTCCAGGGTCATCCGGATCCGGTCGATCGCCCAGTAGCCGCCCTGCACGTCGGCCGTGACGGACCCGGCGAGCCGGGGCGGACTGTCGCAGCCGTGCCTGTCGGCCACGTCGAACGTGCCGAGCCAGACCATGGGCCGCGTCTCGTGGATCTGCTGTGGTACGTCCTCGGCGCACCGGTCGGACTCGTAGCACGCGCACAGCGTGTCGAACACGATCCGGGCGTCCTCCTTGGTGCAGTCGCTGATCTCGACGGAGACGGACTGCGGGTGCGGTTCTCCCCTGTCCATCGTGATCGCTCCTCTCCTGGCGGGGTGCCGGTCCCACGGGTTCCCCGCGACACCGCGACCCTCTCCCCCAGAAAAGCACCACCGGTCGGCGCGGACCACCGGCGTCGGTCCGGGGCGGGTGGGGGCCGCGCCGCCGAGGAGCGGTGCGGCCCCCACCCGATCCCGCCTAGCTACGCGTGAAGCGGTAGGTCTTGCTGTCGGTCAGGACGCAGAATCCCGGGGAGACGACGATCACCCGCAGGGTGCCGGTGCGGCGGTCGTAGTCGATGCCCTCCGCCTCGAACGTGCCCGAGCAGGAGCTGCGCAGGGGGAGCTGGCGCAGGGCGGTGACGTGGCCGGAGACGTCGGACGTGCCGTTCGCCTGGCCGGACAGGTCGACCTGGAGCAGCGGCTTGGTGACGCCGAACAGGGTGCCCGCCGGGTCGTCGGAGGAGCACAGCAGCTGGGTCGGGGTGGAGAAGTCACAGCCCTGGACGTCCCTGACCGGGTGGTCCAGGTTGACGGTCGAGACCTGCGGAAGGTTCGCGGACGGCGAGGTGGCCGCGTTGACGCCCGGGGTCGGGAAGACCAGGAAGCGGGTCATCGTGCCGTACTCGCCGGACAGCATCCACTGGCCGTCCGGGGAGATCGCGACCCAGGAGTTGTTCATCGCCTCGCCGGAGCCGAGGGTGTGGACGTACTCGGACCAGCCGCCGCCCGGCGCCTGCACCCGGAACATCTTCGCGCCGCCGGAGTCGCGCTGGTAGGGCTCGACGTAGTAGCCGTTGTACGAGGCGTCGGGGTCACCCACATGGTTCCAGCCGCGGCTGGAGACGCCGATGGGGATGGTGCCGATGCCCGTGTAGTGGTTGGGGCTTCCGGCGGGGACCTCCACCGAGGTCAGGCCCTGGCTCTCGGTGAGCGGGTCGGCGCGGTCGGAGCCGACCTCCGTCCAGGTGTCGGCGGCCGCCGCCTGCGGGGCGGCGGACAGCGCGACGACGCCGGCGGTGGCGAGGGCGATCAGGCCCGTCAGCGCGGCGTGACGACGATGTCGGGCGGGACGGTGGCGCAGGGGCATCGGACGGCTCCTCCATGGGGGGTGGGCACGCTTTTCGGCGGACAGTCTTCCGCCCCACTTTCAGCATGTACAGACCAATGAGGGGAACGGCTGCCGTCCCGTACCGGAACGCTCGTCGCCCGGTACCGGAACGCCCGTCGCCCCTTCGGCGACCCGTCGTGCCCGTCCGGACACTCCGCGCGGTTTTCTCTCCGGCAGACGATCCGTGCGTGCCGAGGGATGGTGGAGAAGGGCACCGGAGGCGTAGGAGAAGGGATTGTGCGCGGTAGAACAGGGGAGTCGGAATCGAGGCCGACATGCCGCGCGGACGCCCGAAGGCGGTGCGTTTGATGGATGCAGCCGAATCACCGGCGGGCCACGGCGGCGAGCCCGTGCGCGGGCCGGAACAGCCGAGCGGACTGCTCGACGTGCTCAACGTGGCCTCCGTGGTGCTGGACACCGAGGGGCGCATCGCGCTGTGGAGCCCGCAGGCCGAGGAGCTGTTCGGCTACCCGGCCCAGGAGGCGCTGGGGCGGTACGCGGCCCATGTGATGGTGCACGAACAGCATGTCGACCTGGTCGTCAAGCTTTTCGCCGACGTCATGGCCACCGGCGAGGGCTGGGCGGGCGCCTTCCCGATCCGCCGCAAGGACGGCACCACCCGGCTCGTGGAGTTCCGCAACATGCGGCTGCTGGACGAACGGGGCGACGTCTACGCCCTGGGTCTGGCGACCGACCGGTCGACCGTGCGCCGGCTGGAGCAGGACGCGGCGCTGACGGCACGGATGGTGCAGCAGTCACCGACCGGCCTGGCCGTGCTCGACACCGAACTGCGGTTCGTGTCGGTCAACCCGGCGCTGGAGCGGATCGACGGCATCCCGGCGGAGGACCACATCGGGCGGACGTTCCACGAGGTGCTGCCGCTGCTGGACGCCGAGGCGCTGGAGTCCGAGGCACGTCAGGTGCTGCGGACCGGACGGCCGGTCATCCACCGCCGGATCATGGGCCGCACCCCGGCCGACCCGGACGAGGACCACGCCTGGGCGATGTCCCTGTACCGGCTGGAGGACGCCCGCGGCACCGTGCTGGGGGTGGCCGCCTCGACCGTCGACGTCACGGAGCAGTACCGGGCGGGTGTCGAGGCGGAGGCGGCGCGGCGGCGGCTGGCCCTCATCGCCGACGCCACCACCCGGATAGGCACCACCCTGGAACTGGACCGTACGGCTCGGGAACTGGCCGACGTCGCCGTGCCGGAGCTCGCCGACATCGCGGCCGTCGACCTGCTGGAAGCGGTGATGGAGGGCCGCCGCAGCAGTCTGGGCCCCACGCAGGCGGCGGCCATCAGGGCGCTGGCCGTGCAGGCGCAGGACGCTCCCGAGGCGCTGGCGGCGGCCGACCCGGCCGGCCAGGTGGCCCGGTACGGACCCGACCGGCTCGTCACGGAGTGCGTCCGCACGGGCGAGGCGGTCATGGTGGCGCAGGTCAAGGACGAGGACCTGCCGCGCATCGCCCGCTCCCCCGCGGCGGCCGAGCTGCTGGCCCGGGCGGGCGTCCACTCGTATCTGGCCGTGCCGCTGATCGCCCGCGGCGAGGTGCTCGGCGCGCTCGACCTCAAGCGGGTCCGCAACCCGTTGCCGTTCGGCGAGGACGATCTGCTGCTCGCCCGGGAGCTGGCCTCCCGGGCGGCCGTGCAGATCGACAACGCCCGCTGGTACCAGAGCGCCCGCAACACCGCGCTGGCCCTCCAGCGCAGCCTGCTGCCCAGCCACCCCGCCGTCACCGGCGGCCTGGACGTCGCCTCGCGCTACCGGCCCGCGGGCGCCACCACCGAGGTCGGCGGCGACTGGTTCGACGTCATCCCGCTGGACGGCGCCAGGACCGCGCTCGTCGTGGGCGACGTGATGGGCAGCGGCATCAGCGCCGCCGCCACGATGGGCCGGCTGCGCACCGCGACCAACACGCTGGCCTCGCTCGGCCTCGACCCCGCCGTCCTGCTCACCCACCTGGACCGCATCACGGCGGGCCTCGACCACTACATCGCGACCTGTGTCTACGTCGTCCACGACCCCGAGCGGCGCGAGTGCCGGATCGCCAACGCGGGACACCTGCCGCCGGCCCGGCTCCGGCCCGGCCGGGCCCCGGAGCTGCTCGACCTGCCCACCGGGGCGCCGCTGGGCGTGGGCGGTGTCGAGTTCACCACCGTCACCGTCGACTTCGTGCCGGGCGACCAGCTCGTCCTGTACACCGACGGGCTCGTGGAGACGCGCCGGCACTCCCTGGACGAACGCCTGGACACGCTGCTCACCCTGCTCGACGACCCGGCGCGCCCGCTGGAGAACATGTGCGACCACCTGCTGGACACCCTGCACCACCCCGACAACCACGACGACGTGGCCCTGCTGGTCGCACGGGCGCGGCAGGACCCCTGACCGGCCGCGGGGCAGCCGCCGGGAGCAGACGGCGGGCCGAGGTGCGTCGTGTGCCGTCGGCCGGAGCGGCCCGCGGTGGCGCGTCCGCCCCCGTCCGCTAGACGGCCCTGGCCCCGATGACCACGTGCGCGGACAGCTCCTCCGACTCGACGAGGGAGGCGGTCAGCCCGGCCCGGGTGAAGGCCTCGACGGCCGCCGGCGCCTGGCGCTCGCTGGTCTCGACGAAAAGACAGCCGGTGGGAGCGAGCCAGTCGGGCGCCGCGGCGGCGACACGCCTCAACAGGTCGAGTCCGTCGGCGCCGCCGTCGAGCGCGGTCAACGGCTCGTGCTCACGCGCCTCGGCGGGCAGCAGCGCCACCTCGCCGGTGGGCACGTAGGGCACATTGGCGGCGAGTACGTCGACTCGGCCGCGCAGTCCGTCCGGGAGCGCCGCGAAGAGGTCACCCGTGTGGACGTGTCCGGTGAGATTGCGGCGGGCGCAGCGCACGGCGGCCGGGTCGATGTCGGCGGCGTGCAGTTCCACCGGCCCCAGGGCGGCGGCCAGGGCCGCGCCCACCGCGCCGGAGCCGCAGCACAGGTCCACGACCACGGCGGCCCGCGGTACCCGGGCAAGGGCCTGGTCGACGAGGAACTCGGTACGGCGCCGGGGCACGAAGACACCCGGCTCCACGGCGATGCGCAGACCGTGGAACTCGGCCCAGCCGAGGACGTGTTCGAGGGGCAGTCCCGCCACGCGGCGGTCCACCATGGCGGTGACCTCGTCCGGAGTCCGGGCGGTGGCGAGGATCAGCTCCGCCTCGTCCTCGGCGAAGACGCATCCGGCGGCGCGCAGCGCGTCGACGGTCCGGGGGCGCAACGCGTCGACGATCCGGGGGCGCAGCGCGTCGACGATCCGGGGGCGCAACGCGGAGGACGAGGGCACGTGCATGGGCGGGGGAGGAGAAGAAGGCATGGAAGCCGAGAGCCTTTCGGAAGCCGAAGGGCGCTCTCGCGGTCACCCGCAGTCGGTGGACCGTGCCATGACGGCGAGGTGAGAGCACCCGACCTGACAAGCGGTAATGGGTCCCACCTCCTCGGTCTGCGTCGGCTGTGGCGGTCCGCAGCCGGACGGCCACCCTACCGCAGCGGTGCGCGCCGGCAGGCCCTCTCCGCCCACTCGGGGAATCCGGCTCGGGTCGCCCCCTCCCGATCCAGTTGTATTCTGCAACCAGAGGGATGCGTGTGAGGGAGACCAGGTGACAGCGACCGAGGCCGTGGAGACCATCCAGCGGGAAATGACGATCTTCGCCCGTCGCGCCCGTGCCTCGGCCGGCCGTATGCACCCCGAACTCTCGCTCGTCTCGTACACGCTGCTCGGCCATCTGGAGGAGACGGACGGCTGCCGGGCCACCGACCTGGCCACCCATTACGCCCTCGACAAGTCCACCGTCAGCCGCCAGGTCACCGCGCTGGAGCGGGCCGGTCTGATCGAGCGCCGGCAGGCTCCGGAGGACCACCGGGTCCAGGTGCTTCACCTCTCCGCGGCCGGGCGCGGCATCCTCCGCCAGGTCACGCAGCGGCGCCGGGCCGCCTTCCGGGAGCGGCTCGCGGACTGGCCGGAGGAGGATCTGGAGCGGTTCGCCGGGTACCTGGAACGCTACAACGCCGCGGGGACGACGCCGAGCGCCGAGAACGGCTGAACGCCCCGCGCGCCGCGGGCCGCGGGCCGACGCACCTGGGCCACCCTCGCCCCCTGGGCCCCCCG
>NZ_VJZD01000169.1 GCF_009377175.1 Streptomyces adustus
GGCCTCCCCCGTGCCACCCTTGACCCATGCCCGAAGGTGACACGGTCTGGCAGGCCGCGAGGCGTCTGCACATCGCCCTCGCGGGCCGGGTACTGATCCGATCCGACCTGCGGGTACCGAAGTACGCCACGGCCGACCTCACCGGCCGCGCCGTCCTGGACGTCACCCCGCGGGGCAAGCACCTCCTCACCCGTGTCGAAGGCGGCCTGACCCTCCACTCGCATCTGCGGATGGACGGCTCCTGGAAGATCTACGCCCCGGGTGCGCGCTGGACCGGCGGCCCGGCCCACCAGATCCGGGCGATCCTGGGGACCACCGAGCACACGGCCGTCGGCTACCGCCTCCCGGTGCTCGAACTCCTGCGCACCGCCGACGAGCACCTCGCCGTCGGCCACCTGGGCCCCGACCTGCTGGGCCCGGACTGGGACCCCGAACGGGCCCTGGCCAACCTCCGCACGGACCCCGCCCGCGCCCTCGGCGAAGCCCTGCTGGACCAGCGCAATCTCGCCGGCATCGGCAATGTCTACAAGAGCGAACTCTGCTTCCTGCTCGGCGTGACCCCGTGGCTCCCCGTCGGCGCTCTGCCCGCCGAGCGCGCGGCGCGGCTCCCCCCGCTCGCCAAACGGCTCCTGGAGGCCAACCGCGAGCGCCCGGTCCGCAGCACCACGGGCCACCGCGGCCAGGAACTGTTCGTGTACGGCCGGGCGCACCGCCCCTGTCTGCGCTGCCACACCCCGATCCGCGCGGCCGACCAGGGCGACGGCTCCCGTGAGCGCCCCACCTACTGGTGCCCCGCCTGCCAGCCGGGACCGGCCCCGGCACCGGGCGCCGCGGCCTCCCGGAGATTCCGGTCCCGCACCACGGATTGACGACCCGTCAGATCCGCTCGTACCGTCCCCTCATGCCCGTCAAGGCGTACGACCTCACCGGACGCACCGCATTCGTCACCGGCGCCGCGGGCGGCATCGGCCGCGCCGCCGCCGTTCTGCTCGCCGAGGCGGGCGCCACCGTGCACGGCGCGGACCGGGACCCGCAGGGCCTGCACGAGACGGCGACGCTGATCAAGGAGGGGGGCGGCACCGCCCACGTCCATCATCTCGACGTCACCGACCGCGACCGGCTCCAGCGAGCCGTGGAGTCCTGCGGCCGTCTGGACGTCATGGCCGCGATCGCCGGCATCATGCACAGCAGTCCGGTCCTGGAGACCCGGGACGAGGACCTGGACCGGGTGCTGAGCGTCAACTTCAAGGGCGTGCTGTACGCCTGCCAGGAGGCGGCCCGGGTGATGCTCGCGCAGGGCATCCGCGGCAGCATCATCACGATGGCCTCGGGCGCCGTCGACACGGGCGGTGCCGGTCTGCTCTGCTACGGCGCGGCCAAGGCGGCCGTGGTCCAGCTGACGAAGACGCTGGCGACCGAGCTGGGCGGGCACGGCATACGCGTCAACGCGGTCGCCCCGGGCTGGATCCGCACGCCCATGACCGACCGCCACGACGCCGCGGCGCAGGCCCATACCGAGGCGCTGATGTGCCGGATGTCACCACTGGGCCGGGTCGGCGCACCTGAGGACGTCGCTCATGCCGTGCTCCATCTGGCCTCCGACGCGTCGGCCTTCACGACGGGCCAGATTCTGCGTCCGAACGGCGGAGTGGCGATGCCGTGGTGACCGGAGCCCCCCGCCAGGCCCGGCTCCAGCGCCCCGCCCCGAGCGCACCGGGCGCCCCCGCCTTGGGCATGCAGTGGACCGGCAGCAGGCTCAGCCCCCAGCCCCCGGCCGCGACCGCGCCCTCCAGCGCACCCGAGTCCGGCGCGAGTGCGAGCCGCAGCACGGCCCACCACCACACCGCCCCGAGGCCGAGGGCCGCCCCCCAGCGCACCGCTCGTATCCGCCCTGCCATGGTCCGCCACCACCTCCAGCCCGACACCGGAAACCCGCCGGCTCCGACGGGACGACGCTAGAACGCCGCCCTCGACACCGGGAGGGCGCACCGACAGCACACAGGCGCACCTCGCCTGTCAGACGTTCTCCTGTCAGACGTTTCGCCCGTCAGACGTTCTCCGCCTGGAACATCCAGTGGTGCTTCTCCAGATCCGCCGTGACCGAGATGAAGATGTCCTGGCTGACCGGATCGGCGTCGCCGGTGGCGGCCACCCGCTCCCGCATCCGTGTGATCACCGCGCCCAGCGCCGCGACGAGCGTGCGTACGGCGTCCGTGTCCTTGATCCAGCCCTCGGGCACGGCGCCGATACCGCTGCCGTCGGCCACCGTGGAGGCACGTCCGTCGGGTGACACACCCAGCGCCGAGGCCCGTTCCGCGACGGTGTCGGAGTGCAGGCGCGCACTGTCCACGACCTCGTCGAGCTGAAGATGGATGGACCGGAAGCGGGCGCCGACGACGTTCCAGTGGACCTGCTTCGCCACGAGGGAGAGGTCCACGAGGTCGACGAGCGCGCCCTGGAGCGCCTCGGACACCGTCTTCAGGTCGTTGTCGGACAACGGGCTCTTCACGACGTTCATGCATCTCCTCCGCGGGCTGGTCCGGCCATGTCCCTCCACCATGACCGCCCCGCCGGACACCGGCAAACGGACCCGAAAGGGGCACGGGAAGCGGACCCGGGAAGGCGCGGAGAGAGCGCGGAGAAGGCGCGGAGAAGGCCCGGGGGAACGCGAAAGCCCCGGCAGCGCCCCTCCGGAAGGTCTGTCCGGAGAAGCCCCGGCCGGGGCTTGACGAATGTGCGTCGGTTCACACACCCACGGTGATGGGTGTCACGCGGCGACCACGTCCACCGCTTCGGCGGGTGCCTTGATGGTCACACGCTCCGGTGGCACGCCGGTCACCGAAACGGAACCCAGCATGGCGCGCACCGGGGTGGGCACGGGCTCGCTGGGAGTGGCCGCAGCGGACTGGGCCAGCTCGGCGAGAGCGAGCTCGTCGCTCACTTCCCGCATGAGCTCGGACATCCGTACGTCCAGCGCGTCGCAGATGGCGGAGAGCAGCTCGGAGGATGCCTCCTTCTGCCCCCGCTCCACCTCGGAGAGATAGCCGAGTGAGACTCGGGCGGACGAGGAGACTTCGCGCAGAGTACGGCCCTGGCGTTGGCGCTGCCGACGCAGCACGTCACCCAGCAGGCGACGGAGCAGAATCATCGGTGGCTCCCTCCTCGGACCGCGTAGCCGCATCCTTCACGCCCCACCGTACCGCCTTGCGCCGCGGCCGTGCGGGGAGCGATGTCGTGTTCACTCAGGGCTGCAAACATCAAAACCCCCCGTTCTGTTCCGTATCCTGTGCCCGCTCATTCCCGGTCTGTTCGCTCGCGAGCTCCCTCAGGAACAGTGCGAGTACGCTCCGTACACTCTCCATACGGATTTCCGCGCGGTCGCCGTTCAACCGCAGCGCCAGCACTTTTCCGCCGCCGGCGGAACCGGAATGCGCCGCGGAAGGGCCGTCCAGGGCCACGAAGACCGTCCCGACCGGTTGGCCGTCCTGCGGTTCGGGGCCGGCGACGCCGGTGGTCGCAAGGCCCCAGTCGGCGCCCAGCGCCTTGCGGACTCCCGCCGCCATCTGCGCCGCGACCTGCGGATCCACCGCACCGCGCTCGGCCAGCAGAGTGGCGTCGACGCCCAGCAGTCCGTGCTTGAGGTCGGTGGCGTACGCGGTCACCGACCCCCGGAACACCTTGGAGGCTCCCGAGACCGCGGTGATCTCCGCCGCGACCAGACCGCCGGTGAGCGACTCGGCGACGGCGACCGTCTCGCCCTTCACCGTGAGTAGTCGCACCAGGTCGGCGGCCGCGGAGTTCACGCCCCCGCCTCCTCCGACGCGGCTTTGCGCTCGGCGATTCCCTGCCTGCGCAGCACGATGGCCTGTCTCACGTAGTCGAGGCCGGTGACCACGGTCAGGACGACCGCCACCGCCATCACCCAGAACCTCGCGGTGGCCAGCCATCCCGTCAGCGCCAGGACGTACATCCCGACGGCGATGCCCTGGGCGAGCGTCTTGAGCTTGCCGCCCCGGCTCGCCGGGATGACGCCGTACCGGATGACGAGGAAACGGATCAGCGTGACCGCGAGCTCCCGGCCGAGGATGACGCCGGTCACCCACCAGGGCAGGTCTCCCAGCCAGGAGAGACAGATCAGCGCCGCGCCCATGATCGCCTTGTCGGCGATGGGGTCGGCGATCTTCCCGAAGTCGGTGACGAGGTTGTAGGTGCGGGCCAGATGACCGTCGAACAGGTCGGTGATCATCGCGATGGCGAAGGCCGCCCAGGCGAGCGAGCGCCACGCCGGGTCGTATCCGCCGTCGGCGAGCATCAGGGCCACGAAGCCGGGCACCAGGATCAGCCGGAGCATGGTCAGCAGGTTGGCGATGTTCCAGACGCTGGCCTGGTTGACGGCCGCGGCCGTCAGTTTCTCGCGCCGTGCCGACTTCCCGCTCTCGTGCTCACCCTGCCCTCCGGCATCGGCCTCACGACCGACACCGGACTCACGAGCGGCTACGGACTCGCGGACCGCACCGGACTCGCGACCGGCAGCAGGGCCACGGCCCGCGGCGGCGTCGCGACCGGCTCCGGACCCGACCGCCGACGCGGCGCCCTTCCCGGACGGTTCATTCACCGTGCGCGCCCTCGCGGGGCCACCCGCCGCTGATGCCGGGACACCGGTCATCTGCCCGCCTCCTCAGGACACGCGGGCGAGCCGACGAGCGGCTCGGCCACCAGGTCGACACCCTCCGTACCGACCACCTTCGCCTCGACGATACGGCCGACGCTCAAGCCGGCGCCGCTGGTGAGCAGCACCTGTCCGTCGGTCTCCGGGGCCTGGTGCGCCCCGCGGCCGTACGCGCCGTCCTCGGAGTCCACCGACTCCACCAGGACCCGCACGGTCTCGCCCAGGCGCTCCTCGGCCCGCTGCGAGACGAGCTCCTCGGCCAGCCGGGAGATCCGGGCCAGCCGCTCGGCGACGACGTCCTCGTCGAGCTTGTTCTCGTAGGTCGCCGCCTCGGTGCCCTCCTCGTCGGAGTACCCGAAGACGCCGATGGCGTCCAGCCGCGCGCCGTTGAGGAAACGCTCCAGCTCGGCCAGGTCGGACTCGGACTCGCCCGGGAAGCCCACGATGAAGTTGGAGCGCACGCCGGCCTCGGGGGCCTTGCCGCGGATGGTGTCGAGCAGCTCCAGGAAGCGGTCGGTGTCGCCGAAGCGGCGCATCGAGCGCAGCACCGCGGGCGCCGAGTGCTGGAAGGAGAGATCGAAGTAGGGCACGACCTTGGGGGTCGAGGTCAGCACGTCGATCAGGCCGGGCCGCATCTCGGCGGGCTGGAGGTAGCTGACCCGCACCCGCTCGATGCCGTCGACGTCGGCGAGGTCGGGCAGCAGCGACTCCAGCAGCCGGATGTCGCCCAGGTCCTTGCCGTACGAGGTGTTGTTCTCGGAGACCAGCATGATCTCCTTGACGCCCTGCTCGGCCAGCCAGCGCGTCTCGTTCAGTACGTCGCTCGGGCGGCGCGAGATGAAGGAGCCGCGGAAGGACGGGATGGCGCAGAAGGAGCAGCGCCGGTCGCAGCCGGAGGCGAGCTTCACCGAGGCGACCGGGGAGCCGTCCAGACGGCGGCGCAGGGGCGCCCTGGGCCCGGAGACCGGGGCCACGCCCTCGGGGAGGTCCGTGGGGGCGCCGTGCCCGGGGAGGGCCACCTCGGCGCCCGCGTCCTGTCGCTCGGCCGGGCTGATCGGCAGCAGCTTGCGCCGGTCGCGCGGGGTGTGGGCGGCATGGATGCCGCCGGACAGGATGGTCTGGAGGCGGTCGGAGATGTCGGTGTAGTCGTCGAAACCGAGCACTCCGTCGGCCTCGGGGAGGGCCTCGGCGAGTTCCTTGCCGTACCGCTCGGCCATGCAGCCGACCGCCACGACGGCCTGGGTTCTGCCCCGGCCCTTGAGATCGTTGGCCTCCAGGAGGGCGTCGACGGAGTCCTTCTTGGCGGCGTCGACGAAGCCGCAGGTGTTGACGACGGCGACGTCCGCGTTCGCGGCGTCCTCCACGAGGTCCCAGCCGTCCGCCTCCAAGCGGCCTGCGAGCTCCTCCGAGTCCACCTCGTTACGGGCGCAGCCAAGGGTGACCAGTGCGACGGTACGGCGTTCAGGCATGGGCTCAAGACTACTTCGTCCCGCCGACACCCCACGTCGACGGGGTTGGCCGATCTTGGCCAACCCCGTTCCGGTTCACGTGTTCACAGGGTCACCCGACCTGCGGATCACCCTTCGTGTACGTCAGACGCTCCACGGCGCCCGGCTGGAAGTCGTCCTCGATCTTCTTGCCGTTGACGTAGAGCTGGATGGCGCCAGCGTCGCCGAGCACCAGGTTGATCTTCGAGGAGTCCTGGAAGGTCTTGGACTCGCCCTGCTTGAGCAGGCCGTCGAAGAGCAGCCGGCCGTTGTGGTCCTTGGCGGAGATCCAGCTGCGGCCGTCGGCGGCGCTCACCTGGACGGTCACCTTGTCCTGCGGGGCGGCCGCGATGGCGCTGTCGGACGGCTCCGGCTTGGGGTCGACGGGCTTGCTGTCCTTCTTCGGCGTGGCGGACGCGGTCGTGCTCGTCGTGGGCGTGGAGCCTTCGGCGACCTGGTCCCGGCCGTCGTCGCCGCCGCCCTTGAACGCGGTGAAGCCGACGAAGCCGACCACCGCGACGATGGCGGCGACCATGGCCGCCGTCCAGTTGGGTCCGCGCCGCTCGGGGCGGATGCGCTCCGCCTCGAACAGAGGTGCGGCCGGGGTCGGCGCCGGGCGGCCACCGCGCTCGGCGGAGAACTGTGCCAGCAGGGGCTCGGGATCGAGGTGGACGGCCTTGGCCAGGGTCCTGAGGTGACCCCGGGCGTAGACGTCGCCGCCGCACGGCGCGAAGTCGTCCGCCTCGATGGCGTGCACGATGGCGATACGCACCCGGGTGGCGGTACTGACGTCGTCTACGGTCAGCCCGGCGGCGATGCGCGCCTGCTGAAGAGTGCGGCCGATGGAAAGGTGGGCATCCTCACGATCGTCCTCGAACGGACGCTCGTCTTCAGGGGAGTTGCCGATGGACACGGGGGCGCCTTTCGAGCGAGTAGCCACCTGTGCTGGAAGTTCAGTCTAGGGGTGGTACGAAAGGGTGGGGCAACCGGGCGGCAGGACTTTGTACGCCATCGGAATGGCCGGTCATCCCGACGGTTCGGCAGCGGCTTTGCGCTTCCTCCAAGTTGACGTATGTCGAGGGGAAACGGTTGCCGTTGATCGCTTACGGATGGGTCACGATCCAACATCATCCTGCGGTACGGAACCCGCTGCCGACCTGCCGACGCGCGCCAGTGTCCCTATTATCCTTCAGAATCACCGCGGATGACCGCGAGCACGCCGTCGAGTTCGTCCGCCTTCACCAGCACGTCACGCGCCTTGGACCCCTCGCTGGGTCCGACCAGGCCGCGGGACTCCATCAGGTCCATCAGCCGCCCGGCCTTGGCGAAGCCGACCCGGAGCTTGCGCTGGAGCATGGACGTCGACCCGAACTGGGTGGAGACCACCAGTTCGGCCGCCTGGCACAGCAGGTCCAGGTCGTCGCCGATCTCCTCGTCGATCTCCTTCTTCTGCTTGGTGCCGACCACGACGTCGTCCCGGAAGACCGGGGTCATCTGATCCTTGCAGTGCCGGACCACGGCCGCGACCTCGTCCTCGGTCACGAACGCGCCCTGCATACGGGTGGGTTTGTTGGCCCCCATCGGCAGGAACAGTCCGTCGCCCTTGCCGATCAGCTTCTCGGCGCCCGGCTGGTCGAGGATGACCCGGCTGTCGGCGAGCGAGGAGGTGGCGAACGCGAGCCGCGAGGGCACGTTCGCCTTGATCAGGCCGGTGACCACGTCGACCGACGGCCGCTGGGTGGCGAGCACCAGGTGGATGCCGGCCGCGCGGGCCAACTGGGTGATGCGCACGATCGCGTCCTCGACGTCCCGCGGCGCGACCATCATCAGGTCGGCGAGCTCGTCGACGACGACCAGCAGGTACGGGTACGGGCTGAGCTCGCGCTCGCTGCCCTCGGGCAGCTTCACCTTGCCGTTCCTGATGGCCTCGTTGAAGTCGTCGATGTGCCGGAACCCGAACGCCGCGAGGTCGTCGTAGCGCAGGTCCATCTCCCGTACGACCCACTGCAACGCCTCGGCGGCCCGCTTGGGGTTGGTGATGATCGGCGTGATCAGGTGCGGGATGCCCTCGTACGCGGTCAGCTCCACGCGCTTGGGGTCGACGAGGACCATCCGGACGTCCTCGGGGGTCGCCCGGACCATGACCGAGGTGATGAGGCAGTTGATGCACGAGGACTTGCCGGAACCGGTGGCTCCGGCAACCAGGATGTGCGGCATCTTCGCGAGGTTGGCCATCACATAGCCGCCCTCGACGTCCTTGCCGAGCGCCACCAGCATCGGGTGGTCGTCCTCGGCGGCGTCCGCGAGGCGCAGCACGTCCCCGAGGTTGACCATCTCCCGGTCCGTGTTCGGGATCTCGATGCCGACCGCCGACTTGCCGGGGATCGGGCTGATGATCCGCACGTCCGGACTGGCGACGGCGTACGCGATGTTCTTGGTGAGCGCGGTGATGCGCTCGACCTTCACGGCCGGCCCGAGCGCGACCTCGTAGCGCGTGACCGTCGGCCCCCGGGTGAACCCGGTGACGGCCGCGTCCACCTTGAACTCGGTGAAGACGTTCGTCAGCGAGGCGACGACGGCGTCGTTGGCGGCGCTGCGCGCCTTGCCGGGCCCCCCGCGCTCCAGCAGGTCGAGCGAGGGCAGTGCGTAGGTGATGTCCCCGGACAGCTGGAGCTGTTCGGCGCGCGGCGGCAGCTCGCGCTGGTGTTCGGGGGCTGCCTTGGTCAGGTCGGGGACCGTCCCGACCGGGAGCTTCTCCTGCTTGGGCCGCGCCGCCGGTACGGGCGTCGAGGGGGCGGGCGTCGGAGCGGGCGTCGGGGCGGTCGGCTCGCGGTCGGCGACGCTGACCCCCTGGGTGAGGTCGGCGACGATCGGCGAGGGCGGCATGCCGTGCAGCACCGCGCCGTCGAGCGCCGCCGCGGCGGCCGCGGCCACGTCCACGGCGTCCGGCTGCCGCCCCATGTCCGGCTGCGGCACCGCGGAGCGCCGGGGGCGGCCACGGCGCCGGGACAGCGCCTCCTGCTCCGCGCCGTCCGGGTCGTACGGCCGGGAGGCGCCCGGCTGTCTGCGGGAGTGTGCGGGCAGCCCGTCGCGCCACTGCTCGTCGTACCGCTCGTCGTCGTCGGTGAGGTCGTCCGCCGCGGGGTCGTGCAGCACGCCCAGCCGTACGGCGAGCAGTCGCAGCCGCTGCGGGATGGCGTTGACCGGGGTCGCGGTGACCACGAGCAGCCCGAAGACCGTGAGCAGCACGAGCAGCGGCACGGCCAGCACCTCGCCCATGCCGTACGTCAGCGGGGTCGCCGCGCCCCAGCCGATGAGACCGCCCGCGTCCCTTATCGCCTGCATGCCGTCGCTGCGGGCGGGCGAGCCGCAGGCGATGTGGACCTGCCCGAGCACGCCGATGACGAGCGCGGACAGACCGATCACGATCCGACCGTTGGCCTCCGGCTTCTCCGGGTGCCGCACGAAACGCACGGCGATGGCCGCGAGCAGGACCGGGACGAGCAGGTCGAGACGACCGAAGGCGCCGGTCACCAGGATCTCGACGAGATCGCCGACGGGGCCGCGCAGGTCGGCCCAGGTACCGGCGGCGACGATCAGCGCGAGACCGAACAGCAGCAGCGCGACGCCGTCCTTGCGGTGCGCCGGGTCGAGGTTCTTCGCGCCCTGCCCTATGCCCCGGAACACCGCGCCGACGGCGTGCGCGAGGCCGAGCCAGAGGGCGCGGACGAGCCGGTAGACGCCCCCGGTGGGGCTGGGCGCCGGCTTGGGGGGCGCGGCCTTCTTCGCCGCGGCCTTCTTGGCGGGTGCCTTCTTCGCCGGGGGTTTCTTGGCAGCGGCCTTCGCCGGAGCCTTCGCTGAAGCGGCCGCCTTCTTCGCCGGCGGCTTCTTGGCTGCGGAGGAACGTGAGGCCATAGGTGTGAGGTTACCGGTGGAGACGACAGCGGACACGTGTGCCCAATGCTTCACCCGTTCGTGTCGCCCTTGTGAGGACTCGGAACTGACGCGGGTTCACACGCACCAGCGACCTCACCACGCGTCAGTTCTGCGACGGCACCGGGGCCGTACCGCCGGTGCCCGGCTCCAGGGCGTCCAGGGCCCGGCGCAGCCCGGTCAGCTTGCGTTCGAGGTGGGCCGCCGTGGCCACCGCCGCCGCGTCCGCGGAGTCGTCGTCGAGCTGCTTGGACAGCGCCTCGGCCTGCTCCTCGACGGCCGCGAGCCGCGCGGAGAGCTCCGCGAGCAGACCGGGCGACTCCTTCGCCCCGCCGGCCACCGCCTTGCCGCCGCCCTCCAACTGGAGCCGCAGCAGCGCCGCCTGCTCCCGCAGCTGGCAGTTCTTCATGTACAGCTCGACGAAAACGGACACCTTCGCGCGCAGCACCCACGGATCGAAAGGCTTCGAGATGTAGTCCACCGCGCCCGCCGCATAGCCGCGGAAGGTGTGATGGGGACCGTGGTTGATCGCGGTGAGGAAGATGATCGGGATGTCCCGGGTCCGTTCCCGTCGCTTGATGTGCGCGGCTGTTTCGAAACCGTCCATACCCGGCATCTGGACGTCCAGCAGAATGACCGCGAAGTCGTCCGTCAGCAGCGCCTTGAGCGCTTCCTCCCCGGACGATGCCCGCACCAGCGTCTGATCGAGCGCCGAGAGGATCGCCTCCAGCGCCAGCAGATTCTCCGGCCGGTCATCGACCAGGAGGATCTTGGCCTTCTGCACCATGGCCCGCCCTCCTCGCCCCGGCATGGGGCCTCCCCGGTCCGCAGGACTTGGGAAAGCACCACCCGGTGCCGCCCCAGCGGACGACTCCCTTGCGTCGCCCGTCCTCGTGCCGGTCATGGTAGCCGCACCCCGCCCGTCGCCACACCCTGTCACCGCGATGTCACTGTGCACGTAGCAGAAACGCAGCGGGAGACCAGAAGGTTCCCCGAATACCGTACTTCTACACGGCTTCGGACACACTGCGTCAGCAACTCCGTGTGAACTCCCGAGGATCCCGCCACATCCACACCAGCCCTGTGCGAACTCCGACCGATACCGCCACTACTGCCGCATCCACTGCTCCATCACGGCCAGCAGATGATCGGGATCGACCGGCTTCGTCACATAGTCGGAGGCGCCCGACTCGATCGCCTTCTCCCTGTCGCCCTTCATCGCCTTCGCGGTGAGCGCGATGATCGGCAGCCCGGAGAACTGCGGCATCCTGCGGATCGCGGTGGTCGTCGCGTACCCGTCCATCTCGGGCATCATGATGTCCATCAGGACGACCGCCACGTCGTCGTGCTGCTCCAGCACCTCGATGCCCTCACGCCCGTTCTCGGCGTACAGCACCGACAGCCCGTGCTGCTCCAGCACGCTGGTGAGCGCGAACACGTTGCGGATGTCGTCGTCGACGATGAGCACCTTCTCGCCGCCGAACCGGAAGCCCTGCGCAGGCCGCGCCTCGGGCGCCTGCCCGAGGGGCCACTGCTCCGACTGCCCGTCGCCCTGCTCCAGCCCCGGCGCACCCCTGCGACGGCGCCGGAAGAGCGCGGCCGGACCGTTCTGCGTCTCGCGGTACGACTTCACCTCGGCCGGCGTCTCGACCTCCGCCTCGGAGAGCACGGACAGATCACCCTCGGACGCCACCAGCTCGCCCGCCTCCAGGGCCGGCACCGGCTGCTGGTAGCCGTGCGGGGGCAGCTCGCTCGGGTGCAGCGGCAGGTACAGCGTGAAGGTCGAGCCCCGGCCGGGCTCGCTCTGCGCGTGGATCTCGCCGCCGAGCAGCTGCGCGATCTCCCGCGAGATGGACAGCCCGAGACCCGTACCGCCGTACTTGCGGCTGGTCGTCCCGTCCGCCTGCTTGAACGCCTCGAAGATCACCCGCATCTTGCCGGCCGCGATCCCGATCCCTGTGTCGGTCACCGAGAACGCGATCAGCGGCGCGTCCGGGGCGGCGAGCGAACCGGCCTCCAGCAACTGCTCCCGGATCGCCACCGGGACGTTCGCCCCAGCCGGCCTGATCACCAGCTCGACCGAGCCGGAGTCGGTGAACTTCACCGCGTTCGACAGCAGGTTGCGCAGCACCTGGAGCAGTCGCTGCTCGTCGGTGTGCAGGGTGGCGGGCAGCTCGGGCGACACCCGCACGGACAGATCGAGGCCCTTCTCCGCCGTCAACGGCCGGAACGTGGCCTCCACATAGTCGACGAGCTGCACCAGCGCGATGCGCGTCGGGGAGACGTCCATCTTGCCCGCCTCGACCTTCGACAGGTCCAGGATGTCGTTGATCAGCTGGAGCAGGTCGGAACCGGCTCCGTGGATCGTCTCGGCGAACTCGACCTGCTTCGGGGAGAGATTGCCTTCGGCGTTGTCGGCGAGCAGCTTGGCCAGGATCAGCAGCGAGTTCAGCGGCGTACGCAGCTCGTGCGACATGTTGGCCAGGAACTCGCTCTTGTAGCGCATCGACACGGCGAGTTGCTCGGCGCGCTCCTCCAGGACCTGCCGCGCCTCCTCGATCTCGGTGTTCTTCACCTCGATGTCGCGGTTCTGCTGGGCCAGCAGCTCGGCCTTCTCCTCCAGTTCGGCGTTGGACGCCTGGAGGGCCTTCTGCCGCTGCTCCAACTCCACCGAACGCTCGCGCAGTTGCTCGGTGAGCTCCTGCGACTGCTTCAGCAGCTGCTCCGTCTTGGTGTTGACCGAGATGGTGTTGACGCTGGTCGCGATCATCTCGGCAATCTGGTTGAGGAAGTCCTTCTGGATCTGCGTGAACGGCGTGAACGACGCCAGCTCGATGATGCCGAGCACCTTGCCCTCGAAGAGCACCGGCAACACGATCACCTGCGCGGGCGGCGCCTCGCCGAGCCCGGACGCGATCTTCAGATAGCCGCTCGGCGCGTTCTCCACGAGGATCGTGCGCTTCTCCTCGGCCGCCGTGCCCACCAGCGCCTCACCCGGCCCGAACGACGTCGGCATGGAGCCCATCGAGTAGCCGTACGAGCCCAGCATGCGCAGCTCGTACCGGTCGTCCGCACCGCCGCCCACCTCCTTGCCGTCGACCATCGGCATGGCGACGAAGAACGCGCCGTGCTGCGCGGAGACCACCGGGGTCAGCTCGCTCATGATCAGCGAGGCGACGTCCTCCAGGTCGCGACGGCCCTGCATCAGCGCGGAGATACGGGCCAGGTTGCCCTTGAGCCAGTCCTGCTCCTTGTTGGCGATCGTGGTGTCGCGCAGGTTGGCGATCATCTTGTTGACCGAGTCCTGGAGATCCTCGATCTCACCGGAGGCGTCCACGTCGATCTTCAGGTTCAGGTCGCCGCGGGTCACCGCGGCCGCCACGCGCGCGATGGCACGCACCTGCCGGGTCAGGTTCCCGGCCATCTCGTTCACCGACTCGGTGAGGTCGCGCCAGGTGCCGTCGACGTCACGCACACGTGCCTGACCGCCCAACTGGCCCTCCGTGCCCACCTCGCGGGCCACCCGGGTGACCTCCTCGGCGAACGAGGACAGCTGGTCGACCATGGTGTTGATGGTGGTCTTCAGCTCCAGGATCTCACCGCGCGCATCGATGTCGATCTTCTTCGTCAGATCACCCTTGGCAATGGCGGTCGTCACCATCGCGATGTTGCGCACCTGACCGGTCAGGTTGGACGCCATCTGGTTCACCGACTCGGTGAGGTCCTTCCAGGTGCCCGCCACACCGGGCACGTGCGCCTGGCCGCCGAGGATGCCGTCCGTGCCCACCTCGCGGGCCACCTTGGTCACCTGCTCGGCGAACGAACTCAGCGTCTTCACCATGGTGTTGAAGGTGTCGGCGAGCTGCGCCACCTCACCGCTCGCGTCGATCGTCACCGTCCGCGTCAGGTCGCCGTTGGCGACGGCCGCCGCGACCTGCGAGATGTTGCGCACCTGCACGGTGAGGTTCTTGGCCATCAGGTTGACGTTGTCGCTGAGGTCCTTCCAGATGCCCGTCACGCCGGGCACGTGCGCCTGGCCGCCGAGGATGCCCTCGGTACCCACCTCACGGGCCACCCGGGTCACCTGCTCGGCGAACGACGACAGCTGGTCCACCATCGTGTTGACGGTCGTGACGAGTTCGAGGATCTCGCCCTTGGCGTCGACGGTGATCTTCTTCGACAGGTCGCCCTTGGCGACCGCGGTCGTGACCTCGGCGATGTTGCGGACCTGGATGGTCAGGTTGTTCGCCATGAAGTTCACGGACTGGGTGAGGTCCTTCCAGGTGCCCGCGACCCCCTGCACCTCCGCCTGCCCGCCCAGCATGCCCTCGGTGCCCACCTCACGGGCCACCCGCGTCACCTGCTCCGCGAACGACGACAGCTGATCCACCATCGTGTTGAGGGTGTTCTTCAGCTCCAGGATCTCGCCGCGCGCGTCCACGGTGATCTTCTGCGACAGATCACCCCGCGCCACCGCCGTGGCGACCTGCGCGATGTTGCGCACCTGGGCGGTGA
The DNA here is from genome assembly GCF_009377175.1 of Streptomyces adustus. GTDB lineage: Bacteria > Actinomycetota > Actinomycetes > Streptomycetales > Streptomycetaceae > Streptomyces > Streptomyces adustus. The sequence continues at coordinate 14,605 of NZ_VJZD01000169.1, forward strand.
GGTTGCCGGCCATGCCGTTCACCGAGTCGGTCAGGTCCCGCCACACACCGGCGACGCCGGGCACCTGGGCCTGACCGCCGAGGCGGCCGTCCGTGCCCACCTCGCGGGCCACCTTGGTCACCTGGTCGGCGAACGCGGACAGCTGGTCCACCATCGTGTTGATGGTGATCTTCAGCTCCAGGATCTCGCCGCGCGCGTCCACGGTGATCTTCTGCGACAGATCACCCCGCGCCACCGCCGTCGTGACCTGCGCGATCTGCCGCACCTGGGCGGTCAGATTGCCGGTGATGGAGTTGACGGAGTCGGTCAGCTCCTTCCAGGTGCCGGACACCCCGGGCACCTGGGCCTGACCGCCGAGCCGGCCCTCCGTACCCACCTCACGGCCCATCTGGATGACCTGGTCGGCGAACGACGACAGCTGGTCCACCATCGTGTTCACGGTGTTCTTCAGCTGGAGCATCTCGCCGGCCACGTCCACCGTGACCTTCTGCGACAGATCACCGTTGGCGACCGCCGTCGTCACCTGGGCGATGTTGCGCACCTGCCCGGTGAGGTTGCGGAACGCCGTGTTGACGGAGTCGGTGAGGTCCTTCCAGTCGCCCGCGACCCCGGGCACCTGGGCCTGGCCGCCCAGTTCGCCCTCGTTGCCGATCTCCCGGGCGACGCGGGTGACCTCGGCGCCGAAGGCGGACAGCTGGTCCACCATCCCGTTGACCGTGTTCTTCAGCTCAAGCATCTCGCCGGCCACGTCCACCGTGACCTTGCGGGACAGATCACCGCTGGCCACGGCCGTCGTCACGGCGGCGATGTCGCGCACCTGCGTGGTCAGGTTCCGGAAGACGGTGTTGACGGAGTCCGTCAGGTCCTTCCAGGTGCCCGCGGCCCCCGGCACGTTCGCCTGCCCACCGAGCCGCCCCTCGCCACCGACCTCGTTGGCCACCCGCGTGACCTCGTCCGCGAAGACCCGCAGCGTCTCGGTCATCTGATTGATCGTGTCGGCGAGCTGGGCGACCTCGCCGCGCGCCTGCACGGTCACCTTCCGCGACAGGTCACCGCTGGCGACCGCGGTGGTCACCTCCGCGATCCCCCGCACCTGGGCCGTCAGGTTCCCGGCCATGGTGTTCACCGAGTCGGTGAGTTCCTTCCACACCCCGTCGACGCCGGACACCCGGGCCTGACCGCCCAGGATGCCCTCCGTGCCCACCTCCCGGGCGACCCGCGTCACCTCGGAGGAGAAAGCGGAGAGCTGGTCCACCATCGTGTTGACGGTGTTCTTCAGCTCCAGCATCTCGCCGGCCACGTGCACCGTGACCTTGCGGGACAGATCGCCCTTGGCCACCGCCGTCGTCACCAGCGCGATATCGCGCACCTGGGCGGTGAGCCGGTACGCCATCGTGTTGACGGAGTCCGTGAGGTCCTTCCAGGAACCCGACATGCCGCGCACCTGGGCCTGACCGCCCAGCTTGCCCTCCGTGCCGACCTCGCTGGCCACCCGGGTGACCTCGTCGGTGAACGTCGACAGCTGGTCGACCAGATTGTTGACCGTCCGCCCGACCTTCAGGAACTCCCCGCGCAGCGGATGCCCCGGCCCGTCCGGCCCCTGGGTCCGCAGATCCATCCGCGGCGACAGATCGCCCTCGGCCACCCCGGACAGCACCCGGCTGACCTCGGAGACGGGCCGTACGAGATCGTCCACGAGCGCGTTGGAGTTGTCGATCGCGGTCGCCCAGGAGCCCTCACAAGCGCCCGTCTCCAGACGCTCGGTGAGCTTTCCCTCACGTCCGACCATGCGCCGCACCCGCGACAACTCGCCCGTGAGATGCAGATTGCGGTCGGCGACCTCGTTGAAGACCGCCGCGATCTCCGACATCACGCCGTCCCCGGACACCGTGAGCCGCTTCCGGAAATTCCCGTCCCGCATGGCGAGCAGAGCGACGAGCAGCCGGTTCAGGGCAGCCGTGTCCACCGTGGTGGTGCCATTGCGCCCCTTGCCCCGGCTGCTAGGGGACTGTCCGCCTTTCGCGCGCGCCTTCGTGGCCCGCGTCGGTGCGTCAGACTCCACTGTGTCCCTCCCGCAAGGGTCGACCATTGCCGCTCTGTGCCCCGGCACTCCTGATCGGCGTACCGGTGTCATGCTGCCTGCTTGTGCCCGATGCGGTCAGACCGCCCGAGGGGCTGCTGCCCACCAACCGCAGTACCCACTCAGCCTGCCGGTTCCTTCACCGGAAGCTTGCCCAGTGTTTCACCCTCGCCGAACCAGGCCATAACAGTTCGGCAGCTTCGCACATCGTCCGCACACCCTCCGGACGGAAACACGGACGACCGGCATCCGCGCGGGCAGGGAAGGTAAGTAACCTTGCATGCGGCTGTCCAGCCGTGCCGGCGCGTCCGGGCTGGGCGGTGGCACAAGCACCAGCGGGCATCGGAGGGGCGGCCGCACACATGACGACCGGACTGATCCCCGGGGGACAGCCCCCGGACCCCCGGCCGACGGACGGCCTGCCCTCGCAGGTCCCGCACCCTCCGGTCGGGCCGGGATCCCTGCACGTAGACGACCGGCCGAGGAGTTCTGTGATCACCGCGCGCGCGGCCGCCAGCTTCGAGCCCGTCGGGCGCTCCGTAGCGACCGCCCGCTCCTTCGTCCGCGACACCCTCCAGGGGTGGGGATTCGCCGACATCGTCGACGACGCGGTGGTCCTCACCAGCGAACTGGTGACCAACGCCGTGGTCCACGCGGGCACGGCCGCGGACGTCCTGTGCCTGCGCAGCGACGACGGCGCGCGCATCGAGGTCTCCGACCGCTACCCCGAGCGGGAGATCCCGCTCCAGAGCACCGCCGTCAACATGGGCAGCCCCGACCGGGAGGGCGGACGCGGACTCCAGCTGTGCGCGGCCCTGGCGGGCCGGTGGGGCGTCGACTACACGCCGACGCACAAGAGCGTCTGGTTCCAACTCGACCTCCCCGCACGCCCGGTGGGCACCCGTTCCGCGGGCCCCTCGCTGCCCGCCCACCTCCTCCCGCTCGCCGACGGCCGGGTCCGGGTCGCGGTCGTCCAGATCGACCGCAACTGCGCGATCATCGCCTGGAACGAGGACGCCGAGGAACTCTTCGGCTACGCCGCCGACCAGGTCACCGGCAAGCCCCTCACCGATCTCGCCGCCTGGCCGCACACCCCCGGCACGGGCACCGGCATCGCGGAGGCCCTCCGACTCTCGCGCTGGGAGGGCAGTTACGGCCTGCGCACCGCGGGCGGCCGGGTGATCCCGGTCTACGCCTCCCATCTGCGCGTCCGCGACACCGACGGCGAGCCCTCCACGGTCTGCCTGCTCGTCCGCGACCACGAACGCGCGGTCCTCCAGACCCCGTTGCGCGTCCCGGCCTCCGACGCGGTCTCCTCCTCCGACGTCCAGGGCGCCGACCCCTTCGAGGTGTTCATCGGCTCCCCGGCCCCGGACGACCTCGACGGTCTCCTCCAGCGCACGGTGGAACGCGCCCGCGACATGCTCGACGGCGACTCCGCCTTCCTGCTCCTGGCCACCGACGACGAAACGGAGTTGGAGGTCCGCGCCTCCACCGGACTGCCCTCCGCCCGCCAGCGCTTCGCCCGGGTCCCCGTCGAGGCGGGCCCCGGCCGCTACGGCTCGGCCCGTATGCCCGCCGTCCACGAGGACCTCGCGGCCGTACCCGGCGCCGTACCCCTCCTGAACGCCACCGGCATGCGCTCGGTCGTGACGGTCCCGCTGAAGGTCGAAGGCCGACTCACGGGCTCGCTCGGCGTGGCCGCGGAGGCCCCGGGCAGATACTCCAACGAGGAGGCGCTGCGCCTGCAATTCGCCGCGGACCGCATCGCGCTCGCGGTGGAGTCGGCCCGCCTGGGCGAGCTGGAGCGTCTGCGCCGAGGCTCCCTGAGCTTCCTCGTCGAAGCCTCCGACCTGCTGGCAGGCACCCTGGACCGGGACCAGACGCTGGCGCTGATGGCACAGATGACGGTGCCCACCCTGGCCACCTGGTGCGCCGTGTACACGATCGCCGACCAGGCCTCCGAGCCGTACCTGTCCTACGTGCTGCACGAGGACGAAGAGCTGATCGACGGCATCAAGTCGCTCCTGTCCAAGATCGCACCGCCGGACCCGGTCACCACTCCGGGCGCCCGCGTCTGGTCGGCGCCGGGCGAACTGGCCCACCAGGCGGCCCTGCGCAGCTCCATGCGCAGCCTCGGCCTGAGCAGCGGCACCCCGATCCACCATGTCGCGTCGCACATCGGCCCGACGCTGGCCACGGCGGCCGCGGTCGGCGGCGAGACCGTGGTCCTCCCGCTGGTCGCCCGCAACCGTGTCATCGGCATGCTGACGCTCGGCAAGCCGGCCGACGAACACTTCCGCCAGGAGATCCTGGAGCTGGCCGAGGACCTGAGCCGCCGCGCCGCCCTGGCCCTCGACAACGCCCGCCTCTACTCCGAGCGCACGGCGATCAGCCAGGCGCTCCAGCGCAGCCTGCTGCCGCCGGAACTGCCGACCATCGAGGGCGTCGAGGTCGAGGTCATCTACCGCGCGGCCGGCGAGGGCAACGAGGTCGGCGGCGACTTCTACGACCTGTTCCCGATCAGCGACGGCGCCTACGGCTTCGCCATCGGCGACGTCTGCGGTACGGGACCGAACGCGGCGGCGGTCACGGGCCTCGCCCGGCACGCGCTGCGACTGCTGGCCCGCGAGGGCCTCAGCGGCCCGGCCGTGCTGGAGCGCCTGAACTCGGCGATCCTCGACGAGGGCGCCCGCAGCCGCTTCCTGACCCTCCTGTACGGCGAGATGCGCCCCCAGCCGGACGGCAGCGCGGAACTGAAGGTGGTCTGCGCCGGTCACCCGCTGCCGCTCCGGCTGCGCCAGGACGGCACGGTGGAGGCGGCCGCCGAACCCCAGCCGCTGCTCGGCGTCATGGAGGACCTGGAGCTGTACGAGCAGACGGTCACCCTCGACCCGGGGGACGTGCTGCTGTGCGTCACGGACGGGGTCACCGAACGCCGGGAGGGCACCCGCATGCTGGGCGACGACGGCCTCACCGACGTCCTCACGACGTGTACGGGCCTGACGGCCGGCGCGGTCGCGGCACGCATCATGCGCGCGGTGGAGCGCTTCGCCTCGGACGCCCCGTCGGACGACATGGCGATCCTGGCGATGCGAGTCCCGGGCCTCCAGCACGACTAGCGCTGGGGAAGCAGGACATGAGAAAGGCCCCGCCCAATGGGCGGGGCCTTTCTGGTGGAGCCCCCAAACGGAATCGAACCGTTGACCTTCTCCTTACCATGGAGACGCTCTGCCGACTGAGCTATGGGGGCCAGTTGCCTTTTCGAGGTTTCCCTCGCGGCAACGAAATAGAGCATACCCCGAACAGACCCGTGCTCCCAACTCGCTCAGAAGGCGGGTTGGAGCAATCCTCCGAGCGCATTGCACGCGGCCACGATCCGCTGCATGTCCCGCTTCGTCAGGGACGCTTCCACGGGCAGCGCGAGTGTCTCGTCGGCGGCCAGTTCGGTCTCCGGCAGGGACACGCAGCGCCGGAACTCGGGCAGCCGGTGCACAGGCGTCTTCACCGGCACCCGGCAGTCAACTCCCCTGCCGCGCAAGGCGCGTGCGAAGGCGTCGCGGTCGGGCCGCCCGTTTCCGGGGACCCGGACGACGTACTGCTGATACGTGTGTCCGTCACCCCCGTCGGGCGTGCGCACCCCGCGCAGCTTCCCGTCGAGGTACGCGGCACGCTGCCGACGCTGGGCGACCTCGTCGTACGGCGCCTCGGACTCGCCCTGCTCCAGTACGAGCAGGCCGTGCCGCTGTCCGAGTGCGTGGAGGCGGGCGATGTCGGCCGGCCGGCCGAAGCGGTGCACGGCCACGACGGCCGCCGTCCGCGAGGTCACGGAGGCCTCGACCGCGGCGACGTCGAGGCAGTAGGTCACCGGATCTATGTCGGCGAACACCGGGAGCGCACCGGCCAGGGTCGCCGCCTCGGCGACCTCCATGTTCCCGAAAGCCGGCACGATGACCTCGTCACCGACTCCGACGCCGGCGGCCCTGAGTATTGCAGCAGCACCCATGCTGTCAATGCTCATAGCGGAATGTGAACGTCAAGTGTCGACCAACAAAAAAGGGTTGGTCCCTGAACCGAAGTTCAGGGACCAACCCTTTGAATGATTGTTCGGCGGCGTCCTACTCTCCCACAGGGTCCCCCCTGCAGTACCATCGGCGCTGTGAGGCTTAGCTTCCGGGTTCGGAATGTAACCGGGCGTTTCCCTCACGCTATAACCACCGAAACACTATGAAACTGACAACCGCACCACGCTCTGTGACAAACGTGGGGTTGTTCGTGGTTTCAGAACCAACACAGTGGACGCGAGCAACTGAGGACAAGCCCTCGGCCTATTAGTACCGGTCACCTCCACCCATTACTGGGCTTCCAGATCCGGCCTATCAACCCAGTCGTCTACTGGGAGCCTTACCCCATCAA
>NZ_VJZD01000016.1 GCF_009377175.1 Streptomyces adustus
GGTCGGTCTGCGGGGTGAGGAAGTAGCCGCCCAGCAGTTCCTCGGGTCCCTGGCCGGTCGAGGCGACGATGTGCACACCGGTCGTACGGGACAGCGCCTCGTACAGCCGGACGTCGCGGCCGTGGAACATGCCGGTGCTGTCGACGATCGTGCCGCCGCCGTGGGCACGGAAGTCCCGCAGCTTGCCGGCGAGCGTCTCGAAGATCTCGGCGCGGTCGAGGGTGATGTCGAAGGCGTGTTCCGCGCCCGGCAGCACCGACAGCAGCGCTTCGTGGACCGAGACGACGCCCAACTCCCCGGCCGGCACCGGGCCCAGGACGGTGTTGACGGTGTTGCTGTTCAGGCTCATGACTGCCTCACGTCTGCGGTGCGGGTGCGGCGGTGCACCCTGTGGCTGTCGTCACGCTAACCATTCGCTTTACATGACGTCAACGAAACGAACATCACGAATATATTTTGCTCGTGTAGTTGCGTGAAGGCGGGAGATCGGAGCACGGAAGGACCCGGACCGGGGATCCACATGCATGAGATTCATGTGAGACCATGTCAATCATTCATTTGATGAATGCGACGCGGGCCACTTTGACTGAGGGCATGAGCACACCGCCCACCTCCGACGTCGACCTCTTCGCCGACGACGTCCTCCTCGACCCCCACCCCGTCCACGCGGAGCTGCGGGAACTCGGCCCCGTGGTCCACCTGCCGAAGAACGACGTCTACGCGCTGACGCGGTACGACGCCATCCGCGCGGCCCTCGGCGACTGGGAGTCGTTCTCCTCGACCTCGATCGCGTTCAACCCGGCCGCCAACCAGGCCCTGACCGGCACCTCGCTGGCCTCCGACCCACCGGTGCACACCCAGCTGCGCGCCACCCTCACCGAGAACCTCTCGCCCCGCGCGCTGCGCGGACTGAAGGGCCGGATCGAGGCGAAGGCCGACTCCCTGGTCGCCGAGCTCGTCGAGCAGGGCTCATTCGAAGCCGTCGACGCCCTCGCCCGCGCCTTCCCGCTGGAGGTCGTCGCCGACCTCATCGGTTTCACCGGCCGCGTGCGCGAGAACATGCTGCGCTGGGGCCAGGCCGCCATGCAGGTCATCGGCCCGATGAACCAGCGCACGGCCGAGAACTTCCCCATCGCCGGCGAGCTGTACGCCTGGTGCTCCGAGGTCGGCGCCGACGACCTGGCCGAGGGCTCCGTCGGCCGCGCGATCTTCGACGCCGAGGCTCGCGGCGCCATCCCCGCGGGCACCGCCGGCCACATCATCCACCAGTACCTCGGCGCCGGCGTCGACACGACCGTCGCCGCCATCGGCAACCTCGTCGCCCTCTTCGCCGCACACCCCGACCAGCTCGACCAGGTCCGCGCCGAATCCGCCCTGATACCGGCGGCGTTCAACGAATCACTGCGGTACTGGCCCCCCGTCAACGTCTGGGGCCGCATCACCACCCGTGACGTCGAGATCGAGGGCGCCGTCGTCCCGCAGGGCGCCCAGATCGCGGTGCTGCTCGGCGCGGGCAACCGCGACCCCCGGCACTACGACAACCCCGACGCCTTCCTGGTCGGACGCAACCCCGTCGACCACCTGTCCTTCGGCTACGGCCCGCACGGCTGCGCGGGCCAAGGGCTCGCCCGTCTGGAGGCCCACGCCGTGATCGAGGCGCTGGCCCGGCGCGTCAGGCGCCTCGTCGTCGGACCCGAGGTCCGCGTCCCGAGCAACATCACCCGGAGCATCGAAGAGCTCCCCGTCCTGGAGGTCGTCCCCGCATGAGGATCGTTCTCGACCGCCCCCGCTGCGAGGGGCACGGCCTGTGCGAGGAGGCCGCTCCGCAGCTCATGCACCTCGACGACGAGGGCGAGCTGGTGCTCGACCGCGAGCAGGTCGACGGGGGCGACGCCGCGCTCGCCCAGGCCGCCGCGCGGGTTTGCCCGGTCGCCGCACTGAGGGTCGAATGAGCACGCCCGCCCTGAAACGTGTCGTCGTCGTGGGCAACGGCATCGCCGGACTCACCGCCGCCCACACGCTGCGCGAGGCCGGATTCGACGGCGAGCTGACCGTCGTCGGCGACGAGCCCCACCCCGCCTACAGCCGGCCCGCCCTGTCGAAGGCGCTGCTCCTCGACGGCGACGACCTCACCTCGCACACGCTGCCCCCGGCCTCGCACGGGGCGAGCGAACTCCTCGGCGTGCGCGCGACCGGGCTCGACCCCGACCGACGGCGCGTCACGCTCGACGACGGCACCGCCCTGCCGTACGACGGCGTCGTCCTCGCCACCGGCTCCCGGGCGCGACGCCTGTCCGAGCTGCCCGACGAGGTCACCCTGCGCGGGCTCGACGACGCGCTGGCGCTGCGCCGCCGCCTGGCGAAGCGACCCTCCGTCCTCGTCGTCGGCGGCGGCCCGCTCGGCATGGAGATCGCCTCGGGGTGCCTGGCCGCCGGCTGCCCGGTCACCCTCGTCTCGCAGGGGCCGCCGCTGGCCGTCCAGCTCGGTCTCCACCTCGCCCAGATCTTCACCGCCGCCGCCCGCGAGCACGGGCTCACCGTGGTCCAAGGCGGTCCGGCCCGGATCGAGGGGCGACCCGGCGACGCCCGCGTTACGCTCGACGACGGCACGGTGCTGCGCGCGGAGGTCCTGCTCACCGCGGTCGGTGACCTCCCGAACACCGAGTGGCTCACCGGCACCGGGCTCGTCGTGAACGGCGCCGTCCCGGTCGACGCGCGGGGCCTGGCCCGGCCGGGCGTCGCGGCGGTCGGGGACCTCGCCGCCTTCCCCACCCCACAGGGGCCGCGCCGGATCCCGCTGTGGAGCAGCGCCATCGACCAGGCGAAGGCCGCCGCGCGGGCGCTCGTCCACGGCGACGACGCCCCGCCGCTCGCGTTCCAGCCGTACTTCTGGACCGAGCAGTTCGGGCGGACCCTCAAAGCGGTCGGACAGCTGCCGGCGGCCGGGGAGCCGGTGTACGCGGACGGGGAACCCGGCGGCGGCCCGGCCCTGATGACCTGGCGGCAGGAGGACGGCAGCACCACCGCCGTCGCGCTCGACCACCGCATCCCCGTCCCCCGGCTGCGCCGCCTGACCCGGGCACCCGCATAGGGTGAGCGCCATGAGCAGCGAGGAAGGCACCACGGCGTCGGGACTGGACCGGCTGGCGTCGGTCAATCTCAACCTGCTGGTGCCTCTTCTCGCGCTGCTGGAGGAACGGTCGGTGACGAAGGCGGCGGAGCGGGTCGGGCTGTCGCAGCCCGCCATGAGCCACGCCCTGACCCGAATGCGGCGCCTGCTGGGTGACGACCTCGTCGTGCGGCAGGGCAGCGGCGTCACGCTCACCCCGCGGGCCCTGGAGCTGATCGCGCCACTGCGCGGAACGCTGCAACAGGCGGCGCAGATCGTCGACTTCCCCTCCTTCGACCCCGCGACGGACCAGCGGGTCATCACCGTCGCCATGACGAACAGCACGGCGTTCGTCGTCGGCCCCCGGCTGACCCGGCTCGTCGCCGAGCGCGCGCCGCACGCCACCCTGCGGGTGCGCACCATCACCGTGCCGACCGAGGCCACCTTCACCGAAGGGGGCGTCGACGTCGTCCTGATCTCCGAGGGACACTCCTCGCCATATCCGCGCGAAAGGCTCTACGACGACCGGTGCGTGGTGGTGGCCGCGCCGGACACCCCGCCTCAGGCCGGCGCGCTCGACCTGCTCACCACCGAACCGCACGTCGTCGTCGACACCGACCGGCGGGTCTTCCCGTACTCGGTGCTGGAGGACGAGGGCATCCCCTACCGCGTCGGGCTGTGGATCTCCGACTTCCTGCTGGTGCCCTTCCACGTGGCCCGCGCCGGAGGTGTCGCCCTGCTGCGGTACCGGGTCGCCGCCACCATGCGCACCCTCGCCGACCTGCGGATCGAGGAGTTCCCGTTCCCGCTGCCCGGCCTCGGCATCGACATGGTGTGGAACCCGCGCCTGAACGACCGCCACTTCGTCGCCTGGCTGCGCACTCTGCTGTACGACGCCGCCGTCGAGCGGTGAGCGGAGGGGTGCCCGCCCGTGGCGGTCAGGTCAGCAGCCGCACCCAGCTGGCGCTCAGCTCTTCGAGCATCTGCTCGCGGGTGACCTTCCAGTCGGCGTCGCCCCAGTGCTGGGCGACGTAGTCCAGCTCGGCCATCGCCAACACCCCCCGGAAACGGCGCTGGTGGGGCGCGAGGCGCCCGGCCGCCGTCAGCCCGTCCTCGATGTCGCTGATGGCCTCCTCCAGCCACCGCTCCACCAGGTCGCGCAGCTCCGGATCGACCGCCGCGGCGTCCCGGCCCACCCGGATGATCGGCCGGATCTCCGGCCAGCTGTCGGCGGTACGCCGCAGCCAGCCGCCGATCGCCTCCGGCGTGCCCGCGGCCACGGTCGCGACCAGGTCCTGCGCCGTGGAACCGTGCTCGGGCGAACGCACGCGCTGGAGCGCCTCGTTGAGCCGCTCGTCGATGAGCGCCTTCATCAGATCGCTGCGGGAGGGGAAGTACGCGTAGAAGGTCACCCGGGTGGTGCCCGCGGCGGTCGCGATGTCGTCGACCTTGGTGGCGGCGTACCCCTTCGTGGTGAACAGTTCGAGCCCGGACTCCAGCAGCAGGCGGCGCGTCATCTGCTTCTGCGCCTGTCGAAGGTTCGCCATGCCGGGATCCTAGCGCGTCGGCGCACACCGTCCGTACACAGCGACCCTCGGACGGACGTGCCGCATGGATCGCTGTCGGGCTGTAAAGCGCGGGCGGCGGTGCGGCCGGCCGCGCCGGATCACCGGCAGGCGTCGCTCACGCCGCCGTGCCCTGGGCGGCCGTCCGCGGGATCGCGGAGGACAGCGGGATCGGCTCGAACATCGGCGGTTCCTGGTCCGGGGTCAGCGCGGTCGGGCCGTACAGCCAGTCCACGAAGGAGTAGTCGGCGGTGGCACGGGCACGCAGCAGGGCGTTGCGCTGCTCGCGGGGGACGCCGTCGAGGTGCCACAGCTCGCCCCACGCGCGGGAGGTGGTCACCACCCGGCGGCAGTGCTCGGGACGCACGGACTCGTACGCGGCGAGCGCGGCGTCCCAGTCCGGGGTGCCGTCGGCGGCGCGATGGCGGGCGACGTGCTCACCGAGGACCCACCCGTCCTCGATCGCCATGATCGCGCCCTGCGCGATGTACTGGAGCGGCGGGTGCGCGGAGTCGCCGAGCAGGGCGATCCGGCCGTGCACCCAGTTCATGATCGGGTCGCGGTCGAACATCCGCCACCACTTGTCCCGCCACATGAACGGCAGACCGTCGCGTACGAAGTCGCAGGTGTCGGCGAAGGCGGCGTCGAGCTCGTCCGGGGTGCCCCAGTCCTCCCGGCCGGCCAGCGCCTTGGGCGACTCGAAGACCGCGACCTGGTTGAGCATCTCGCCGCCGCGCAGGCCGTAGTGGACGAAGTGGCAGCCGGGGCCGATGTACACCACGACCTCGCCGAGGTCCACGGACTTCACCCGCTCACGGTCGGCGGGGACCGTGCCCCGGTAGGCGACGTAGGCGGAGGAGACGGGCCGGTCGTCGACGAGCAGCCTGCGGGCGACGGAGTGCAGGCCGTCGGCCGCGATCACCACACCGGCCTCGTGCGTCCGGCCGGAGGCCAGGGTCACCCGGGCGCCGACGGCGGTGTTCTCGTACGAGGTCACCTGCGCGTCGTTGATCAGCTCGACTCCGGCTCGCCCGCAGGCGCGCAGCAGCAGGCCGTGCAGGTCGCTGCGGTGGATGACCAGGTACGGGAAGCCGTAGCGCCGCTCCAGGTCCCGCAGGTCGAGCCGGGTCAGTTCGTCGCCGTCGACGGCGTCGCGCATGATCATCGCGTCCGGGACGACGCCGAGGCTCTTGGCCTCCTGGAGGAGGCCGTAGTCGTCGAGGATGCGGGTGCAGTTGGGGGCGAGCTGGATGCCGGCGCCGACCTCGCCGAAGGCGGGGGCGCTCTCCAGCAGGCGGACGGCGAGGCCCTGGCGGGTCAGCGAGAACGCCGCGCCGAGGCCGCCGATGCCGCCGCCGACGACGATCACATCAGGATGGGACATGGGGGGTTCACTCCTCAGAGCCACGGGCCGAGCTCGGGGGCGTCGGCAAGCGTGTGGGGGCGGCCGGCCAGCCAGGCGGCGACCTCGGGCAGCGGGCCGTCGGGCAGCGCGGTCAGCTGCCGCTTGGCACGGATCTCTTCGACCAGAGCGGCCAGGAAGCCCTTCGGCAGGTCGGCGAAGGTGACGACGCCGGTGCGAAGGTCGACGGCGTGGACGCACGCCTCGCGGGCGCGCATCCACGGCAGCTCGGTGGCGGGAACGGTACGGCCCTGGGCGGTGACGACCTCATGCCGCCACTGCTCGTCGGTGAGCCGGTGCAGTCCCTCGGCCAGGCGCTGCTCGGACTCGGTCAGCCAGGAACGCAGCTCGTCGGCCGACAGGGCGGGCCCGCGGGCGATGCCCGCGGCGCGCTCCTCGGCGGAGGCGTACATCGGCGTCTTCTCGCCGGTGGCCGCCCAGTGCACGAGGTTGCCCAGGGCGTCGGCGTTGGCCGCGACGTGTGCGGCGAGGTGCTTCCGTGTCCAGCCGGGCAGCGCGCTGGCAGCCGCGAAGCCGTCCTCGTCGAGGCCCGCGACCGCATCGAGCATCAGCTCGGTGCCGGTGCGGGCCCAGGCGCGCGCGTCGGCGAGGGACCGCGTGGGAGTGGTCCGCGTACCGGTGGTCCGCGTGGGGGTCGTCATGCCTCGATCACCTTGTTGGTGCAGGCGCCCAGGCCGGTGATCTCGGTGACCACGGTCTGGCCGGGCAGCAGGAAGACCTTGGGGTCGCGGGCGTTGCCGACGCCGGCCGGGGTGCCGGTGGCGATGATGTCTCCGGGGCGCAGGGTGATGACGGTGGAGATGTACTGCACCAGGAAGACCGGGTCGAACAGCAGCGTGCCGGTGTCGTCCTGCTGCATGACCCGGCCGTCGACGGTCGTCGTCACCTGGAGGGCGGGGCGGGTTCCGCCGACCTCGTCGGGGGTGACGACGTAGGGGCCGACCGGGGTGGTGGCCTCCCAGATCTTGCCCTGGGTCCATTCGATGGTGCGGAACTGCCAGTCGCGCACCGAGATGTCGTTCATGACGGTGAAGCCCGCGATGGCGTCGGCCGCCTGCTGCTCGTCGGCGCGGCGCACCTGCTTGCCGATGACGACGGCGAGTTCGACCTCCCAGTCGAGCGCGTCGGTCTCGGCGGGCTTGACGAGGTCGTCGTTCGCGCCCAGCAGGGTGTCGGCGAACTTCGGGAAGAGCGTGGGATGGGCGGGCAGGTCCCGGCCCATCTCCTTGATGTGGTTGGTGTAGTTGTGGCCGACGCAGACGACCTTGGAGGGGTTGGGGACGACCGGCGCGAAGTCCGCGCCGTCGACCGGGTAAGTGACCCCGGAAACGGCCGACTTGGCCTGCGCCTTCGCCTTCCAGTCCGGCTGGGCGAACAGCTCGCCGAGATCGGAGTGGCCGAGGTCGACGAGGACGTCGCCGTCGAGGCGGACCGCCCGGGTACCGTCGGCGGTGCGGAGGGTGGCGAGCTTCATGAGAGTCCTTTTCGTGGATGCCCCGTCCCGTGGGACAGGGTGAGAGTGCCTCCCGCTTGCGGGGAGAAGCGAAACCCCTGCAGAGCAGGGCAAGGCAAACCGGTTCGCCTCCAAGGTGAACCGTTCCAGTCCCCAATTCCTGTCAACAGGGCACGAATTGAGGCGGTAATGTGTGAGCGGTGACGGACCCCTCCGTGAAGCGGGCATTCAAGTACCGCTTCTATCCGACCGATGCGCAGGCAGCGGAGCTGTTGCGCACGTTCGGCTGTGTGCGGAAGGTCTACAACCTGGCTCTCACGGCACGTACCGAGGCATGGACGCGGCAGGAGCGGGTGACCTACAACCAGACGTCGGCGATGCTGACGGCCTGGAAGAAGACCGGGGAACTCGCCTACCTCAACGACGTCTCCTCGGTACCGCTTCAGCAGGCCCTGCGTCACCTCCAGGTGGCGTTCACCCACTTCTTCGCCAAGCGGGCCAGGTATCCGCGCTTCAAGTCGCGGAAGAAGTCGCGGAAGTCGGCGGAGTACACCGCCAGCGCGTTCCGGTTCCGCGGCAAGCAGCTGACCCTGGCGAAAATGGCGGAGCCGCTGGACATCGCGTGGTCCCGGCCGCTGCCCGAGGGTGCGTCGCCGTCCACGGTGACCGTCTCTCAGGACTGTGCAGGCCGGTGGTTCGTGTCCCTGCTGTGCGAGGACGCGTCCGTCGGGTCGATGCCTGCCACGGAGCGGACAGTAGGTGTGGACGTCGGACTCGGCCACCTGCTGACCCTCTCGACCGGGGAGAAGATCGCCAACCCCCAACACGAACGGCGTGACCGGGCCCGGCTCGCGAAGGCCCAGCGCAACCTCGCCCGCAAGGTCACAGGTGACGGCGCGAACCGGGCTAAGGCTCGCCGGAAGGTCGCCAAAGTTCATGCACGCATCGCCGACCGCAGGCGCGATCACCTGCACAAGCTCACCACTCGGCTCGTTCGTGAAAATCAAACGATCGTGATCGAGGACCTCACCGTCCGCAACCTGCTGAAGAACCACAACCTCGCCCGGGCCATTAGTGACGTGGCGTGGAGCGAGTTGCGAAGCATGCTGGAGTACAAGGCTCGCTGGTACGGCCGCGAAGTGATCGTGGTCGACCGCTGGTTCCCCTCCTCCAAACTCTGCTCCACCTGCGGCAGCCTGCAGAACAGGATGCCGCTGCATGTCCGTACCTGGACATGTGGCTGCGGGGTGACCCATGACCGGGACGTGAACGCGGCGAAGAACCTTCTGGCCGTCGGGCTGACGGCATCTGTCTGTGGAGCTGGTGTAAGTCCTCAACGGGGTACTCCGGGCGGGCAGTCGGCGATGAAGCAGAAACCCCTGCGGCACGAGCCGTAGGAATCCCCTCCTTCAGGAGCGGGCGGAAGCCAAGGGTCAGGCGTCCTTCTGGGTGCGGTCGAGCTTGAGCGCCTCGAAGACGGGCGCGTCGGAGAAGCGGAACAGGTCGAGGCCCGCGGAGTCGGAGTCGGTGCGGCCGGCTTCGGACCGGGCGGAGAACGGCTCCCAGGACGGGACGACGAACAGGTCGCCCCGCGTCACCGACCAGGACCTCTCGCCGACGGCGACGGTGCCGGAGCCGTCGAAGACCTGGTAGACGGAGGAGCCGGTCTCGCGCACCGGCGCGGTCTCGGCGCCCCGGGCCACGCGGTGGAACTCGGCGCGGATGGTCGGCAGGACGTCACTGCCGTCGTGCGGGTTGGTGTAGCGCACAGCGGCGTGGCCGGGCTCGACCGTGCCGCCGAAGCCCTCCTTCTCCAGCAGGAGTTGGTCGCGCAGCGCCGCGTCGGTGTGCTCCCATTTGTAGGACAGCAGCGGGCTGCCCGGGGTGGCGGGGGCGGCCGCGAGGGGGCGCAGGCCCGGGTGGCCCCACAGCCGCTCGGAGCGGGATCGGCTCGGTGTGGTCCGTTCGGCCTCGGTGATCTCGTCGCGGCCGAACTCGAAGAACTGCGCCTCGGTGGCGTACTGGAACGGGATGTCCAGGCCGTCGATCCACGCCATGGGCTCGTCGGTGGCGTTGTGGTGGGCGTGCCAGTTCCAGCCGGCCTGCGGCAGGAAGTCGCCGCGGTTCATGGGCACGGGGTCGCCGCCGACGACGGTCCACACGCCGGAGCCCTCGACGACGAAGCGGAAGGCGTGCTGGGTGTGCCGGTGCTCGGGCGCGTCCTCGCCGGGCATGAGGTACTGGATGGCCGCCCACAGCGTCGGCGTGGCGAAGGGCCTGCCGCCGAGGGAGGGGTTGGCCAGCGCGATGGCCCGGCGCTCGCCGCCGCGGCCGACCGGAACCAGGTCGCCCGCCTGCGCGGCGAGCTCCCGCAGCCGCTCCCAGCGCCATACGTGCGGCACGGCGCGCGAGCGCGGGTGGGCGGGCATCAGGTCGCCGATCTCGGTCCACAGCGGGACGAGGAGTTCCTGCTCGAAGCCCCGGTAGAGCTCTTCGAGCGCCGGGGTGACGTCGGGCTGTCCGTGGGCGGCGACGGCGTGCAGCCGGACCGGGGAACCCGGAGCGTGGTCTTGGGTGGTGGAGGACTCGGTCACTGTTTCAGCGTGCCGGGTGTCTGCTGTAGGAGCATATGGATTCTGGAGAGCAGAACAGTGGAGCATGGAGGATCACCGTGGACAAGGAGCTCAAGACGCCGCCGCCCTATCCCATCGCCAGCGTGGACCATGCGCTGCGGGCGGCGACCATCCTGCAGATGGAGGGCGACGCGACGGTGGCGCAGCTCGCCGAGCGTCTGGGGGTCGCGAGGTCGACGGCTCACCGGATTCTGGCGATGCTCGTCTACCGGGACTTCGCCGTGCGCGGCGAGGACCGCGTCTATCGCGCGGGCCCGGTACTGGAGCTGGCCGCGCACTCCCAGTCTCTCGTGTCCCGGCTGCGGGCGACGGCTCTGCCCCATCTGCACCGGGTCGTCGATCTCGTCGGCGAGACCACGAACCTGATCGTGCGCACCGGGGACACCGTCCGGTTCATCGCCAGCGTCGAGTGCCGGCAGGCCCTTCGGGTCGGTTCGCGGGAGGGCATGGTGTTCCCGGCACACCGCACCACGGCGGGTCTGCTCCTGCTCGCCGAGCTGGACGAGGAGGAGCTGGAGAAGGCCTACGCCCCCGAGCGCTACCGGGATCGCCCGTCCGACCGCCCCGACCTCGCGCGGCTGCGGGCGGAGCTGAGGCGCCTGCGCCGCAACGGCTTCGCCGTCAACAGGGAGCGGTCCGAGCGCGGACTCGTCGCCGTCGGTGTCCCCGTACGCGACGAGGACGGCACCGCACTGGCCGGACTCTCCGTCTCGATGCCCAGCGTGCGCTACGACCCGCATCAGCTCCAGCCGCTGGTCAAGTCCCTGGAAGGCGCGGCGCACGCGCTGGAGCGGGACTTTCTCCATCAGAGCTGAACACCCGAGCCGTCACGCTTCCATCAGATCTATTTTCTTTCTCTCTCGCACACATCATTGACGCGACGTAAAGCGAATGTCATTCTCCACGACATCACGCCCGACTCACGTCGCGCCTCTCCCCCACCGCGCCGCAGAGCCGAGCGCCTCATGCTCTTCGGGCTCCCCGTGTCACGGGACGCCCCTCTTTTCCCAGCCAGAGAGACCAGACATGACGCTCAACAACGGGACACCTGTCTCCCATGGCCCAACCGCGGGGGCCGCCCGGACGCCGGGCTACGCGGGAACACTGGCTGCCGCCTGCGGGGCGGTCTTCGTGGCCCAGGTCGCGAACGCGCTGCCCGCCTCGCTGCTCGGACTCTTCCAGGAGGACCTGAGCACCCACGGATCCCAGCTGACCTGGATCACCGCGGCGTTCATGATCGCCGTGGTCTGCTTCGAGTTCACCTTCGGTGTCCTCGGCGACCTGTTCGGACGGCGAAGGCTCGTCGTGGGCGGCACGGCCCTGGTCGCCGTGGGCAGCACCGTGGCCGCGCTCGCGCCGACCGTCCAGGTGCTGTGGATCGGCGCCGCGCTGAACGGACTGGGCGCCGGAGCCATGTTCCCCGGCTCGCTCACCGCGATCACCGCCCTGACCCGCGGCATGCGGCAGCGGGCGCACGCGGTGGCCGTCTGGAGCGGCTTCCTGTCCGCGGGCGCCGCCGTCTCGCCCCTGGTCGGCGGCATGTTCGCCAAGGTCGGCTCGTGGCGCGGCTCCTTCTGGGTGCTCGTCGGACTGGCCCTGGTCAGCATGGTGCTCACCCTGCTGCTGGCCACCGAGTCGACGGCGCCCGAGGGCCGTAAATTCGACGTACCCGGCCAGATCACCTTCGCCATCGGCCTCATCCTGGTGCTGTACGGCGCCGTCGAGGGGCCGGAGTCGGGCTGGAGCACCCTGCCCGTGCTGCTCTCCCTCGCCCTCGGTGCGGTCTTCCTCGCCGCCTTCGTCGTGGTGGAGCTGGGGGCCGAGTCCCCGATCTTCGACCTGAGGCTGTTCCTCAACCGGCCGTTCGCCGTGTCGTCCGTCGTCGCGGTCATCGGGATGCTCGCCTTCCTCGGCGCCTGCTTCACGACGAGCATGTGGATGGGTCCCGTGCAGCATCAGGACCCGATGCGGGTCGGCATCCTCTTCCTCCTGCTCCAGGGACCCGCGTTCGTCCTCATCCCGGTCGTCTCGCGACTCCTGCACCGGGTCGCCGCGTCCTGGCTGCTGACCTCGGGCTTCGTCCTGCTCGCGGCCGGCTGCCTGCTGTTCACCCGACTCGACGTCACCGACCGGGGACTCGGCGCGTTCGTGGCGCCCGCCCTGCTGATCGGCATCGGCTTCGCCCTGACCGTCAGCTCCGTGACGACCGTGGCGCTGAACAGCGTGCCCCCGAACCTGGCGGGCATGGCCAGCGCCACCACCAACATGCTGCGCGACCTCGGCTTCGCCCTCGGCCCGGTCGTCGTCGGCGCCGTGGCCCTCAGTCATGCGGGGTCGACGTTCGCGGCGAACCTGCCCGGCGCCGGCCTGCCGGCCGCTCAGTCGGCGGCAGCACAGGCGATCGCCGCGGCCGACGGCCCCCTCGCCGTCAATGGCCTGCCGCCCACCGTTCCGGGTTCAGCCGCCCACAGCCTGGCCCTCGACGCCCTCGGCAGCGGCTTCTCCACCGCGTACTGGGTGTGCGGCATCGCGGCCGCCGTCGCCGCCGCACTCACCGCCTTCGGCATGATCGGCAGCCACGCCCGCGGAACAGCGGGGCACGAGGCCGACGCGCCCGGCCAGGACGGGAAGTCCGAACCGGTCGCCGAGGCCGCCCGACCCTGAGCAACCCCGACCGTCCCCGACCTCCGCGTCCCCTGCACCACGACACCGGGACGGTCGACCGGCACGGCCCGTTCGCCGCCCTGCGGGTGGCGAACGGGCCGTCGGGGCAGAGCCGTAGAGCCGTAGAGCGTCGGTACGGCGATCAGGCGGCGTCCTGCACTGTGATCGTGTCGCCCAGCTCGACGGTTCCCGCCTCCAGCACTTCCAGGTAGACGCCCAGGCAGGAGAGCCGGCCCAGGCCGAACACCGGTACCCGGTGTTCGCGGGCGACCGCGCGCATGATGGCGGGATCCGCGGGAAGTTCGTCGTGGCCCAGCGTGGGCAGCACGCAGCGAGGTGTGGGCACCACGACCCGGAACAACGCCTCCCCCACGCGCAGCCGTGACCCCACCCAGGTGTCCTCGGGGAAGCCCGGCCCCGTACCGGGGTCCACGACCAGATTCGGCCGGAAGCGGCGAGGGTCGAAGTCTCCGCCCGGGTACACCTCTCGCATCCGCGCCAGGGCCGCGGTGGTGACGAGATGGACCCGCCCGAAGTCGAAGAACGTGCCCTGGGCGACGCCGCCCGTCGTGATGCTCTCCCCTGTTTCATCGACGAAGGCCGACGCGCGCATGGTGTCGGGCACCCCGCCTTCGTACGCGGGCACCGCGCGCTCCAGCCTGCCGTGCTCCGGTACGACGGCCGAGCAGGACACCTGCCGACCGAGCAACTTGGACAACCGCAGGTCCAGTTCACGGTCCTCCACCGGCAGTTCGGTACCGTCCGGGAGTACGACCCGGACCGTGCCGGAGTCGTCCAGTCGGCTGCGACAGCGCAGCAACTCGCCCCACTTGCGCGGGTGCTTGGCGCTGCCCACCGCGCCGGACTCGTCGAGCACGGCGTGGATCCGGTCTCCCGAGAGCCCGGCTTCCGTGACCGCCACGTCGCTCACGGCTTCGCCCAGCATCGACTTCACCGGATAGCGGTAGAGCGCCGCCACAGTCCCCATGGACCAAGTATGGCTGGCGAACGGACCGCTATTCATAGGGTTGTTGATGTGTCCGGAACCCGCGCGTGGTCCGGCGAACTCCGCACCCGGTCCACGCAGGAAGGCGACGGCTCGCCAACCGGGTTCGGCTCAGCAGTCGTAACGGTGGACATGGGGAGTACCGGGGCAGGTCCCAGTTCGGGTATTCCACGGCCGGTGTGGGGGACACCGTGCACGGACGGGGAAGGCAGTCCTTCTCGACGGTGTGCGGACGGGGCGGCTCCGCGGCAACGCCGACTTCGACGGTCAGCGCCGTGCCGGCCCTGGGACCCGCCTGTGACAACCGGTCCTCGCGGCCCTGGCGACTGCTGCGGCGGGGCGGATGCTCCACGCCCCGCGTCGACATCATCGTCCGGACCGTCCACACCCGTCGCGACCGGACCGTGTGCAGGACAGAGGAGACATTCAGTGCTCGCAGAGGGAGAATTCCCGCTCGTAGAGCTGCTCGTTGTGTTCGTCGACGAAGAACTTGCGTTCCTGCATGAGTTGTTCGCGGTAGTTCTGCGCCTGTTCGAGCGTCATGGTCGAGGTGTCGGACCATGGTTGTTGCGGCGGCACGTCGGAGGTCGAAACGATCTTTTCCGAGGGGTCGACCAGGAAGAACGCGAGAATCTTGCGGTGTCCCGGGCGGGCGGGATCCGTGAGGCGGAACGAACCGACGCGGTGTTGCAGGATGTTCGGGAACGCCAGGCAGCGGCCCGCCGGGGTCGACGCCGATCCCAGCACCTGGTTCAGCGCGTCCGCGTCCTCCAGGCCGTAGACCTCACGCATGCCGTCGTCGTCACTCTGTTCGTACTCCGGGTCGTCGAGTGCCGTCCTGAAACTCAGCCGGCTCTCGGTGATGTTCTCGCTGTCCCAGTAGTAGATGCCGGTCGAGACGATCCGCTCGTTCAACATCCCCTCGACATGCCAGGAACCGCCGGCGTACTCGGGCTTGTCCGGGGTGAGATGAATGGTGGCGAGCTTGACGATGACCTGGAGACCGCGACCGCGCAGGTCGACCCGGGCGGATTCATCAGGCAACGCGGGCGGGGTGAACTCCGGGGCGTCCGGGATGGTCGGGCGGCGGTTTTCCCACCAGTCGTCCTGAGCCTTCTCCCACACGCGGACGGCTTCCGCGTAGGCCTCCTTGTCACCGTAGGAGGACTTGTCCGGATACTCCGGCAGCTGCGAGTCGTACCACCCGTAGGGGTCGACCTCGATCCGCAGCGGCCGCGGATGGCGCAGATCGGTGAGCACGTTCTCCCACAGCGGGCGCATACGAGCGAACAAGTCCGGCAGGACGGAGGCCAGTTCCCGATGCCTCTCGGAGTGGACGTTGTTGACGTACGAGCGGAAGACGACATCGCCGTCGTCACTCACGTCGACGTCCGTGGGCAGCCACTGGAACTTCTCCGAGAACTCGTACCTCGAATAGCGCTCCGCCGGATTCCGCCAAGCCCGCTCCGGCGCGCCGCTCGCCTCTCTCACCAGGCAGAACAGTGAGGGATGAACCAGATCCAGTACCTGGCCGTCGGATCCGGGATGCCAGTCCTGTTCCGCCTCGGGGACCTGTTCCAGCACCCGCGCGGCCTCACGGAGCCGGGATCGGAGCTCGTCGTCGACCAGAGTGTCCGACTGCCACACCCCGTCGACGGCGGACACCTCGACGCCGGTCCGTCCGTCCCGCAGCTCGGCGTAATGCGCGAGTTCGGCAAGCACGTAACGGACCTGCGCTTCGGTGAGGCCCTGAGCGACCGCTTCCTGCGTCCACCTGGCGACGATGTCGGCGTCGTTCATCTTGTCGAACCACCCCGGCTTCGCCCGGACATGGGCGCTGCACTGCATCATCCGAAGTTCCCGCAGCGTTCTGGGCGTAGCGAACGATATGGAACGGGAAGCTTGAAAGGGCAGCGGGAAAGCGGACAGGCCGGTCAATTCTCTTGATCCTTCGAATCGGTGTGCGGTGGCTGGCAGCGTACTTCAGCGCACTGACACCGCAGCCGCGACGACGGCCACCGTCGGCCCGGCTCTGGAGCGTGCGTTCGGAGCAGCCGATCGGACAGCTGCTCCGAACTCCCCCGGTCCGTCAGTTGACGGTCAGGAGCGCCGTGTTGTTCGTGAGGTTCGGGTCGAAGTCGAAGGGCCACTGGCCGAACTCGCCGTACGCGGGGTGGATGCTCACGGCACCGGTCGCGCCGGGCACCACCGTGTCGATGCGCACCGAGAACGCGACCGTGCTCTGGGCGTTCTCCAGCACCCAGTAGGGCAGCTTGCAGTCGTAGCGCGGCGCGCCCGTCCGAGTCGGGTAGGAGGCGCCGTCGAGGGTGCGCGGGATGCAGTCGGACGGCACGCCGGTGACCGTGGTGCCCTGGGGCACGATCAGCCGGACCCTGGCGACCGGGTCGCCGGAGCCGAGGTTGCCGAACCAGGCCGGGCCGTTGTTCTTGAAGGTCAGCTTGGCCGTGGCCGTCGCGCCCGCCGCACCGGTGATGGCGTCACCGGTCACGGAGAAGTCCGCGGTGTTCGCCGCGGCGATCTGAACGATCGTGTAGTCGTTTTGGGAGTCGATGTCCTGGGCGCCGCCGCCCGGCTCGACATCGATGTCGAGCCGCTCGTTCAGCGCGTGCGGGGTGAGTCGCACCGTCAGTGGTTCGGGCAGCTCGAAGGAGTCGCCCGGCGCGAGCACCTGGTCGAACGTGCAGACCACCTTGGCCATGGGTGCGTAGTCGGTGCCGTCCGTCGTGGTGTAGGTGCAGGCGTCGTACCGGGTCAGGTCCGTCAGGCCGTACGAGGCGTACAGCTGGACGGTGAACCCGTTCGCGCTCTCGTTCCCGTTGTTCGTGATCTTCAACGGGATCGTCCGCAGGTCGCCGGGCTGCCCGTCCTTGATGTCGGCGACGGGTGCGATGGCGAGGTCGGGCCCGGATCCGACGGTGAGCGTGGTGTCGAAGCTGGCGTGCGGCGCGGTGAGCGTGCCGTCGGGGCCGCCGGTGGCCGTCGCCTCGTAGGCGATCGTGCCGTGTGCGCCGACCGCCGCGCCGTCGGCCGCGCGCACCTTCAGCATCACCTGGTCCTCGTAGTCGGCCCCCAGTCCGGGCACCACGGGAACGTCGCACACCGCGGTCGTGCCGTTCGGCGTGCAGTTGTCGGGCCAGGTCACCTCGGCGACCCCGGTGAGGCCGGAGATGTCGACGGTGAGCCTGCCGTCGGTCACCGTGAAGTTCTGGTTGTCGTGGTAGAGGCCGACACCGAGCGTGCGGGACTGCGGCTGACCGCCGTCGGTGCCGATCGGCAGCGTCTGCTCGTACGGCTCGTGGATCCACAACTGGTCGCTCTGCGGCGGGTCGTCGTCGGCGAAGGCGGGCGCGGCGAGGCCGGCCGTCAGCAGACCGGCCGCCACCGCCAGGGCGGCGGCGGATCTGCGGCGTAACGGGCGTCCACCAGAGAACAAGCTCATTGCTACCCCCAAGGGTGTGGTGACGTGACTGATGCGCCGACGTCTCCGGCGCATCAGCTTGATCATCACATGACAGGGCAGCCCACCGCGCCCGCGTTTTCCGGCCACCCGGCCTCCCGTCCAGGCCTGGTCCGCACTCTCCATGTCCCGTACGGGAAAGCCGAGTTGATCAGTGGATCAAGCGACGGTCACCTGATCGGCCCGACACTGTCTACCGGTTGACGGATCGCATGCCTGCCTCGTCGTAGCGCTCACCCGACACCTCGGGCAGTTCCGCGTCGATGCGGGCCAAGTCCTCCTTGGTCAGTTCGATGTCGACCGCGGCGGCGTTCTGCTCCAGGTAGGTGCGGCGCTTGGTGCCCGGGATCGGCACCAGGTGCTCGCCCTGGGCCAGCACCCAGGCGATGGCCAGCTGGGCCGGGGACACCTCCTTCTCGGCGGCGATCTCCTTCACCTTGGCCGCCAGCCGCATGTTCGCCTCCAGGTTGGCGTCCTGGAAGCGCGGGTTCGTGCGGCGCCAGTCGTTCGCGTCCAGCTCGTCCGGCGAGCTGAACCGGCCGGCGAGGAAGCCGCGGCCGAGCGGCGAGTACGGCACGAAGCCGATGCCCAGCTCACGGCAGACGGGCAGTACCTCGGCCTCGACGTCCCGTGACCACAGCGAGTACTCGCTCTGCACCGCGGTGACCGGGTGCACGGCGTGCGCGCGCCGGATGGTCTCCGCGCTCGCCTCGCTCAGGCCGATGTACCGCACCTTGCCCTCGGCGACCAGCTCGCCCAGCGCGCCGACGGTCTCCTCGATGGGTACGTTCGGGTCGACCCGGTGCTGGTAGTACAGGTCGATGTGGTCGGTCCCCAGACGCTGGAGGGAGCCTTCGACCGAGCTCCGCGCATGCTCGGCCGAGCCGTCCTGCGGGCCGACCGTGCTGATGTCGCCGGGTACGGCGTCGTCCATCCGGTAGTTGAACTTCGTCGCGATCACATACGCGTCGCGGTGCCCCCGGATCGCCTCGCCGACGAGCGACTCGTTCGTCAGCGGCCCGTACATCTGAGCGGTGTCGAGGAAGTTCACCCCGACGTCGAGGGCACGCCGGATGGTCGCGATCCCCTCCTCCTGGTCCGCGGACCCGTAGAAGGCGGACATGCCCATGCACCCCAAGCCGATGGCCGATACCTCAAGGTCCCGCAGACTGCGCTTCTGCATGCCGACTCCCAGCTCTATTCCGCACACTACGTTCATCGTTCACCGGACCGCACGAAGCCCACCGCTGCCACAACCGGGCCTCCCGGCCGGGACCCGTGGTCCACAGGCTTCGTGCGCCGCGGTCATTGCGACGCTACGACCTGAAGCGCACTCCAACGCAAGCCGACGCTCTGACCGGACCCCACCTCGAACATGATCGGCCGGGCGTTCGCCCGCCTTCCCGAGCTCCGCCCACGGTGAGATATGAGGTTCCCGCTCATGACAAGCTCCGCTTCCGCGACCGGGTCCGGGTCCGGGTCCGGGTCCGGCTGTCCTTCGCTGCTCGGAGTCTTCGCCCATCCCGACGACGAGAGTCTGCTCGCGGGCGGTGTGCTCGCCCAGCATGCCGCCTCCGGCGCCCGCACGGCCGTCGTCACCGCGACCTGGGCCGGAGACACCGCGCGGGCCGCCGAGCTCGACGCGGCCCTGACGGTTCTGGGCGCGGGCGAGCCCCGCATGCTCGGATACGGCGACGCCCGCAACGAGTCCTCGGCGCCCGGCCGGTCCCGCTGGTGCGACGTGGACCTGGCTGAGGCCGTCGCCGGGGTCGTCGCGCACATCAGGCGGTTCCGTCCCGAAGTCGTCGTCACCCATGACGCGCTCGGCCAGCTCACCGGCCACCCGGATCACCGTCGTACCCACCGAGTGGCTCTGCTCGCCGTGGAGGCTGCCGGCATCGGCAGGCTGCACCCCGAGGCGGGCGAGCCCTGGCGGACCAGCGCGCTCTACGCGGCCACGCACCCGCACTCCGGGACCGGCGACCTCGGGCCACTGCTGAGCGGTGTCGGGAAGGGACTGCACAGCGTGCCGGACGAGGACGTGGCCGCGGTCGTGGACGTGACGCCATGGCTGGCGCAGAAATGGGACGCGATCTGCGCGCACACCAGCCAGCTCCGGGGCGAGCGGCCCCTGCCCGCGCTGCTCTCCCGCCTCGACGAGGCGACGCGCCACCGGATCCTGGCCACCGAGTACTTCACCCGCATCACCCCCGGCCCCGCTCACGTCCACACCGTCCGGCGCAGGCTGACAGTCTGATCCCCGAGCCCCGGCACGCTGAGCCATGACCCCGAGATCAGGTACCGACGTTCACGTCCCGGCGCTCCCGGTGTCCCGCTCGACCGGGATCCACAGCTGGGAGCCGGTCTCCGCGCCGATCTCCACCGGTTGCGTCCGCAGGAGTTCCGGACCTGGCCGGCTCACGTACCGGTTGGAAGGGAACCACTGCGTGAACACGTCTCGCCAGAGTTCCTGGAGGGCGCTCGGGTAGGGCCCGTGGTTGTCGAAGACCGCCCACGTCCCGGCCGGCACATCGAGGGCGTCCAGCCCCTCGGCGGCCGTATCCGGACCGGTCGCCACGCCGATCCAGTAGTCCGCCTCGGCACCCTCGTCCCGGCTGTCGGTCAGGTACACGGCCGCCGACAGGATCCCCGTCGGCTCCTGGTGGTCCAGCTCCTTCATCCGTACGATCGCCCGCTCGTCCAGGCTCTTCAAGTGCGCCATGGCTGCCGCGTTGACGCCCTCGTGCACGAGCGGAACCCGGGCCTTGCTGCCGACGACCCGGAACGCCTCCTTCTCCACGATGCGGTACCGCATGGCCGTACTGCCTTCGACGACGACGCGGAAGGACATGCGCGGCTGCGCCGTGAGCACCGCACCCGTGCGCCGGGCCTCGCCCGGACCCACGCCGTGCACCGACCGGAAGGCCCGGGCGAACGCCTCGCCCGAGCCGTACCCGTACCGCACCGCGATGTCGAGCAGCGTCGGCTCCCCGGCCAGTACCTCGGCCCCGGCGAGGGTCATGCGTCGGCGCCGTACGTAGACCGGGAGCGGCATTCCGGCGAGCGCGGAGAACAGCCGCCGGAAGTGGTACTCCGACACCGCGGCGATCCGGGCCACCTCGGCCATGTCGACCTCCCCGTCGAGGCGGGCCTCCAGGTGGTCCAGCGCCTGATTCAGCCGCTCCAACACGCGTGTCCGTCCCCTCGACCAGTGCGCGGCCGTCAGGGCGCCACACCGGAGTTGCAAGATTTGTTCGCGACCCGCCTGACAGAACGCGCGCGGGAATTGTCGGGCAGGAAGGCTTGGCACCGTCCGAGACTTGTGCCCATGACTGACATTATGGGGTTTTGCGATCCCCGGTTCACCGCAGTCCGTGAGGCACTTGCGGCTCTGCTCGGCAAGGACGACGTGGGCGCTTCGGCGGCCGTCCACCTCGACGGCGAGCCGGTGGCCGACCTCTGGGGCGGGTACGCCGACGCGGAACGCTCCGTCGGCTGGGAACGCGACACCCTCGTCGGCGTGAACTCGACGACCAAGAACATGGTCGCCCTGTGCGCGCTGATTCTGGCCGACCGGGGCGAGCTCGATCTGTCCGCGCCGGTCGCCGCCTACTGGCCCGAGTTCGCCGCGGCCGGCAAGGAGAACGTGCTGGTACGGCACGTGCTGTCGCACACCGCGGGGCTTCCGGACCTGTCCGGGCCGACGGCGGTCGAGGAGCTCTACGACTGGGACGGCGTGACGGCGGGGCTGGCCGCCCAGGCGCCCGAATGGGAACCGGGAACGGCCGCCGGCTATCACGCGCTCACCTTCGGCTTCCTCGTGGGTGAGATCGTCCGCCGCATCACCGGCCGCGGCATCGGCGAGTTCTTCGCCGAAGAGGTGGCGAAACCACTGGGCGCGGACTTCCACATCGGGATCTCCGCCGGTCACGACCACCGCGTGGCACCGCTCATCCCGCCACCATCGCTGACCGACGAGTACGTGGCCGACGCACCGCCGGGTCCGGACGGCACCCGCCGGGAGACCACCGGTGTCGCGATCCGGGTCAAGGACGTCAACTCCGTGGCGTGGCGCCGTGCGCGGATCCCCGCGGTGAACGGTTACGGCAACGCTCGCTCCGTCGCCCTGGTCCAGTCGGTACTGGCGAACCGGGGTTCGGCCGGCGGCGTACGGCTGCTGTCGCCCCAGGGGTGCGAGCCGGCGTGGCAGGAGGTGTTCCGCGGCGACGACCGCGTGCTGCGGACGCCGATGGCCTGGACGGTGGGCTTCGGCAGGTTCGGCAACACCTTCGGCTGGGGCGGCTGGGGCGGCTCGCTGGTGGTGAACGATCCTGGCTCACGCTTGACGGTGGCCTACGTCATGAACCGGATGATCGACCGGGGTCGGCAGGAGGACAACCGCGGCATGGAGATCGTGACGGCCGCCTACAGCGGCCTGCGCTGACAGCGCGACGAGGGGGCCGCCCGGGTCCACGGAGGCACGCCGCCCTGGCGTGCCTGGCCTCGAAAGATGAGTGCTCCTACTCAGGCCCCCGGGGATCTCAGGGCCGACGATGGAGGTCAACCCTGTCGAGATCAGGAGAACGACCCATGCTCAGCCGCCTCGCCGACGTCCTGGTGCCCGCCGTCGGCCGCCTCACGATCACTGCCGACGCGGGCGCCGAACTCGTCCCCGGCAGCATCATCGCCGCGAACCACACCTCGCTCGCCGACCCCGCCGTCGTACTCGCCGCACTGCACCGCCTCGGGGCTCGTCCGGTTGTCATGGCGGCTGCCGGACTGTGGCGTGTTCCGGTCCTGGGACGCGCACTCGCCCGCGAAGGGCACATCCCCGTCTGGCGCGGCGACCGACGCGCAGCGGACGCCTTGAACGGGGCCGTCGAGGCTCTGGAGCGCGGACAGCTGGTTCTGATCTACGCCGAGGGCGGTCTCCCGCGCCGGACCGACGCCGCGGAGGCGGCCCCCCACGCCTTCCGCAGCGGCTTGTCCCGGCTCGTGCAGCGCACCGGGGCCCCCGTGGTGCCCGTGGGCCAGGCCGGCGCCCGTCGGGTCACCTCGGGAAGCAAGTCCAAACAGCTCGCAGGCTTGTTCACGGCACCGCTTCGCCGCCCGCGACTGCACGTGCACGTGGGCGAGCCCCTCGACCTGACGGCGGACGGTGCCGCTCGCACCGAGCGCGCCCACGCAGCGGTGACGGCCGCCTGGCGCACGGCCGCCGCCCGGCTCGGAGAACCCGCCGCGCTCGCCGTCTAGGCCACGGGAGTTCGGCGAACGATCCGGGCTGAGCACTGTCCGGCGGATCTCTGCCGTGGGACGATGCTGTCCATGATCGATGTTCGAAGGGGCCGTGCCGCGTAGAACGCCGGCTTCACTACGGCCGCGGCAACGCGGCAGGTGGAACTCCTGGGTGCGCTTTCGCGATGTTCCCGGCCTGTCGGGAGCGGCGAATGCAGCCGTCCGCGCGCTCGAACGGGACCGGCTCACGCCGGGCATCGTCTCCGTCGCGCTGAGCGTGTGGTCGGTCCGAGTCCACGGCACCGAACGCCGGTGGAGACGGTGGGAGGCCGAGTTCACCTGCCCGTGCTGCGGCGAGGGCTGGGCCCGGGACAAGCTGCAAGAGGCTTTGTCCATGCTGCCGCCGAGAGCCGCCGCCGAACTGCGGGTACAGGTCGCACGCCTGGACGAGGTACTGCTCGGGCGAACGCACCACGAGCCCACGGCGGACCCGGAGTTGGCGTGGTGGCATCGCAGATGCTGACCGTACGAGCCGGAAACGCGAGGGTCCGCCGGCCTCGCCGACGAACCCTCGCTGAAGATCGAGGCTAGAAGAGCCACGACCACTGCTGCTCGGGAGCACCATTGCAGTCATAGATGACGACGTTCGTATTGTTTGCCGTTCCGCCACTCTGCGTCGACAGGCACTTGCTGAAGTCCTTACCGCTCTTCAGCTGACCGTCGCGCAGGTACCAGTCCTGCTCGGGCTGCCCGTTGCACGTGTACTGGATCGCCTTGGTTCCATTAGCCGTCGACCCGCCGTCTGCGAGCGACAGACATTTTCCGCTCTTGAAGTTTACGTACGTGCTCCCCGAAGGCTCCCAGGACTGCTCGGACGCGCCACTACAGGTGTACAGAATTGCAGAGACGTTGTTGGCAGTCGACCCACCATTCGCAAGAGACAGGCAGGTACCGCTCTTGTAGTTGGTTATGGGTGCATAGAGCTGAGCCGAGGCGGAAGCCGATCCAGTGCCCAGCGTAATAGCAGTCAGAGCGCCCAGCGATACCGAGATCAGCGCGCGGTTCGATATTTTCAACATGCGAATTCCCTTCCCGCATCCGGTAGATGACCATGGGAACGCTAGCGTTAGCGTGATCAAATGAAAATACGCAATCCGTCGAGAGGGGAAATAAACAACCCTCACCAGAATTTTCAGTGAACGACAAGTGGCCATGAATGCATGCAGTGCGTGCAGGCAGTCCCGGAAAATCCAGAAATCCGGCGAAGTAGCAGCCGTCGTCCAGCGGAAGAGCTCAGACCGCGTTCGAGATCTGCCGTACCCCCTTGCTGAGGCGCTCGGTCAGCTCACGGCGAGTAGTCCTGGGGTGGGCATCCGTCGGACCTGACGGATGAGCAGTGGGCGCTGGTGGAGCCGTTGCTGCCGCCGCCGTGGGTGGGGCCGAAAGGTGGCCGTCGGGAGAAGCATCCACCGCGGCGGATCGTGGATGCGATCTCTTACGTGGTCCGGACCGGGTGTTCCTGGCGGCAACTACCGAGGGACTTCGCTCCGTGACCGACGGTGTACTGGTACTTCACGTTGTGGCACGACAACGGCGCCGTTGAGTGCATCCATGACGCCCTGCGTGGCAGGCTCCGTGAAGCCGACAGTCGTGACGCGAAGCCGAGCACCGGGCTGATCGACTCGCAGTCCGTCCGCACCGCCGATACCGTCCCTGCTGCCACCAGGGGCTTCGACACGGGCAAGAAGGCGAAAGGTCGCAAGAGGTTCATCGTCACCGATATCCTCGGCCTGCTCCTGGCCGTCCACGTCGTTGCGGCGAGAATCCAGGACCGCGACGACGGGAAGCGGCCGCTGCCGTGGACCAGGCTCGACCACCCCACGGTCCGGAAGGTCTGGGCCGACCAAGGCTTCGCCGGGCGTCGGATCGAGTGGACCGCCCAGATCCTCGGCCGTGGCCTGAAAGCCGTCCGAAAAGCCCCTGCCCAGCAGGCTCAGCTCATGAACGCGATCACCAGTGGGTCCGATTCCGGCACGATGTAGTCGCATGCCGGGGATTCGACGTGACAATGATCGCTTGCATCTGCTTCGGAGGCGAAGTCTTCGATGTTGTCGGCGAGGAGGTCGAGAGCTTTCCGCCCTCCTCGGATTCGCAGGACCTGGCCTTCCGTGACGATCGAAGCGGTGTCGCGCTCCGGGTCCTCCCAGAACGCGATCTTGGACAGCGACCTCTCGTAGGGGAAGGGGCGCGGGTTCTCCGAAAGACCGCAGCTTCCGCCCTTCCCCCGCAGCAGCTGCCCGAGCGTCAAGAGCCCTTGACGCGTCCCAGAGAGCTCGAGCTCTCTGGTTGCCCCGCTGTACAGAACCTGCAACATCGCATCCCCTCCGGTCTGTCGATCCTATCGATCACCAAGGCTGGATCGTCCTGCCGGTCCTCGGTCTCAGGCAGCTTCAGCCGTGTCGACCACGACCGGCGAAGCCGACGGCAGTGAGGTTGCGGACCGCGCGTTGAAGGACCGCGCCGGACGCCTTCGACGGCCGCCCCTCGGCGGGCCTCCAGTAACCTCAACTCCCCTGGTTCCCAACCTCGTTGGGCGGTCCTGGTAGGGACAGGCTACGGCCCCGGTCGGTCGAAGGTCTGGCGGCGAGGGCCGCCATCCTGAAGTCTGGCCGCACATGCCTGACAGCGGGCTCCTCCCGGGAGGGGTACCGACACGACGACGGAGGCTGCATTCGATGGACCGAGCGGACGACGACGCACGGAAGATCCGCAGGGATCCCACCGGACCCGGCTGCCCGGTCAGCCATGGGGACGACGGTACGTGGCAGGTGCGCGGCTACTCGGCGGCGCGCGCCGTTCTGCGCAGCACCGGCACCGTGCAGGCAGGCCTGGGCATCGAGACCGTCGAGAAGCTGCCCGCCCGGATCCGGCGGCCGGTGCTGTACCGCGACGGGCCCGAACACCGGGAACACCGTCGTCAGACCGCCCGCTACTTCACACCCCGCCGCGTGGACGAGCACTACCGGGAACTCACCGAACGCGTCACGCAGAAGCACCTCGACGCCCTGCGCACCGAGGGCGAGGCCTGGCTGGAGGACCTCACCTTCGGCGTCTCGATCGACGTGGCGTGCGGGGTGATCGGCCTGACCCACAGCAGACCGGGCATTCAGGGCCGCCTGGAGCGCTTCTTCCCCGAGAAGTTCGGCAAGCCCGGGTTCACCAGTCCGCACGGGATCTACTGGTTGTTCCGCCAGAACAGCAACTGGCTGCGGATCTACTTCGCCGACGTCCGCCCGGCCGTCCGCGCCCACCGTGAACGCCCCGCCGACAACCTGATCTCCCACCTGATCGCGGAAGGCTGCTCGAACCCCGAGATCCTCGGCGAATGCCTCACCTACGCCGCTGCCGGAATGATCACCACCCGCGAGTTCATCTCCGTCGCCGCATGGCATCTCTTCACCGACGCCGCCCTGCGCGAGCGCTACTCGAACGGGAACGAGACCGAACGCCTCGCGGTGATCCACGAGATCCTGCGCCTGGAACCCGTGGTCGCCCGGCTGAGCCGGCGGACCACCGGCTCCGTCGAGGTGCCGGGCTCCGACGGCCCGGTCACCGTGCCCGCCGGCGCGCTCGTCGACATCCTCGTGGACGACGCCAACACCGACCCGGAGGCTGTGGGTGCCACGCCCACGGCGGTCTGCCCCGGTCGGCCGGCGACGACCGGGCGGTACGCGGCCGCCCTGTCCTTCGGCGACGGACCGCACCGCTGCCCCGGTGCGGACATCGCCATGATGGAGACCAACGTCTTCCTCGGCCACCTCTTCGCCCTGGAGGGCATCCGCATGCTCACACCGCCCCGCGTCACGTTCCAGGACGAGATAGGGGGTTATGTGATCCGCGGACTGCGCGTGGCCGTCGACCGAGGGTGATGCCCTGCCGTCCGTGTCCTGGAGGCTCGTTCAAGAAGGTGACGCCCGCGCCGAACCCTCGGGTCGTGACCGAGCCCGTCGGATTCCGGGATGCATGATGGCAGCCCACGGCCGCCCGACTTCCCCCTTCGCGGGGCATGGGGGTTCACCTTGTCCGTACCCGCCCCGCGTACCCGGACCGCCACCGGATCCGCGCTCGCCGCACTTGCCGCGCTCGCCCTGGCGGCAGGGTGCGGCGCGCCGCGTACCGAGGCGACCGCGCTCGCCCGTTCGCAGCCGGCCTCCGTCCCCGTGCCGAGCGTCTCCCCGTCGCCGGCCCTCACCGCGCGGGCGACGGAGGACCTGCGCAACCCCCCGCAGGTCGTGAGCCACGACGGACTGCTCAAGACCCGGATCGTCGTCGAGCGCAGGAAGGTGCGCCTGGCGGGGCGCGAGCTGTGGGCCCTGACGTACAACGGGATGTACATGCCGCCCACGCTGCGCCTGCGGCCCGGGGACCGGATGGAGGTCTCCTTCGAGAACAGGCTCGACGAGCAGACGAACCTGCACGTGCACGGCATGCACGTCTCCCCCGTCGGCGATTCGGACAACATCTTTCTGACGGTCGAGCCGGGCAAGTCGTCCACCTACAGGTACGCCTTCCCTAAGAGCCTGGAACCGGGCACGTACTGGTACCACCCGCACCCGCACACGCTCTCCGCCGGCCAGACCGCGGGGGGCATGGCCGGTCTGATCGTGGTCGACGGTCTCGACGACTATCTGCCCGCGGCGCTGCGCGGGATCACGGAACGCGTCGTCGCGCTCAAGGACTTCCAGCTCGTGGGAGACGAGGTCAAGACCGCGAACCTGAAGATCGGCGCCCCCACGACCCGTACCGTCAACGGGCAGCTCGACCCGCGGATCCGGATCAGGCCCGGCGAGACCCAGTTGTGGCGCCTCGCGAACATCGGGGCCAACATCTTCTACAAGGTGCAGCTGCCGGGCACCCGGTTCCATGTCGTCGCCCAGGACGGCTACCCGGTGAACCGCGTCTACTCCGTCGACTCCCTGGTCATCCCCGCCGGCGCCCGCTACGACGTGCTCGTCCAGGGCCCGAAGGCCGGAGTGTCGGAGCTGCGGACCCTGCCGTACAACACCGGCAAGGCCGGCAACCAGTTCCCCCTGGCGACCCTGGCCACGGTCCGCTCCGAAGGCGAACCCATGCGGCCCGCGACCCTGCCCACCACCTTCGCCCCGGTGGACGATCTCGGGAAGGAGCCCGTCGCGGGACGCAAGACGGTCACCTTCACGGAGAACAAGGCCGGCACGGTCTTCTACATCAACCACAAGCTGTTCGACCATCACCGCGTCGACTTCCGGGCCAAGCTCAACACCGTCGAAGAGTGGACGATCAAGAACGACAGCGACGAGGTCCACTCGTTCCACGTCCACACCAACGACTTCCAGGTGATGAGCATCAACGGCAAGCCGCAGACCAACTACGGCTTTCAGGACACCGTCGACGTACCGCCGCGCGGGAACATGGTGGTGCGGATCCGGTTCCTCGACTATCCGGGCAAGACGGTCCTGCACTGCCACATCCTCAACCACGAGGACGCGGGGATGATGGCCGTGCTCCAGATCGAGAAGTGATCGCGGACGCAGCGAGGCTCCCGGCGATCTCCCGGTCGCCGTATCACCTTGCACGCGTCTACGCGTCTACGCGGCCACGCGTCTACGCAGCGGTCCGGTGGGCGGTGACCATCAGGTACTCCCAGTCCATGGCGCCGTCGGTGAGGTGCCGCGCGGCCAGGTCGTCGAGGGCGGCGTCGAGGGCTGCCACCCGCTCGGGGTCCCCGGAGACGAAGCGGTAGGCGGCGATGGTCGGCCCGTAGCAGGCCTTGAAGAACTCCCGGAAGTCCTGCGGTCGCACGAACCGGTCCACACGCAACCGCTGCCGACGGGCGTCGACGTCGGTGACGCGGTCCCCGAACAGCGTGTGCACATGCTCCGGGTCGCCCCACAGGGGTGCCGGCTGTGCGCCGGGCGGCGGCGGGGGAACGTAGGGACGCATCGCGGTGAACATCTGCCCGATGAACCCTTCCGGGGTCCAGTTGATCAGGCCGACGGTGCCGCCCGGGCGGCAGACCCGGACCAGTTCGTCGGCCGCCTGCTGGTGGTGCGGAGCGAACATCACGCCGACACAGGA
Source organism: Streptomyces adustus (assembly GCF_009377175.1). GTDB lineage: Bacteria > Actinomycetota > Actinomycetes > Streptomycetales > Streptomycetaceae > Streptomyces > Streptomyces adustus. Next base: position 28,684 of record NZ_VJZD01000016.1, read on the forward strand.
CATCACCGTGTCGAATTCTCCGTCCGCGAACGGCAGGTGCTCCGCGTCCGCCTCCCGCCAGTCCACCCGGGCGCCGCGCACCGAGGCGAGGTGGCGGCCGACCTCCAGGAGCTCGGGCGTGAGGTCGCAGGCGACGACGTCGGCGCCGAGGAGGGCGGCGGGAATGGCCGCGTTCCCAGAGCCGGCCGCGACGTCCAGGACGCTGTCGCCCTGCCGGATGCCGCACTCCCGCACCAGCTCACCACCCAGATCATGGATGACGTGCGACGCCACGGAGGCATAGTCGCCCAGCGCCCACATCGCGCGGTGCTTCGCCTTCAGCGCGTGGTCGGCCTGGGCCGCGTCGCTCGCCTCGGTCATCGAATGCCTCCGGTTTCCTGCTATTGCGGCCGGTTGTTCACACTCTGGGTTCTACCCTGCCGACCGTGTAGCGGGCGGGTACGCCACGGCCGCCACGAAACGATCACCTTCAGGTGGCCGCTCACAGACTCAGTGTGATCGCGGCGGCCAAGCCGCCGAGGCCGAGGGCGAACGCTGCCTCTTTCCAGCCGCCCACGCCCCACGGCAGGAAGCGGTCGGCGGCCAGTCGGCCGGGGCCGATGGCGGCGATCGCGAGGGCTACGACGGCGATGCAGACGCTGTATTCCACACCGCCGTCCGTCTCCCACAGGCCGTGGGCGCCGGTGACCGTGGCCATCGCATTGATCATGACGCCGATCAGGGCGGCCGCCGCCAGCGGCGTCAGCAGGCCGAGGGCCAGTCCCAGGCCTCCCAGGAGTTCGGACAGACCGCCGATCGCGGCGAAGAGTTTGCCGGGTTGGTAGCCCAGGGCAGCGAATGCCTTGCCGGTCTCGGTCAGTCCCTGGCCCCCGAAGAGCCCGAAGACCTTCTGAGCCCCATGACCGGCCATCAAGAGGCCGAAGGTCAGCCGGATGAGCAGCAGACCGCAGTCGGCGGCGGTCACCACGAAGGCGGCGGTGGGCTGGGGTGCCGATGGTGTGGAACGAGCATGACGGTGCACTGTGCGTTTGGTGGACATGGGAAGGCTCCGGTCGGAACGCCACAACGGGCTTCCCCCCAGCTCGGGCATGGGCCGAGCACGATCGTGCGTGCGGAGGGGCCCCGCAGACACCACGATAACTCCACACTTTATTGGTGAAATTAGTGGAATATTGCGGTGCCCAGTGAGCCACAGGTCAAGGTTTTTACCCCGGTCCTCGCAGTGGCTGATCGCCATGGGGTTTGATCGGTGCCCGAGCACGACAGGAAGAACCGACGACCCGACCGATCGTCCCCGACCGATCACTTCCGACCAGGAGCACCGCATGACCACGGTGGTAGCCATCGATCCTCGCGGTATGGAGCACTGCGAGACGACAGCACTGGGGGTGCTGCTGCGGCATGAAGGACTCGATCTGTCCGAGCCCATGCTGTTCGGCCTCGGCTCCGGTCTGTCCTTCGTCTACTGGGACGCCAAGAACATGGGTTTCCCCTTCCTCGGGGGACGGGTCAGGCCTTTCGACCTGACCAGGAACCTGGCCGGCAGGCTCGGGCTGGAGCTTCTGGTCCAGGAGACCACCTCCCCGCGCAAGGCATGGGATGACGTCGCGGCCCTCATCGGCGCCGGCCGACCCGTCGGACTCCAGCTCGACAGCTACCACCTGGACTACTTCGGCTCGAAGGTCCACTTCGGCGGGCACGTCGTCGCCATGTACGGCTACGACGACCACAGCGCCTACCTGGTGGACACCGAACAGCAGGGCGGAGCGGTCTCCACCAGCCTGACCACCCTCGCCCGGGCCAGGGCCGCCCGCGGCCCGATGACCGCCAAGCACCGCTCCTTCGCGCTCACCGCGCCGACAGACCTGCCCGCCCCATACGGACAGATCGTCCCCGCCATCACTGCCTGCGCCAACGCCTTCCTCAACCCGCCCATCGCCAACCTCGGCCACCGCGGCATCGACAAAGCCGGCAAGCTGGTGCGCACCTGGCTCCAGCGCGCCGAGGACCCCCGGCGAGACCTGCCGCAGGCCGCCCTGTTGATGGAGAAGGCCGGCACCGGTGGCGCCCTGTTCCGCAACCTCTACCGCGACTTCCTAGCCGAATGCACCGGCCTGCTCGACAGCGGCCACCTGCGCACCGGCCACGCTCTGTACGCCGAGGCAGCCGCACTGTGGACGGAAGTGGCAGCACTGATCACGACGGCTGGTGAATCGGGCGATGCGCGGTACCTCGTCCAGGCCGGCTCGGTCCTCGGCGATCTCGCACGCATGGAACGCGAGGCCATGCAGGCGCTCAGCCGCCTCGGCGGTGAGACCACCGGCACGATCCAGCCCTGACCGTCTTCGAGGAGTTCCGGCTTCTCGAAGGCCCGACGCTCGTCAGTCGACCCCGGCTGCGCCGGCAGCCCACCCGCTACCTTCTCGCCATGGAACGGTCGATCATTCTGAGCAACCTCGCCGCGAGCGGACGGGACACCGCCCCGCAGCGAATCACCGAACTTGCCGCCGAACTCGGCATACCGGCCGCCGACCTCTTCGTTGTCGCAGGCCACCCGGTGCCGACGGAGCTACTTCCCCCCGAGCGCGACGCCAGGGTCCTGAGGCAGTTCGCCTACCGCATCAGTTTCTGCGACCACTCGCAGCTCGCCGCGCTGGAGGCTTTCGTCCGCTCGCTGCCCCGCGCCGCCGCTGCACAACCCCTCGTGCAGTCGGCGTGGCCGGGCGGCCATCCCGCCGAGACGAGGTTCGCCGCCGTGCTCGGCGAGCTGATCCGCAACCGCGGCTTCGGAATCCGTGAGCTGCCGTTCATGGGGCTGTCCCTCAGCACGCTGTACGGGATGGTGCGGCGCTGGGACCCGAGTCCGCACCGTCGGCAGCAGTTGTGTGCCTCAGCGGGTCCGCTGGGCTGGACCCTGCCCGATCTCTTCGCGGTCGCCGATGAGCCGTACTCGGAGGCGCTCCGTCCGATCCTGCACTGTCACCACCTGGGGCGGGTGCTCACGGCGGCCGTCCCCTTGACCACCGCTCAGCTGATCGAGACCGCACAGGAAGCGGATCGACTGAGCATGCGTGAGGACCAGGGCGTATGGCAGCCCGTCTCACAGGGATTCGCCGGGGAGTGCCCAGACCATTTCTGACAGCACTGACATCGCGACGGTCCCCGTCCGAGAGCCAGGCGAGCGTTCGCGCATCCCGTCCGGCGTGCGCTCCTCGAACACCCGCAAAGGCACGGACCTGCGACAGCGACGCGACTGTCACCGGATGCGGGAGCCACTGCGTCCGTGACCGGCCGGCATCTACGCCAGTGGCAAGCTTCGGGCTGGTCCACGACGCCGAGCCTGGAACCGATCGCCGGGAACGCAGGTGGCAGGCCGCGGCACGGGGGTTCCGGGGCGAGATGCCGGATGACGAGGAGGGCCAGTCCGCCGCACGGGTACTGTCCCAGGAGATGTTCGTGCGCTCCGCCGACCTGCCGACCCGGGGATGACCGAACCGGGACTCGATCCGGTGCGGCGCAGGTCGGCGGGTGTGGCCGACACCCGCGTCGTGGTGTCCGCCGAGGAACTCGCGGCGATCGAAGGCGCGATCGAAGGTGTCCTCGCCCCCTACGTGACGCGCGATCCGGAACAACGACCGAGCGGTGCTCGTGGCGTCCGTACGGCATGCACAGTCGCGTGGCGAGCGCCTGCGGCACGGTCAACCACGGCATCCGCCCCATCGACGCCGTCGCCGGAGGCGCCGATGGCCACCCTCATGGGACTCAGGGCAACCCTGATCACTGCCGCCGCCGGAAAAGCCCCGTCGCTGCTCTGGCCACTCCCCTCCCCCATACCGGGCATCCGCCTGGCTCCCGACGCCTCGCTCGTGGAGACGGTCGAAAGCGAGACCGCCGGGAGCGCCGACCGATAGGGTCCGCACGTGCGTTGATCTTCCGGGCGGCGGCCGAGCGCCACCGCAGGCGATGCGGGCGACCCTGATGGCCAGGGGGCGCCCGGCTGGTATGCCCGTCACCCCACGCAGGAGACAGCGCGATGACCGTTCAAAAACCCATGACCTTCGAGGCGTTCGTCGAGCTTGCCGCGGCCGACTCGGCTGTCGTCGGTCTGGTCCTCAAGGGCTCCCGGGCTCATGAAGGCATGACCACCGAGCACTCCGACCACGATCTGTATGTCGTCCTGGCCGGCAGCGCGGCAACGGACCTCACTCGGTTCGCGGGACACCGCACCCCGGAGCTCGACCTCGTCATCCTCTCCCTGGACGAATTCCGCGCCGTCGGCATGCCCGGCTTCGAGCGGTACGCCCTCGCCCGCGCGCGAATCGTGCTCGACCGGCTTGACGGAGGCATCGCCCAGATCCTGGCCGACAAGGCGCGGCTGGACGTGGGTGAAGCCTTCCGGACCGCGGACGATCGGCTCGACGCCTACGCCAACTCCCTCTACCGGTCGGTCAAGAACACTCGCGACGGACATGCCCTCGCTGCCCGTCTCGACGCTGCCGACAGTGTCCGGTTCCTGCTGGAGTTGCTCTTTGCTCTGGACCGCCGCCCCCGCCCTTACAACAAGTACCTGGAGTGGGAGCTCGCTCGATTCCCGCTCCCCGGCTGGGACACCGGACAGCTGCTCGACACCGTGAGCCTCATCTCGGCCACAGGCGACGTGTCCGCGCAGCGCCGCCTCTTTGCCCGGGTCGAGGCGGTGACGCGACAGGCCGGACACGGCGCGGTCCTGGACGCATGGGGTCCGCACCTCCACCTCATGCGACCGGCGTAGCAGTGTCCGGCCCGCAGTCCAGTCGCCCGAGAGGGCGTTGTCGGACGTGGTCCGCCCGACAAGGCTCAGGGCTGGCCGCGCAACAGATTCGCGGTGTGGGCGATGTTCGCCAGGCGCTGGCCCGCGTCGCGGGTCTGTTTGCGGAAGGCGGTCGCGTCGCTCTCGACGCTGTCCCTGGTCGGCAGGCACAGCAGGCTGAAGAACCAGACCAGTCCCGACTGTTCCTTCTCGCTCAGCGTGCCCCATTCACCGCGTGCCCCGCCGCAGGCCTCGGCCAGCGCGTTCACGCAGAAGGCCAGAGCGAGTCTCTGGTCGCCGCCCCACTGGCCGCGCAGCCACTGCTGGAAGTTGTTCTGGACTGCGGCCACGACATCGGGGCCGGCCTGACCGGCGAGGATCCTGGCGACCAGTTCACCCTGCTCGTTCGCTCGATTGCTGAACACGACTGACTCCCCGTTCTCTCGATCCTGGTGGTGTGCGGAATTGCCGGGTTCTCCTAAGTTGCCGGCGTGAGTCAGCGGGCCGAGGCCGCGGGCCATGCGGTCCTCGAGTCCGGTCAGGGCCTTGCGCGCCGCCCAGTTCCGTTCGTCGCGCGCGGCCTGTCGGTACCAGTTCAGCGCCTCCGGCCAGTTGCCCAGGTGGTCCTCGTAGGCGAGCCCGAGGAAGTAGGCGCCGTGGGAGCTGCCGAGCCGGGCCGCCCGGGCGTACCAGTGCATGGCGCCGTCGATGTCCGGGGCGGTGCTCTCACCGGGGAGCGTGCCCCCGAGGCGCTCCTGGGTCCGTCCTTCGAGGATCAGGCCCAGACGGGTCATCGCCTCCGGATGTCCGGCCTCGGCGGCATCCCGGTACATCGACTCGATGCGCGGCAGGCCTGCCGCGTCGATGTCCCAGTCCCGTTCGAGTGCGAGGGCGGCCTGGAAGAGCGCCTCCACGTCCTGATGGGTCGGGCCGGTCCCGACGGCCTGTTCGCCAGAAGTGTCCTCCTGCCGGTCGGAAGGGGGCCGGCGAACCGAGCCCCGGGCGATGACGAACCGCCCGGCATGGTGGCGGACGGACTGGGTGGGCCGGGGCTTGCCGTCGCGGACCAGGGCCGCCGAGGCGGTCGCGAAGGCGGCTTCGAGGGAGACCCCGTGCGGGTGGCCGTCGGCGCCCGTCTCGATCGCGTCGACCAGGTAGCGGGTGAAATGGGTCTGCGGATGGCTGCTCGTCGAGTCAGGTTCGTACCACGCGGTGCGGTAGGCGTCGGTCGCGGTCAGCGTGATGGCCCCGGAGCAGTGGGTCAGCTCGGTGATGGCGGGCGCGGACAGCGTGTGCCTGGGCAGCGTGGCCTGGCCCGAGAAGCAGCAGTCCAGGATGACCACCTTGGTGGCGGCCTGGGATTCCTCCAGGGCCTCCCGGACGTCGGAGAACCGCAGCCCGGTGGTCTTCTGGGCGGACCCGCTCAACGGGGATTCGGCGAGCGCCAGGCAGAGTTCGTCCCCGTAGAGCCGACCGTGGCCGACGAAGTAGATCAGTGCCAGGTCCGTGGCGTCCTCGAACCATCGCATGAGGTCGTCGGGCAGGTTGTTGCGCCGCCGCGGGTTGCGGACGATCTGGAGCCGGTCGGCCGGGCTGCCCGAGGACCGCGGCCAGCCGCAGCGCGGTCCCTGGAGCAGATCGGTCATCCGGTCGAGACTGTTCCTGGTGGCCGAGGCCACGGGAGGCAGATGCTCGTAGTCCCACACGCCGATGAGCACCGCCCGTGAGCGTGCGTAGTCGTACAACGGCTCAGGGCGTGTCACGGAGCAGCCGTTCGACGATCTCCAGTGCCCGGTCCGCGTTCTCCCACTCGATCTCGACCTGCTTGCCCTCGACGGTGATCTGCATCCTGAGGTTCGAGCGGCGCGAGCGCAGGAAGTCGGGCAGGGTCTTCACGGCTGCGGCCAGCACGCTGCTGCCGGCCAGCACCGCCAGTACGTCGGCGGTGCCGAGCTCGCCGGGGGCCGGTGCCGCGGGTCTGACCCGCACGCTGATCCCGTCCTGCGCACGCAGCCAGTCCCGAAGTCCCCAGAGCTGTGCCGGATCGGAGAGCGTCAGTTCGAGCGTGCGAGGTGCGTCGGCAGTCTCATGTCCCACTGGTGCCCCCCGGCCCCTCGGTCCACATGTGCGCCTGCGCCGATTGCCGCTCTTCCCGCCGTGGTTCACCAGGCCGGGGTCCGGCAGGAACCGGTGACAGACCTGGTCTGACCGTCGCGCTGTGCATGTGTCGCCTCCGCGCTCGGGAATCCGGACGTCGGTGCTTCCCGCAGCGTAGCGGTTCCGCCCACGCAAAGGAACACGGATGTCTGTTAGGAGTGAGGGCGGGGCGGCGCGACCGGTCAGGTACGCGGGCCGAGCAGACCGGCGTCCCACAGTCGGTGTACGTAGAGGTTCAACTCGACCGCAGCAGCGTCGAGTTGGCTCTGGTCACCGTCGGCCACCGCCGAGGTCGCCAGAGCGGTGGTGGCCGCGAGGATCATCCGGCACAGCAGCCGGCCCTCCGTGTCCTCGACCCCGAGGGTCTGCGCGACCAGGTCCACCACGGTGTCGTACAAGGGCGCCCGCACGGGAAGCACACCGGGCCCGGCCGCGTACGCCTCCACCAGGCAGAGCCGGGCCGTGGGCCAGTCGGCGGCCAGTGTGCGGAGGTAGGCGTCGATCAGCCGCCCGAACCGGTGCGGCGGGCCGTCGTCGGCATCGGCGGAGGGCTCGCTCGCGGCAGCGGCGAGCCGTTCGAGCACCTGCCCCAACAGGCTCTCCCCGGCCGCCTGGTAGGCCGCGGCGAAACAGTCCGCCTTGGAGTCGAAGTAGCGGTAGAACGTCTGCCGGGAGACCCCCGCCCGCCTGATGACGTCCTCGACCGTGGTGGCGGCGTACCCCCGTTCGGCCAGTACCTGCGCCAACGCCGCGTACACGCGCTCTCGTTGCAGCGACTCCACCTCGTCGACCGGCAGGGCGCTCATGCCCCGGGGAAGCTTGCGCCGCGGTGTCGTCGTCATGGGCGCAGGTTAGCCCGCCGGGCACAACCCGCCAGGCACAACCCGTCCGTCACCGTTCACGGACCGGAAGTCCGCTACTGGCCGAGCTCGTAGTCGAACCAGATGCGGTGGGTGCCGTCCTCGTCGACCGCGATGCCGCCCGTCCCGGTGATCCCGGTCAACGCTCCCGTTCCGCTGGCCGGTACGACGATGAAGAACTCGCTCTCCCTCCCTCCGCCCCGAGTCGTCGCGGAGTGCGCGAAGTTGAACGCGCCGGCCCGCCCGTGGAGCGTCCCCTCGAAGGACTCCATCGCGACGTACGTCCCCGTCCCGCCGGCCTGGTCGAACGCGGCGGTGAACAGGGTCGCGGATCGTCCGGCGACCTCGCCTTCGTACTGCTTGTCCATCGTGGCGACACCGACGGGCAGCGCCGTGTCGATCGCGGGGCTCGGTACCGGAGCCGGGGTGAAGTCGGCAACCTTGAACGTTCCTGAAGCTCGCATCCTCGGATCGTATGCCGCCCCACTGACATCACCGCCGGGCCATCCGCGTTCCCGGTGCTCATCTGCGGTACGCGGTGACTGCGACCGCGGGCAGGAGAGCGAGGGAGAGGGCGCCGCCGGTCAGGGCGAGGGCGGGATAGCCAGTGGCGGCCACCATGATCCCGGAGGCCATGCCTCCGGTCGCGCCCGCGATGGCGATGGAGACGTCGACCAGACCCTGGGTCCTGGCGCGGGTCGCGAGCGGGACGGTGTCGGTGATGATCGCGGTGCCGGACACGAGGCCGAAGTTCCAGCCCAGGCCGAGCAGGGCGAGTGCGAGGGCGAGCAGGACGACGGAGTCGGCGGGTGCCGCGGCGGCGAGGACACCGGCGGCAAGGAGGGTGATGCCGGAGGCGGCGGCCGTCTTCATGCGGCCGAAGCGGTCGACGAGTCGGCCGGTGAGTGGGGAGGGCAGGTACATGGCGCCGATGTGGATGGCGATGACCAGGCCGGAGGCGGCGGTTCCGTGGCCGTGGTCGTGCATGTGGACCGGCGTCATCGTCATGATGGCGACCATGACGAGCTGGGTGAGGATCATCACCAGCGCACCGAGGACGACTCCTCCGCGGCCCTCGTCCGGGCCGGCGGCGTCGGCGGCCCGCGCGGCCCCGGCGTCGGCCGCCTCGGCCTGGGCAAGGCGGCGGGCCATGAGCAGCGGGTCGGGTCGCAGCCATACGGCGAGGACGACGGCGGCGAGGGCGTAGGCGGCGCCGGAGAGGATGAAGGGTCCGGCGAGGTGGGGGATGCCGAGGCGTTCGGCGAAGGTGCCGGTGGGGGCGGCGAGGTTGGGGCCGGCGACGCCGCCGAGGGTGGTGGCGACCAGCACGGTGGACACCGCGCGGGCGCGGTGTCCGGGGGCGGCGAGGTCGGCCCCGGCGTAGCGGGCCTGGAGGTTGGTGGCGGTGCCCGCGCCGTAGACGAACAGGGAGAGGAACAGCAGCACCGGATTGTCCAGGACGGCGGCGACGAGGACGCCGGCCGAGCCGATCGCCCCGGTGAGATAGCCGGCCGCGAGTCCGGGGCGGCGGCCGCGGGCCTGGGAGACGCGGCCGACGGTGACCGCGGTGAGGGCGGAACCGGCGGTGATCAGGGCGCTGGGCAGCCCGGCGAGGTTGGTGGAGCCCAGCATGTCCTGGGCCAGGAGGGCGCCGACGGTCACACCGGCGGCGAGCCCGGCGCCGCTGAGGACCTGGGAGGCGACCAGGACCCGCAGGATGCGGCGCTGGGCGAGGGCGGCATCGGGTATGCGGGTCGTCGTGTCGGCGGGTGCGGTATCGGTCATGCGTCTCTTCCAGAGGAGGGCCGGCGGGAGTGGGGCAGCGACCTGGGCGGGACGGTGCACGCGGTGGTGGGGCGTCAGTCCGCGTCGGGGACGTGGGTGAGGTCGGCGCGCGGGCTGTCGGCGCTCGCGAGTGCCGTCAGGACGGATCGTGCCGCTCTCTCCCCGGCGGCATGGGCGCCTTCGACGTGTCCGGCGTACTCGGTCGCCGTCTCGGTCGACGCCCAGTGCAGTCGGCCGTCCAGGGTCGGCCGCCGGTGGAGCGGGTGGCCGGAGAGGGAGTGGTCGGTGAGGCGCTGCACGGTGGACGGGGACGTCCATCGCTCGGTGCTCCAGTTCTGTACGTGGAGCGTGTCGGGGGTGGCCGCGGCCGGACCGAAGAGCCGACCGAGCTGGGCGACGACAGCCTGTTCGAATCCGGGCCGTACGGTGCGGGCGTGCGCGAAGCCGAAGAGCGCGGCGGGTTCGCCGGGACAGGCCGGGGATCTTGCGTTCGGCGCAATGGACGACGTCGTCCACCCGGCAGTACGCGCAGTGCCCGCAACTGCCGCCGAACCAGCCGACGGCCACCCGCTCTCCGACCGTCCAGCCCTCGACCTGGTCGCCCAGCTCGGCGATGACGCCCGCGACCTCGTGCCCCGGAGTGACCGGGAAGGAGGTCGCCGTGGCGGTGGCCGTGGCCGTGGCGAGGTCGGCGTGGCAGACGCCGCTCGCCACCACCGCCACGCGGACCCGCCGACCCGTCGGCGGTGCCTGCCGGGCGAAGGACGGGTGCAGCAGGCCCCTGGACCTGGTCACGACCATGGTCACAGAGGTGCCCGGCATACGGCCCTTCCTTCGAGCACATCACGCGGCTCATAGCTGCTGGTTATGCTGAATCGGCAGAGCCCCACCATAGACACGCCTCCAACAGCCCGGTAGGGGACGCTGGTGAATGGAGCGATAAACGATGGCTATGGTCGATCGCCTGAACCTCGAAGGACTCCGGTACGCGCAGGCGGTCGCCGAGACCAAGTCGTTCAGCGCCGCCGCACGCGCCTACGGCGTCACCCAGCCCGCCCTGTCCAACGGCATCGCCAAACTGGAGGAGCGCCTCGGTGACAGGCTCTTCGACCGCTCCCCGCGCGGTGTGACCCAGACCGCATTCGGCGCCCGGCTCCTGCCGCTGATCGAACGGGCCCTGGACGCGCTCGACGCCGTCGCGGCCGAAGCCAGACGGCTGACCGAGCCCGGCGAGCAGAAGATCCGCATGGGCCTGTCACCGCTGATCGGCTCCCATCTGGTCGCCCGGGCCTTCAGCATGGTCCAGGACCTCCCGGCGCCCCGCGACCTCGTGCTGCGGGAGGCGAACATGCAGGAGCTGCGCGAAGGTCTGCTGGCCGGTCGGCTCGACATCATCCTCATCCCCGCCGTGGCCGCGATGCCGCGATTCGAGCACCGGGTCATCGACGTCGAGCCGATGGTCGTCGTCAGCCCCGACACCGCCGAGGACGCGGCGCCGCTCGAACTCGAGGAAGCCGGCAAGGAACGCTTCATCCTCGTGCCGGACACCTGCGGCCTGACCACCTTCATCACACAGCTCTTCCAGGCGCACGAGATGCCCTTGCACACCTATCCGGGCGAGGCAGCCAGTTATCAGGTCCTGGAGGATTGGACGAGGCTGGGCCTGGGCTCGGCCATGGTTCCTCGCTCCAAGCTCACCTCGCCCGACGTACCCCACCGGTCGCTGCTGGACGCGGGCCGCGAGGTGCAGATCTCATTCGAAGCCGTCTGGAGCGCCGACTCCCCGCTCGCCACGGACCTGCTCCGGCTGGCCGACCGTCTTGCCGCCGCCCGCCCCTAGCCATTCACACCCCTTATGGGCTGATTCAGCGTGGTCCTCTACCGGATCCTCGCACGGGCACCTAACTTGGCTGGCACATCGCGGAACCTTCCGCTCCGCACGACCTGTGCGCCTCAGCGAGGCATAACCATGCACATCTTGAGATGACGCCGCGGTTGGCCCGGGCCAACCGCGGCGCGGCCGCAGACGGATACGTCTGAGAGCGAGGCATCATGCACGAACTCACCGCACTGCTGCGCGAGTACGACCGCGCCCGCACCTACACCGACGAGCTGTGGAAGGACCTCACTCCGGACGAGGTGACCTGGCGCCCGCACGAGAACTCCAGCGCCATCGGCTGGCACCTGGGCCACCAGGCCCATGTCGCCCACTTCATGATCCGTAACCTCACCGCCGCCGAACCCAGCCCCGACCCGGAGCTGGACGCGGTCATGGACTCGGCGAACCCGGAGAAGTTCCGCGGCGCGCTGCCGACCGTCGAACGGCTCACCGCCTTCCGCGACGCCGTCGCCGAACGCGTCCACGCCCGCATCGGCGACATCGCGGCCGGCAAGGTCGGCGCCCCCGCCCAGCTGACCATCGTCGCCGACCACCTGCTGCTCGCGCTCATCAACCACGAGTACCAGCACGACCAGTGGATCAGCGAGGTCCGTGCCGACAACCTCGGCCACCCGCTCCCACCCGATCCCGCCTCGGACTGGATCGGCCGCGTCGACGGCTATCTCGTCTGCAATCCCTACGCCTGACCCCACCGGCCGGCGGAGTGCCGGTCCTCGCACAGGCGGCAGTTGCTCTCGCCACGGCATGATGGCGGCCATGGACAGACACACCTCCGACTGGGTGACCCTCTTCTGCTTCGAGAACGTCGCCGGATGTCCGCGCCCTGGCCGGCTGATGTCGGTTTGACTGCGTGACCGGGGGATCGACTGGTACCCCTTCGCCGCGCACGACGCCGTCACCATCATTGCGCGGCAGGGTCGTCGTAGTCGTCGGGAAGGGGGCTGTGGCGTTCGGCGAGCGGGCCGACGCCGAGATCTTCGCGCATGAGCTTGCGCATCCTGGCGGCTGCTTTGCCGCGCTCCTCCCAGCGGGCGCGGTCCTCCGGACTGCTGACGGCACTCCCGTCGGCGTAGCCGTCGCAGATGCGTCGCAGGCAGTGGAACACGCTGTTGGAGGCTTTGACGACGGGTTCGGGCGCGATGAGCCACATCCGTTCCGAGGCGGTCCCTATGCCTGAGTCCCGGAAGGCTTCACGCAGCGCCCGTGCCCGCTCGCCGTCGGACGGGTGCTCGCGCTCGGCCAAGGCCCGCAGGGTCTCCCCGAGTGCCTTCACGGTGGTGGTGTACTGCGTGTAGATGTCGAGCCGCAGCCGCAGAGCTTCTTTGACGTCCTCGTGCTTCCACCGATTCCGATCGGCGATGAGGGTGGCGCCGATGCCGATCGCGGCACCGGCCAGGGTGGAGAGCAGTGGCAACCAGTCCATGCGGGCCAGCTTGGGCCATCCCGTACCACCGGCACCAGGTCGAGATCGGAACGTTCAGACAAGGGCGTGCTGATGCACCGCGACCAGGTCGGTCAGGTCCGGTTCGCCGAACTCCGCGCGCAGGTCCGCGAACGCGGACACCTTGTCCCTGCCGAAGCGGTCGACGTACCGGGCGTACGAGTCCGCGGAGAGGAACTTCGGCGGGTTGGACTTGCTGTGGAATTTGTCGGCGTACATCACCAGTCGCTCCTCGCCGGTCACGGCGATGTAGTCGGCGACCGGCAAGGGCAGACCTTGGCTTTCCACGTCGTGCTTCGTCAGTCCGACTCCTGTGTGGCAGGAACAGAACCGGCAGAGTTCCTCCGAGAACCCTTCTCCGGCCAGGATTTCATGACCGAGCAGTCCGTGACGCAGATAGTTGGGTTTGTCGATTCTTCCGGTTTCGTCGATGAGTCGATAGACGCCGATGTCATGGAGCAGGCATCCGGCACGTACAAGATCTGCGTCGAGGCTGCGCCCCGCCGTCGAGATCAGCTTCTCCGCGACGGACCAGACGATCTCGCAGTGCGTGAAGACCAGCTCGAACGCCTCTGTGCTGGGCGCGTACTTCTCGTGCAGCGAGCGGATCTCGGAGGGGCTTGGAATCTGCATCGCCCAAGCTTACGGACTTTGGCTGCGGGCGGTTCTCCGCAGGGTGCGGCCCGCAGCCCAGGACGCGCAGTGGGGGCCGGGCAGGAGATCACCGGATGGGTACGAGTCCGCAGCAGGCGTATTTCCTTTGCCGCGCGGTCTCACCGTCTCGTAGGGTCGCCGCCGTCCCAGGAGGTGAGGCCGTGACCACGTACGGCACGATTTTGATTCCCGTACCGCTCCAACAGGCAACTCCGGTCCTGCGCAAGGTCTGCGCGGTCGGCTACGCGCTCCCCGCCGGGCCGACATTCTCCCTCGTCCATCCGGACAGGTCCGTCGACGACAACGACGTCTTCGCGCTCGCCGGGCCGATCAGCGCCGGATTGGGCGTCCCGGTGCTGGCCGCCTTCCAGTACGACGGCGACCGACTGGAGTTGGAGGTCTGGCGGGACGGGGTGCGCGCCCACCGTTACGATTCCTGGCCCAAACGGGACGACCGTGACGCCCCCGACGCACCGCTGGGCGCCGACCCGGCCGCGTTCCTGGACTTCGCCGCCGGGCCCGTGGACGGCCACCGCTTGGCCTCCGCGCTCGCGGACACCCCGATCGACGAGGAGGACAAGGATGTCGACGGCGACCCGGGCTACGTCTGGGCCCAGGCCCTGCACTGGGATGTGCTGTGCGCGCTCGGCCACCCGAAACAGGTGATCCGCCGCGCGCAGTGGGACTACTTCCACATGCGCGGCGCGCCGCAGGCGCTCGCGGAGGTGCTGGACGGCACCGAACTCATCGCCCTCGGCACGGCCGATCGCCTGTTCTGAAGGCCCCCGACCGGCGCACGGCACGAGTCGTTGTGCCCGACGGCTACAGGCCCGCCCGGGTCAGCAGCCACTCCATGCGCTCGACGGGAAGAGAGGGCGAGGCACCGGCGGCCTCCGCCACGTGCTCCGAAGGGTCGGCGAGGAGCCGCAGCAGGGAGGCCAACGGGAGATTGCGGTGGGGCGCGATCGCGCGCCGGACTCGCTCTTCGGGGTCGGAGGCCAGCTTCTCGGCGAGTGTGGGCGGCAGATCCGGATCGCGGGGCGCGAAGGAGCGGAGCCGGGGCACCGGGTCCGTGGCGAAGCGGCGCAGGATTTCCGGCGGGAAGGCCAGGACCTCCGCCCTGTCCCACCAGAACGTGTGCTTGTTCCGTCGGCGGTAGCGGCGTTCGATGTTCTCGGCGGTCGCGGGATCGACCAGGTGCGGGGCGGCGTGGGCCATGGTGAGGCGGACCATCTCCTCCTCGTCGTCGAGCAGCCGGGCCACCGCGTCGGCGGGAAGGGTCCCGGCGGCGGCCGCCGAGACGCGGAAACTGACGTAGGGCGAGTCGATGTGCGGCAGCGGATCGGCCGTGACCCAGGGCAGGCGCAGGATCCTCAGCTCCGTGCGCGCGGCGACGTTCTGACACCATTGCATGATGGTTTCGTCGTCGGCGTCGGGACTCGGGTCGGGGAGCGTACGCGACAGCTCGTGGACCGAGGTGTGGATCGTCGCCCGCTCGTGCTCCGTCGTGTCCGGCCGGGCGAAGACCTTCACTTGGACGTTCAGGGCCGGATCGACGGCAAGGACCGCGCGGACCGAAGGCGGCAGGTCGGGGTGCCGGGCGAGCTCGGCGCGCACCTCGCTGTCCGGATCGCCGGCGAACTGCTGAAGGGTGTCCGCGTCGAGAACGCTGTGGATCACCGCGCCCGCCCGGGTCACCGGGTCCGCCAGCAGCGCGGGCAGCAGGTCCGGGGGCGGTATGGGATGCGGGCTGTGCGCGAAGTAGGTCGAACAGGCCGCGGCTCGGACCGTGGCCTCGGGATCGGTCAGCAGGATCCGGCGGACCGCTTCCGGCGCTTGAGGCCAGTGCCTCGCCAGGGCGGCGCGGACCTCGGGGTCGGAGTCGGCGGCCAGACGTGCCCGCAGGTCGGGCGGCGTGTGACGACCCTGGGCCAGGTACTCGCGGACCTTTGGGTCGGGATCGACGATGAGCTGCTCCACCATCTGCCTCGGGGCGGTCCCCGCCCGCATGGCGAGCGCGCGCCGCACCGCCTCGTCCCGGTGGGCGGCCAGGTGGATACGGAAGCGGTCCGGCAGTCGGTCGTTGAGCGCCAGGCTGTGCAGCAGCCACTGGTCGTCGATCGCGATGATTTCGGCGACCATGTCCTCGGTGAGATCGGGACGCCCGGCCACCTGCCCCCAACCCCGCCGCCAGCCGAACATCCGCCGGACCATGGGGGCAGGCAAGGCAGAATTCGTCGCCAAGCCGGCCATCACCTTGTCGAGGTGGACGGGCGTCACTGCGTCGGTGTCCATGCGGCCAGAATGCCGCCAACTCCCCCGCGGACCAAACGAGGTCGCGCACCACCCGGCCTTGTCCTCCCGGTGTCCTGACCACCGATGACGGCGGGCCCGCAGCCGAGCGATAGGGTCACCCGCGTGCGGTCCCGGCGCAGGCCCACCGCAGGCGGTACGGGAGGCCGGATGACCAGCTGGCGGCGGTTCGAGCGGCACGAGACCACGTTCGAATACTGGGAGATACGCCAGGAAGGGATCCGCTGCTTCCTCAGGTGGGGCTCCGGACGCACCCCGGGCAAGGCGAGCACGACGACGCTCGAAGACGAGGAACGGGCGCGGGGCCACGCGGCACGCAAGATCAACGAACGTCTCCGCAAGGGCTTCACCGAGGTGGACCCGCCCTCCGATCCGGCGGACGCCGAGGCCGGGACACCGGTTCTGGACGTCATCGCCGGGTCGGTCGGCCCCTACGCGCCGGCTGCCTCGTACCTGCCGGTCGACGGCTTCGACGAGGTCTACCGCCGCGGGCACTCGCCCGGTCACCCGATGGGCTTCTACGAGTACTACGTACTGCGTGAGCAGGGACGCAGCGTGGTCCGCTTCGCCGTACGAGCCGGCAGCCATCAGGACGGGACGGTCGCAGGTTTCCTGGAGTTCCTCTGCTCCAGGCGTGACCTCGCTTTCGACGGCCGGTCCCATCACAAGGTGCCGTTGCCGAGCCCGGTGGGGTCCTTCGATCACGCGCTGTTCTGCTCCCCGGCACTGGGCCGGGCCTGCGCCGCAATCCCGGGAGCGGCGGCACGGGTGGCGACGGCCTTCCCCGTGTTCGACTGCGAGATCGGGGACGAGGACCCGGAGGTGCTGGTCGACGCCCGCATCCACGGTCATGCCTCGCTGCCCTACAGCGACTGGGGGCGCTCGCCGTATCCGGCCGTCGACATGCGTTTCGACGTCCAGCCGTCGTACTACCGGCCATCGCCGAAGTTCAAGGTCCACCGGGCGGCCGACGTCCAAAAGCTCATGGACGTGCTGCCGAAGGCGTCATCGCAGAGCTGGCTGGAGGTGCGGTCCTTCCGCGGCGAGACCATGCGCCTCGCCCCGGACACGTCCCTGTCCTTCGCCGACGTGTTGTCCCTTCTGGTCGGCTGAGGCAGCACCCCGGATTGCGAGGCGATCACGGTTCGTCCCGTGCAGTCGATCGCGCTTTCAGCGCAGGTCAGGCGTGTGATCAGATCGGCTCGTACGCATCAGCAGCGGCTTGGGGAGAGCCGCGGGGGAGGGAGACCGTGATGCCCGATATCGCCACAGAGACGACACAGTCGTGCCCGGAATGCGGCGCGGAGATCCGCGGCGACAGCCGGTTCACCGTCTGGTGCGCCGCCTGCGACTGGAACGTGGACCCCGAAAGACCTCGACCGGATCCCGGACGGCTGGAACGAGCCGAGCGCGTCCTGGCCCGACGGCACGGCGAGCAGTTGCTCGCCGAGATGTCGAGCGGGCAGGAAGCGCGCCCACGGCGCGATGCCTCGGCGGTGTCGGCCACCGTGCTCGCCCTGATCGTGCACGGTGTCACCCTCGCGCTCGCCGTCCTCGGTGTCTGGTGCGTGGTGGCGGGCTGGGGTGGCATCGGCATGGTGGCGGGGCCGGTGCCGTTGCTGATGGCCTGGGCGCTCGCCCCGAGGGTTCGCCGTCTGCCCGACGACTGGCCGGTGCTGTTCCGGACCGACGCACCTGAACTCTTCGCCCTGGTGGACGAGGTGGCACAGGCGGTCGGCACCCGCAGCGTGCACGCGATCGCCGTGGACGGAAGCATCAACGCCAGTGTCACGACGTACGGTGTGCGCGGCCGGCGACTGCTGGTGCTGGGCATGCCGCTGTGGGAGGTCCTGACGCCCGAGGAGCGGATCGCGCTGCTCGGTCACGAGTTGGCCCACTACGCCAACGGCGACACGCGCAACGGTCTGGTGGTGGGTACGGCGACGCGCAGCCTGGCGCTTTGGTACAACACCCTGCGGCCCCATCAGCACCCGACAGCGATCGAGATGGCCGTCAATGTCCTCTACGTGGTGCCACGGCTGCTGGTCTGGGGCACGCTGGTGCTGCACGTCCGGCTGACCTCTCGGGCCGGGATCCGGGCCGAGTACCTCGCCGACAGGCTGGCCGCCCGTACCGCGTCCACGCAGGCGGCGGTGGGTCTCATGGACCGGTTGCTCGTCGCCGGGTCGTACGGCGTCCTGCTGCGCAGCGAGACCAACCGTGCCGCCCTCGGCGGGCCGAGGTCCACCCGGGATGCCATGGCCCGGGCCGACGAGCTGTGGGGACGGCTCACCGCGTTCGCGGCGTCCATCCCGGAGCACGAATACGAACGGCAGCGGCGCGCCGGAGCCCGGCGCGGGCACCAGGTCGACACCACCCACCCGCCGACCCATCTGCGGCGGGCCGGCCTCCTCGGCGGGGAGACGGTGGCGGCCGTGGTGGTGCCGCAGGCCCGCCGGAGCGAGCAGATCGCCGCGGAACTCGCCAAGGCCCGCGCCGAGGTGGCCCGTTGCCTGCTGCGCGACGGCTTCGCGGACTGAGACCCTCCCGGGCCGCTCCTCAGGAAAAAGGTTTTGAGCCAGGCGGCGCCCCACTGCTAGGTTCTTGGTGGGCCGTTGAGTCGTCGTTTGGAGGTGAGCACCGTGAACGCAGTTACCCGTGGGTGCTCCCTCGATCCGTCACGGTCCGGCGGCTGACGTCCGGTGTCGCCAGGAGCGCCTGAGATCAAGGCACTCCTGAAGGAGACACCGATGAACACAAAGCCCTTCACATCCGGTCCGGGCGAGAACGCGGTGATGATCACGCGCGTCGCGGACCGGCAATGGCATGCACTGGATGACGACCTGGTCGTCGGCCGCGCACATGCGCAACACCGGCCTGACGGACGCCTGTTCGTCAGCATCGACGCCTGGCACGACGCCACCTTCGACCGGCTCGCCGAGGCGATGCTGGCTCAACTGCCTTCGCCGCTGTACACGGTGGTCGACGAAGCCGACGCCGCGCTGACGTCCGGCTGGCGGCGAGCCGGATTCACGGTCCGCCGCCGCGAGTGGGAGTACACCGTACCGACCGACCCCCAGGTCACCGGGCTCGGTGCAGTCCGGCCGCCTGCGGACGTGACGATCGTGCCCGCCGGTCAGGCGGACGAGGCGTTGCTCCGGGCGGTGGACCGTGCGATCCGCGACGAGGTCGAGGCGAGCGTCGGCTGGCAGTCGATGCCCGCGGAGGTGATCTCCTTTCCCGAAGGCGACACCATCGTCGACCCGTCGAAGTACGCGGTGGCCGCGGCGCCGGACCGCTACCTGGGGCTGATCCGGGTGGTGACGGCGAAGCGGCCACGCATCGGACTGCTCGCGGTCCGCGCGAGCGACCAACGCCGCGGCATCGCGCGGGCACTGCTGGCCCACGCGCTGGAATCGCTGCACCGCTCCGGGGCCGCCGCGGCCTGGACCGAGGTCCAAGAGTCCAACCGAGCGGCCACCGCACTGTTCGGGAACAGCGGCGCCCAGCCGATCAGCAGCAACCTGGAGCTGGTGCGATGACGAAGAACAAGAACGTCATCGAGGTCGAGGGCAGAGTCGTCGAATGCCTGCGCAGCGCCATGTTCACCGTGGAGCTCGACAACGGCCACCAGGTGCTCGCGCACATCAGCGGGAAGATCCGCAAGCACTACATCAAGATCATGCTGGAGGACCGGGTCCTGGTGGAGCTCCCGCCGTACGACCTGGCACGCGGCCGGATCGTGTTCCGCTACCGGAACTAACAACGGTCGTCAGGGTGCGGGGCAGTTGATCCCGGGGCCCCGGTCACGGCGTTTGCGTGACCGGGGCCCCGATGACGGCCGGGTAGCCGTTCGGCTCAGCTCTGCATACGTTCGGACGCATGGCTGACGACTGCTTCACCCATCCACGACTGGCCGCGATCTACGATCCGCTCGACCCCGACCGCAGCGACCTCCACGCGTATCTGCGGATGGCAGACGATTTCGAGGCGCGACAGGTACTGGACATCGGTTGCGGCACGGGAGTGTTCGCCCTCCTCCTGGCCGACCGCGGCGTCGAGGTCGTAGGTGTGGATCCCGCTCAGGCATCCATCGACGTCGCCCGGAACAAACCGAGAGGTGGACGAGTGCGCTGGATCTGCGGTGATGCGGCGGGCCTTCCACCGCTGCGGGTCGACCTTGCGACGATGACAGCGAACGTCGCCCAGGGCATCGCCGACCCTGAGACGTGGCGGATGACCCTACGAGGAGCACACCGAGCACTGCGACCCGGCGGGCGTCTGATCTTCGAGACGCGTGATCCGGCCAGACGCGCCTGGGAGGACTGGACCCGCGAGAAGTCCCGTCGCGTGACCAGGATTCCCGGCGTCGGATCCGTCGAGAGCTGGGTTCGACTGCTGGAGGTGAGCCTGCCTTTGGTGACGTTCCGCTGGACCTACCGGTTCGCAGCGGACGGACAGGTGCTGACATCGGATTCGACGCTGCGCTTTCGCGAGCGGGACGAAGTCGAGGAGGACTTGACCGCGCACGGATACGTGGTGGAGGGCATTCGCGACGCGCCCGACCGACCGGGAAGGGAGTTCGTGTTCCTGGCGCGACGTCCGTGACCTTCGGTGAACCGTGCGGGGGTCAGCTCCGCCGGGCGCGGGCGAGGGTGTCGGCGATCGGCTGACGGAACACGAGCCGCGGGAAGAGTCGACCCTTGACGTCGAACTTGAACGAAAAATGCCGGAGCAGCTTCAGGTCCCGGTGCGCTATGTGGACATGGACCGAGGTGTCGGGAACGTGCCAACCCGATCCAAAGGGGCCGATCTGGTTGATCCTCGCGTGAATACGGTCGCCGTGGACCAGAGCCGCACAGCCGTGTTCTCGGGCCTTCTCCACCGGGACGAGGCCGGACCAGCGGCTGAACTCATCGAGATAGCCGTACTCGGACAACTCCAGGAAGGTGATCCCCTCCATCCGGACGTCCTCCGGGCCGTCGAGGAACACCATGAGCCGGGGCACCCCCTTGCGGCGCCGCCAGCGGGCGGGCAGGTCCCGTACGACGCAGTCCAGCACGCGGACGACGTCCGCGCGCACCGCGGGATCCAGCGCCTGAAGTTCTCTGAGCGTGTATCCGCCTTCATCGTCCACGGCGCAAGGGTCCACGAGAACGGGCATCGGCTCAACCACACGTACAGCGGCCCGCGTTCGTATCGCGCTCCTTGGGGTCCGGCGCGCCGGGCACCGGACATCGGGAGAGGACGGCTGGTTCGAGGGTCCGGGCATCCTTCCGGCCCACGGATCAGGCACCTGACCTGTACGGAGGTGTCGGCGTGGCCTGCTTGACCCGTGGGGCCGGGGGCCGCAGAGTCGGGGTGCGGCGCCCCGACCGCCGGCACCCCGGCCCGCCTGGCACGCCCGCGCAAGACGCCCGTCCGGGAGACGCCGGGTGGCCCTGACCCTGGGGAGCAGCTGTGCCGATGGCCGTCGACCTGGTCGTGATCGGAACGGCCATCACCCTCGGGCCCCTGCACAACAGCGCCTTCATCCTGCTCCTCGCCTCACGCCGCGGTGTCCGCAAGGGCCTTGTCTTCCTGCTGTCCTGGCTGGCCGACCTGGTCGCCGTGATCGCCTGCGTGATGCTGCTGACGGGTGGGAAACCGCTCGTCCACCACAGCACGCCCTCTACCGCCGCGATCGCCGCCAAGCTCGCGATCGGCGTCGGCCTGGTCCTGTTCGGCGGCCATCGATATCGGCAGCTCCCCCGCCCCTACCGGCCGCCGCACTGGACGGCCCGCATCGACAACGCCTCCCTCGGCACCGCAGCCGCACTCGCCTGGCTCCTCCAGTCCTGGGCCATGGTCGCCGCCGGCGCCGCCACCGTCGTCGACGCCGACCTGTCCACCCTCACCGACTGGCTCACCCTCACCGGCTACTGCGTCCTCGCCACCCTCAGCCTCCTGGTCATGGAGCTCTACACCGTCTGGGCACCCGACGCAGCCCAAGCCCGACTCCGCACGCTGCGGACCTGGCTGGAACAACACCAGGAGCAGCTGATCATCACCCTGTCGATCCTGGCCGGACTCTGGCTCACCGGCAGCAGCATCTACGCACTCGCCGACTGACGCCCCGTCGCGCGCCGTGAGCAGGGGCTCCGCCTGACCGCGCCGCCCTTGTCACGTTCCAGACAACTTCCACACGGTGAAATCGGAGTGCGCCAGCCAGTCGGGCGCGGGCCTGTCAGGGGCGGGGCTTCAGGACTTCCAGGGTGCCGGTCTCGGTGTCGTAGCTGCGCAGGGTGGTGAGCCGTACCGACAGCGGCGGCGTCGGAAGCAGTTCGGGGATGCGTCGGTCGGCGAAGGCGCCGGACCGTCGGGAACGGCCGAGGGTGACGTGCGGGCTCCAGTGCTCGGGGTCGTGGAGGGGGTTGAGGGTCTCGGACGGACTGTCCGAGGCCACCGCGTCCCACGCCCGACGGTGCAAGTCGTCCAGGGCGGCGTCGAGTTGGAGGGCCCAGGCCAGCACCGAGGTCGGCCGCTCGAAGCGGATCACGCCGGTGAACCGCACCGGCAGCGGCAGAGCGGCGGCCACCTCGGCGAGCTCCCAGCGGATCGGGGCAGTCAGCTCGGGGCAGGCGGCCAGGGTGAGGTGCGGGCTGTTGGTCGGCGAGCGGAGGCGCGCCTGACTGGGCAACCCCGCATCCGCGAGCCGTCGCCAGGCCTCCCGGACCGCGAAGTCCGTCGCCTCGTCCAACAAGACCTCGACCGTGCGCATCGGCGCAGCCTACCTGCGACGGACCGCGGTTTCCGGCACCGGGTCGCGACGGCCCACGCCCTCACCGACCCCCGCCCCCAGACCCGTCCGCCACCGAGGAGGACGGATCCTTGACACCTCCGGCACCGGGTACCACGATGGCTAAATCAAACGTCGTCTTATAACGACGTCACATAACAGGATGGACATCCGCGCCGCCCCGGGCGCGCCGTCGTAGAGGCGATCATGGAACACGACTCCCCCGCCACCGAACCGTGGCAGCTCTCGGCCGTCGAACTCGCGGCCGCGATCCGCAACCGCACGCTCTCCTCGGCCGACATCGTGCAGTCCTGTCTGGACCGCATCGACGCCGTCAACCCCCGAGTCAACGCGCTCGCCGACCTCCGCCCCGAGGATGCGCTCGACCAGGCCCGTGCCGCCGACCGGCGCACCGCCTCGGGTGCCGAGCTCGGCCCGCTGCACGGCATCCCCGTCTCCACGAAGATCAACACGGATCAGCGGGGGTATGCCACCAGCCACGGCGTCGTCGCCCTCGCCGGAACCCCCGCCGCGCACGACGCCGCCTGCGTGACGGCGCTGCGCGACGCCGGCGCCGTGCTGGTCGGCCGCAGCAACGCCCCGGCCTTCTCCTACCGTTGGTTCAGCACCAACGACCTGCACGGCCGCACGCTCAACCCCTGGGCGGCCGACCGCACCCCCGGTGGCTCCAGCGGCGGCGCGTCCGCGAGTCTGGCCGCCGGTATGACGCCGATAGCCCAGGGCAACGACATCGGCGGTTCGATCCGGTACCCGGCCGCCTGCTGCGGTGTGGTGGGCATCCGCCCGACCGTCGGCCGGGTGTCCAACTGGGCGGAGCCGGTGTACGTCGACACCCCGGGCGGCCGTCAGCAGCTCGTCATGCCGCCGACCGTGCTGAACTGCGCCGTCGAGGGTCCGCTCGCCCGCACGGTGGCCGACGCCCGGCTGGCCCTGCGTGTGATGACCACCCCCGACCTGCGGGATCCGGTCGGTGTCCCCGCCCTCCCGGACCGCCCCGCGCCGGACGCCCTCCCCCGCGTCAGCGTCGTACGGAACATCGGCACGGTCGCGAACCACCGAGCCGTCGAGAAGGCCGTCGACGAGGCCGTCGAGAAGCTGACCGACGCCGGCCACCAGGTCGAGGAACTGGACGGGCTCCCCCTGCTCGCCGAAGCCGCGCGGCTGTGGTCCCTGCTCATCTACGAGGACTTCCGGTCCACCATGCCGACCGTGGAGGTGATCGGCGACGCGGACATCCGTACCTCACTCACGTACTCCTTCGCCGCGGCGGCCGGGCAGTGGGGCGACTCCCCCACCCTGGCGGAGTACATCCACGGCTGGTCCCGGCGCGGGGCGCTGGTCGCCGAGCTCCAGCAACTGCTCGGCCGGGACCGGCTGCTGCTCACCCCGGTGTCCGCGGAGCCTCCGTTCGAGCAGGACGCCGACATCGCAAGCCCCGAGCGGGCCGCGCAGCTCGTCACCGCGATGTGGCCGATGGCGGCCGTCCCGATCCTCGGCTTCCCGGCGGCCACGGTGCCCAGCGCCCTCGTCGACGGCCTGCCGATGAGCGTGCAGCTGATCGGGGGACGGTTCGAGGAGGAGATGGTCCTCGACGCCGCCCAGGCCGTCGAGGACCGCACTCCCCGGCTGATCCCGGTGCTCTGACCCGGCACACGGACGCGAAGAGCACGAGGAGCAGCAAGAACAAGAAGCACGAACGAGGGCCCTCCGGCTCGGGTACGGACGCTGCGATCCGTACCCGAGACGCAGGGCCCTCCTGTCGTGTCGCGTCATGACCGCAGCCGCCCGCGGGATGGGGGTCGCCCCCCGCCCCGCGGGCGGTCCCTGCCTCGGGCGGTCCCAGGTCAGGCGTAGTGGCGGTAGACGGCCCGGGCCACGCACGCCGGCTTGTCGCTGCCCTCGACCTCGACGGTGAAGGTCAGCGGCATTTGTACGCCGTTGCCCTTCACCTCCTCCACGCTGCCGACGGCGCCGTGCAGTCGGATCCTCGCGCCGACCGGCACGGGAGCGGGGAAACGCACCTTGTCCAGGCCGTAGTTGACGCTCATGGAGATGCCGGTGATGGCGAGCAGCTCCCCGAAGAGCGGGATGATGAGGGAGAGCGTGAGGTAGCCGTGGGCGATCGGACCGCCGAACGGGCCGTCCTTGGCCTTCTCGGGGTCCGTGTGGATCCACTGGTGGTCGTCGGTGGCGTCGGCGAAGGTGTTCACCCGTTCCTGGGTGATCTCGCGCCACTCCGTGCGGCCGAGATCGGAGCCGCTGAGTGCCTTCAGTCCGTCGATGCCGATGGCGGTGGTGGACATGGTGAATCCCTTCGATGACGCAAGTGACCTGGTGACGTGGTGACGTGGTGACACGTTGATTCGGGGACACGTTGACGCGGTGACGCGGTGACGCGGTGACGCGGGTACGGACCGCCACGGGGTGCGGTTCGCAACGGGTGTCGCCGGGTGCGTCGAGGTGCGGCGGAGTCCGCTACGAGGGGGAGGGGTCCGCGGGTTCCCGCCCATGGCGTTCACGGACGGCAGGCTTGATGATCTTCCCGGAGGCCGTGCGCGGCAGGGTGTCCGTGATCACCACCGACTTGGGGACCTTGTACTTGGCGAGCCGGCCCGCCAGGTGGCCGAGGATGTCGTGCTCGTCGACACCGGAGCCCGGCCTGAGCACGACGACCGCCCGACCGACCTCGCCCCACACCCGATCCGGCACCCCGATGACCGCGCACTCCTCGACGGCGGGGTGGGTGAGGATCACGTCCTCGACCTCGGCCGGGTACACGTTCTCGCCGCCCGAGACGAACATGTCCTTCACCCGGTCGACGATGTAGGCGTAGCCGTCCGCGTCGGTGCTGACGATGTCGCCGGTGCGCAGCCAGTCGCCGTCGGTGAAGGCGGCTTGGGTGTCCTCGGATCGGCCCCAGTAGCCGGTCATGACGTTGGGACCCTGGACGAGGATCTCGCCGCGCTCCCCCGGACCGGCGTCACGGCCGTCGGCCAGGACCACCCGGGTGTCGGTGAAGAAGTGCGGCACGCCGGCGGAGCCCGCCTTGGCGGAGGTCTGCTCCTTGTCCAGGTAGAGGACTCCGGGGGATGCCTCGGTCATGCCGTAGCCCTGGCTGAAGGCCAGGCCGCGGGCGAGGTAGGTGGCGATGGTGCGTGCGGGGACGGGGGCGCCGCCGCAGTTGAGAGTGCGCAGGCTGGACAGGTCCGTGGTCGCCCAGCGCGGCCGGGCGGCGATGGCGTCGTACATCGTGGGGACGCCGAACAGGTACGTCACCCGCAGGCTCTCGACGAGTTCGAGGACGCGCTCCGGGTCGAAGGCGCCGAGCAGCACCACCCGGCCGCCCTTGAGCAGGGTGGGCAGACAGGTCATGTTGAGACCGGCGGTGTGGAACAGGGGTGCCGCGACGAGCGTCACCTCGTCGCCGGCCAGGTCGGTGTCGACGAGGACGTTGACGCTGTTCCAGGTGATGTTGCCGTGGGAGAGGACCGCCCCCTTGGGGCGGCCGGTCGTGCCGGAGGTGTACATGATGATGCAGGGGTCCTCCGGCGCCACGGGCTCGTCCAGGTGGCCGGTGCGGGCTCCGGCCAGGAGTTGCTCGTAGCCGAGTGCCCCGCCGCCGTCGGGGCCCGCGAGTGCGATCCGGTGGCGTACCCCCGCCTCCGCCGCCGCGGTGCGGGCCGCGTCGGCCTGTTCGGGGGCGTGGACGAGGACGGTGCTGCCCGAGTCGGACAGGTTGTGGGCGAGTTCCCGGGCCGCCAGCCGGGTGTTGAGCGGGACGAAGACCGTGCCCAGGGCGCCGGCGGCGAACAGTGTCTCCAGGAAGGCCGGGTGATTGGGGCCCAGGTACGCGACGCGGTCGCCGCGTCCGACGCCGAGGCCGCGCAGGGCGTCGGCGAGGCGCAGGACTCGCTCGTGGAGTTCCCGGTAGGTCCAGGTGCGGTCCTCGTGGACGACGGCGACCCGCTCGGGTGTCTTGCGGGCCCGGCGCGCCGGCCAGGAACCGATGCCTTGGTTCAACACGAACGGCTCCTTCAATCCGTGAGCAGGCCGAGCAGACGGGCGGCGTTCTCCTTGAGGATCTTCGGCCGGACCTCGGGCTTGATGTCGAGCTTCTCGAAGTCGGCGAGCCATCGGTCTGGGGTGATGACGGGGTAGTCGGAGCCGAAGAGGACCTTGTCCTGGAGCAGGCTGTTGGCGTAGCGCACGAGTTGGGGCGGGAAGTACTTCGGCGACCAGCCGGACAGGTCGATGTGGACGTGGGGCTTGTGGGTCGCGACCGCCAGCGCCTCGTCCTGCCACGGGAAGGACGGGTGGGCGAGGATGATGCGCAACTCGGGGAAGTCCACGGCGACGTCGTCGACGAGCATGGGGTTGGAGTACTTCAGACGGATGCCGCCGCCGCCCGGGACGCCGGCGCCGATGCCGGTCTGGCCGGTGTGGAACAGGGCGGGTACGCCGAGTTCCTCGATGGCCTCGTACAGGGGGTAGGCGAGCGGGTCGTTCGGTGCGAACGCCTGGATGCTCGGGTGGAACTTGAACCCGCGCACTCCGTACTCCTCGACCAGCCGTCGTGCTTCCCGTACGCCCGCGCGGCCCTTGTGCGGGTCGACGCTGGCGAAGGGGATGAGGACGTCGGCGTGGACGGCGCAGCTCTCGGCGATCTCCTGGTTGGAGATCCGGGGGTGGCCGGTGGCGTGTTCGGCGTCGACGGTGAACACCACGGCGGCCATGCGGCGTTCGCGGTAGTGGGCGGCCATCTCGTCGATGGTCGGCTGCCGGTGGCCATGGGCCTTGAAGTAGTCCGCGGAGGCGCCGAAGAGTTCGGGGCTCAGGGCCCCGTGGCCGTCCTTGGAGACCTCGGCGTGCGTGTGTACGTCGATGGCGGTCAGTCGGTCGAGGTCCATGGCGCGATCGTGTACGAGATCCGATGCGCCACCATGCGCAAGATCCGGCGCGAGATCCGGTGCGAGATCCGGTGCGAGGTCGCCCATCTCATGCCTCCGGGGTCCTGGGCGCGGGGATGCCATAGGTCTCGGGCTCGGATCCGACGCCGCCGGGCCACTCGGCGGCGATCGTGTCGGCGCTCCAGCCGCCGTCCGCGAAGGCGACCGCCTTCTCCTTGGGGTGCGCCCACAGCGCCAGGCGGTCGCCGCCGATGCCGATGGCCTGCCCGGTGACGTCCTTGGCGGCGTCCGAGGCCAGGAAGGTGATCAGTCCGGCGACGTCCTCGACGGTGCCGAGGCCCTCGTCCTTGCGCAGCCGGTCCGGCAGCGGCCGGCCGGTGCGCTCGGACTCCTCGATGACCGGCGCGAAGGCCGGGATGGTCCTGGTCATCTCGGTGGCCGCGACCGGGACGACGGCGTTGACGGTGATTCCGGCGCGGCCCAGCTCCATGGCCCAGGTGCGGGCCATGGCGACGATGCCGGCCTTGGCGGCGGCGTAGTTGGTCTGGCCGAAGTTGCCGCGCTGCCCGGCGGGCGAGGAGATCAGGATCAGCCGGCCGCCGGTGCCCTGCTCCCGCATCCGGACGGCGGCGGCGCGGGCGCAGGTGAAGGTGCCGCGCAGGTGGACGCGGACCACGGCGTCGAAGTCGTCGTCGGTCATCTTCCACAGCACGCGGTCGCGCAGGATGCCGGCGTTGGTGACCAGCACGTCCAGGCGGCCGAACTCCTCGACCGCCGCGTCCACCAGTCGCCGGGCGGCCTCGCCGTCGCCCACGGCCGCGACGACCCCGGCCGCCTTGCCGCCCGCGGAGCGGATGGCGGCGACGGCGGAGTCGACGACCGCCTGGTCGACGTCGTTGACGACGACGGCGGCGCCCGCCGCGGCGAGGGCCCGGGCGTAGGCCAGTCCGAGACCGCGTCCGCTGCCGGTGACGACGGCGACTTTGCCCTGGAGATCCATCAGAAGTGCCTCTCGTAGGTGGTGGATGGGAAGTGGCAGGTGGCAGGTGGCAGGGATGCCGAAGGGGTCGACGACAGCCCGCGCCGAAGGCGTCGGCGGGAGAGCGGCATTGACAGGAATCCTGATGAACGCAGTCTCGGCAATCATCAGGATTCCTG
This sequence comes from Streptomyces adustus, assembly GCF_009377175.1. Taxonomy (GTDB): domain Bacteria; phylum Actinomycetota; class Actinomycetes; order Streptomycetales; family Streptomycetaceae; genus Streptomyces; species Streptomyces adustus. The sequence continues at coordinate 57,447 of NZ_VJZD01000016.1, forward strand.
TCAATGCCTTAGGGTGAGAGCGTGCCGCCGCCACCCGGCGGCACCCGGTACGGGGAACGGGTGGGTCCACCCCGCACAAGAACCGCCGCAACGGGAGGACGAACGTGAGCACCTCACTGCTCTATCTGCTGAAGAGGACGGAGCTGGCGGTGCGCGCCCGGCTGGAGGAGCTGGTCAAGCCCGCAGGGATCACGGCGTTGCAGTACACCGCCCTGACGGTGCTGGAGCGGCACGACGGCATCTCGGCCGCGCAGCTCGCCCGCGACTCCTTCGTGACCGCGCAGTCGATGGCCGACATGGTCCGCACCCTGGAGAGCCGGGGCCTGATCCGCCGCGAGCCCAATCCCGCCAACCGCCGCGAGCGCCTCATCGCGCTGGCCGAGCCGGGACGCCTGCTGCTCGCCGAGTACGCCGAACCGGCCCGCCGCCTGGAGGAGCGCATGGTCGACGGGCTGAGCTCGCGGGAGATCGACGTACTGAGGCAGGCCCTGGTCGGGGCGTGGCGGTCCCTGTCCTGACCAGGACCGCGGTTTCCGGGCCGTGGCCCGCGTGATCGTCCACGCGGGCCACGGCCCGGCCTTCACCCGAGCGCGTACACGCGGATGACGACGGCGCCCTCGCCGTCCGGGCGGGCGAGTCCGACGAAGACCGTCTCCGCGAGCCAGCGGTGGGCCGGGGCGTCCGTACGGAAGACCGGCGAGGTGCGGTAGTAGTGGCCGGCCTCGGAGACTTGCAGATCACCGTCGAACTGGTCGGGGGCCTCCGCCTTCGGGCGGTAGTAGCCGCGGTTGACGATGTCGATCACGGCACCGTCCTGCGCCCGGAGCAGATAGCGGGCCTCCAGCTCGCACACCTCCCCGCGTGTGCTGCTCCAGTCGCCACCGCCGGGCAGGACCGTTCCGCGCAGCCGGGGACCTTCCACGCTGCCCCCGGTGATGGGGGTGAACTCGGTGACCTCGCCGTCGCCGTTGCCGATGTGCAGCGTGTCGGCCACCTCGGCGCGGATCTCGAAGGCGAAGCCGAGGGCGGGAGTGAAGGACATGAGGGTTCTCCGCTTCTGCGAAAGGGGGGGCGGCGTACCCGGACGAGCCGCTCCACCCACTTGACGCGTCAGCTCACCAGATGCAAGCGTGACATGCAACAGTGTTATATGACATTCGTTTACGACGTCTCGTCGGCGTGCCTCACTCCGCCCCCCATGTCGAGCGTCCCCCGCTTCTCCTCACCCCTCTCGGCAAGGAGCATCAGCTATGGCTGCGAAGAAGACGGTGCTGACTGTGCTCACGAGCGTGGGACTGCTGGCCGCCACGGCCTGCACCAGCTCGGCGAACGGAAGCGACAACACCTCCGCCAAGGAGCGGCTGACCACCACCACGACCCCCGGCGCCTCCGAGGTCGACCACGTGACCTGGGCCCTGCCCTACGGTGAGCCGACGACCCTGGACCCGGCGAAGGTGGGCGACTACTCACCGCAGACGGTCGAGGCCAACCTCTGCGACACCCTGACGCGCATGAACGCCGACTTCTCCCTGAGCCCCGGACTCGCCGAGAAGGTCACCTGGAGCGACTCCAACACCCTGGTGCTCGACCTCCGCTCCGGCGTCACGTTCTGGGACGGCTCGGCCCTGACGCCCGAAGACGTGGTCTACAGCCTGGAGCGCCAGCGCGACCCCAGGACCCAGGCCCTGTACGGGAACTACCTGACCGCCGTGACCTCGATCAAGGCCACCGGCCCCCACCAGGTGACCCTGCGGACCAAGGGCTACGACCAGACGCTTCCCAAGGCGCTGTCCACGTCGTTCGGCGCGGTCAGCCAGAAGACGTACACCCAGAAGGCCGGCTCGGCCTACGGAACGGCCAAGGGCGGCCTGATGTGCACGGGGCCGTTCAAGCCCGCCTCGTGGAAGTCCGGCACCGGCATCACCCTGGAGCGCAACGACGCGTACTGGGACACCGCTCTCAAGCCCAAGGCGAAGCAGGTCGAGTTCGAGTTCATCACCAACAACAACTCGCTCACCAGTGCCCTGTTGTCCGGTGAGGTGGACGGCACCTACGAACTGCCGCCCAGCAGCGCCACCGCGCTCGCCAAGTCCGGCAACGGCGCCGTGCACCTCGGCCCCTCCACCCAGAACGTCCTGCTCATACCCGGCAACGCCGAATCGCCCGCTGCCGACCGCACGTTGCTGGACGCGCTGTCCCTGGTCATCGACCGCGAGGCCCTGGTCAAGAACGTGTTCGGCGGTGCCGGCACCACCCTCAAGTCCCTCGTCCCGCCGCTCACCTGGCACGGCGACCAGGCCGCCGCCCAGTACGACGCCGCCTACGCCGCCCTGCCCGACGTCCCGCAGCCGGACGTGGCGAAGGCGAAGAAGCTGGTCGCCCGGGCCGGAGCCCCTTCGCGTCCGCTGGTGGCGGCCATCCCTGCCGGTGACCAACGTTCGCTCCAGGCCCTCACGTTCATCCAGGCCGCGGCCAAGAAGATCGGCGTGGCCATCACGATCAAGCAGCTCCAGCCCACCGAGATGTCCTCGCTCTTCTACGACCCCTCGGTCCGCACGGGGCTCGACCTCGTCCTCACCTTCGGCTACGTCACCATGCCCGACCCTGCGTCCTACGTGGCCGAGAGCGTGACCCCGCGCGGCATCTTCAACTGGACGAACTACGACAACCCCGAGGTGACCAAGCTGCTCGACCAGGCCCGCACCGCCTCCGACCCGACGGCGTCGGCCACGGCGTACGGCAAGGCCCAGGCGCTGTTCACGCCCACCACCCCGGCGGTGTTCCTGGCCACCACGTACGAGCGGATGTACATGAACAAGCGCATCAGCGGCGCGCCGGCCTCCTTCGCGTACATGGGCATGCCGTGGGCCGCCCACCTGGGCGGCACAGGGAAGTGACCAGCCGTTCTTGAGACGGAAGACGTCTGCCCCAGGGCCTCCCTGGGGCAGACGTCTTGTGGTCGTGAGCGGCGCGGCAGGGTGTCAGTCGGCACCCTTGTCACCCCTCCTGCGTGGCTTCCAGCCGGGCTTGGGGATGGAGTCGATGAGGCGCCGGGTGTAGGGGGCCTGGGGATCGTCGAGGACGGTCGCGACGGGGCCGTGTTCGACGACGCGGCCCGCCTGCATCACCAGGACCTCCTCGCTGACGTACCGGACGGCGCCGAGGTCGTGGGTGATGAACAGCAGCGCCGTCCCGGTCTCCGTGCGCAGGCGGGCCAGCAGGGCCAGGATCTGTGCCTGGATGGACACGTCCAGTGCGGCGATGGCCTCGTCCAGGATCAGTACCCGTGGTTCGGCGGCCAGCGCGCGGGCGATGGCGACGCGTTGGCGCTGGCCGCCGGAGAGCGCCTTCGGCAGCGAACGTGCCTGCCGGTCGTCCAGGCCGACCAGGTCGAGCAGTTCGGCGACCCGGGCGCGGCGCCGGACGGCGGGCAGGTCCTGGTGCAGCGCGACCGCCTCGGCGACGGCGTCGCCGACGCGCTGATGGCGGTCGAGGGAGGAGTAGGGGTCCTGGAAGACCATCTGGATCTGGCGGCCGCGGGCGCGGCGCGCACGTGACCGCGGCCTGCCGGGTGCGGGCTCGGCGCCCGCGACGGCGATGTGTCCGCCGCTCGGTGTCTCAAGTCCGGCGATCATGCGGGCGGTGGTCGTCTTGCCAGACCCGGATTCACCGACAATCGCCAGGGACCCTTGTGCGGGGAGCGAGAACGTCACCTCGTCCACGGCCACGAAGTCACCGAACTCCTTGCGGAGGTTGCGTACCTCAAGCATGACTGCCGGTCTCCTCGGAGGTGAGGGGGTGCGGGAAGTGGCAGGCCGCGGTGCCGTCCTCGACAAAACCCCCCGGTTCCGGGCGCTCGTTGCGGCACAGGTCCCGGACGTGGGGACAGCGGTCGCTGAAGGCGCAGCCGTCGGGTACCTCGAAGCCGGACAGCGGTCTGCCGGGGATCGAGCGCAGTTCCGCGCCGGCGTCGGAGACCGAGGGGCGGGAGGCGAGCAGGGCGCGGGTGTAGGGGTGGGAGGCGCGCCCGCGCAGACGGTCGGCGGGCAGTTCCTCCACGGTCGTGCCCGCGTACATCACCGGGACCCGGTCGCACACGGCTGCCGCGAGTTCCAGGTCGTGGGTGATGAACAGCATGGCGAGTCCGCGCGCTCGGCGGGCCTCGCCGATGATGGCCATGACCTCCTCCTGGGTGGTCACGTCGAGGGCCGTGGTCGGTTCGTCGGCGAGGAGCAGGCGTGGTTCGGCGGCGAGCGCGGCGGCGATCATGACGCGTTGGAGCAGGCCGCCCGAGAGTTCGTGGGGTCGTTGGCGCATACGCCGGTCGGCGTCGGGGATGCCGACCTCGCGCAGGATCGCGGTGACCTTCCTGGACGCCTCGGCGGCCGGGACACCGCGTGCGGTGGTCAGTCCTTCGATCAGGAAGTCGCCGATGCCGCGCGCGGGGTTGATGTGGGCCCGAGGGTCCTGGAACACCATGGCGACCTCGCTCGCCCGGAAGGTGCGCAGCCGCTCGGGCCTCATCCGCGGTACGGACTCCCCGGCGAACAGCACCTCTCCGTGGACGTGGGCGCCTCGGGGCAGCAGGCCGAGGACGGAGCGGGCCGTCAGGGACTTGCCGGAGCCCGACTCCCCCACCAGGGCGACGGCCGCTCCCTCGGGGATGCCGAGGTCGACGCGGTGGACGACGGTGCGTGGTTCTCCGTCGACGGGCAGGTCGATGCCGAGCGCGTCGATCCGGAGCAGGGGTGGTGTGCTCATGCGTTCTCTCCGAGCAGTCGTCGGGACAGTCCCGTGCCCAGCAGGTTGAAGGCGACGACGACGATCAGGATGGCGATGCCCGCGTACAGCGACTGCTGGGGCAGGCCGGAAAGGATGGACGGAGCTCCGTTGGACACCATCAACCCCCATTCCGGGTCCGGGGGTTGATCGCCGAGGCCGAGGAAGGAGATCGCGGCGACGTCGAGGAGGGCGTAGCCGAATCCGATGGTGGCCTGGACGAGGACGAGGGGCAGCAGGTTGGGCAGCAGGTGCCGCAGCCAGATGCGGGCGGTGGGCGCGCCGAGGAGCTGGAGCGCCGAGACGTAGGGCAGATTGCGTTCCTTGATCGCGGCGGCTCGTACGACGCGGGTGATCAGGGGGAGGTAGGCGATCGACAGGGCGACGACCGGCGCGGTGAGGCCGGCGCCGAAGACCGCGGCGACGAGGACGGCCATGATGAGGCCGGGGAACCCGAAGACGATGTCCAGGGCGCCCGAGACCAGCCGGTCCAGCCATCCCCCGGACCAGGCGGCCGTGAGTGCGAGCAGGGTGCCGAGCACGGTGGACACGACGACGACCACGGCGGGGGCGGCGAGGCTGGCGCGGGTTCCGGCGATGAGCCGGGAGAGGAGGTCGCGTCCGGTGTCGTCGGTGCCGAGCAGGTGGGTGGCGGAGGGCCCGGCGTAGACGTTCACGGGGTCGACGGCGTTCGGGTCGTGCGGGGCGAGCAGCGGCCCGAACACGGCCAGCAGGACGAACAGGGCGACGACACATCCCGCGCCGAGGGTCAGGCGGTCGCGCGGACGGGTGCGCTTCGTGCGGCCGGTGGTGGTGCGGGTGAGCGGGGCGGTGGTCATCGGGCCCCCTTCCGCGCGGCGCGGGGGTCGAGCGCGGCGCTGATCAGGTCGACGGCGGTGTTGATGACGACGAACACGACCACGAAGACGAGCGACACCGCCTGGACGACGGCCATGTCCTGCTTGGCGGCGGCCTCGATCATGAGGGCGCCGAGCCCTCCGGTACCGAAGGCCTGTTCGATGACGGCGGCGGTGGCGATGATGCCGGCGATGCCGACGCCGGAGACGGCGAAGACGGGTCCCGAGGCGTTGTGCAGCACGTGGCGGCGGATCACCGTGCGTTCGGGTACGCCCCTGCTGCGGGCGGTCTCCACGTGCTCGGAGCGCAGCTCCGCGCGGACGGCGGTCCGGGTCACCTGGGCGACGTATCCGATCCAGGTCATCGCCAACGCGACGGCGGGCAGGGTGAGATGCGTCAGGGTGCCGGTGAACCCCTCGCCGGAGCCGTAGACGGGGAACCACGCGAGCCGGACGGCGAAGAGCCAGATGAGCAGGACCGCCATGACGAAGGTGGGCACCGCCATCGCCCCGGCGGTGACGGTCGTGGCGAGGGTCTCCGTGCGGCCGCCGCGCAGCGCGGCGACGGTTCCGATGACGGTGCCCGCGGCGAGGACGAGGAGGGAGGCGTAGACGACGAGGGCGAGGGTGGTGCCGGCGCGGTCGCCGATGAGGGCGGCGACCGAGTCGCGGTAGACGAGGGACTTGCCGAAGTCGCCCTGGAGGCAGTTGCCGAGCCAGTGCCAGTAGCCCTGGATGAAGGGGTCGTCCAGGTGGTATTCGCGGTGGATCTGCGCCAGGACGGCGGGATCGGGGTTGCGGCTGCCTCCGACGAGCAGGGTGGCGGGGTCCCCCGGGGTGAGGAACATGGCGCCGTGGATGGCGAGGCTGGAGACGAGCAGCGTCACGACGAGCATCCCGAGCCGTGCGACGACGAAGCGCGGGCTCATCGCGCGCCACCGCCCTCGGCGTTCCCGGGCAGGACGGTCAGGCTCAGCCGGGAGGGTCGGGCGGCGCCGGTCCACAGTGTCTGCCGGCTCGCCTTGGGTGAGGTCGTCAGCCACGGGCTCTCCAGCGAGCCGGAGTTGGGCAGGTGGTTGGGGAAGTCGCTGCCGGCGATCATCAGCGCGAGGCGATGGCCGGGACGCACCCGGTAGCCGGTGTGTCCGAGCGCGATCCGCAGCTCTCCGGGCGCGTCGGCCTGGGCGCAGCCCCGGACGATCAGGCGCGCGGTGCCGTCGGGTGCCAGGTCGAGGAGCCGTACGAAGACGTCGAAGGTGGGCGCCGTGCTCTCCACGTGCAGCACCGCCTGCACGGGCCCCGCGAGGTCGAGCGGATGCTCGGCGGCGGGAGCCGTGAACACGAGCACGTCGTCGCGGTCGAGGGTGCGGCGTTCGTCGACGTGGTCGCGTAGTTGCAGGAAGGTGTCGGCCGCGGCGGACGGCACGAGATCGTCCGGGTCGTAGCGCCACTCGGCCGTTTCCGTCGGGACGGCCGGGCGGGGTGCGAGCGTTCCGCCGGGGACCGTCGCGGCCGCGGCGGCCGGGTCCGCCAGATACAGTTCGGCCGCCGTGGCTTCGGGCGGCGGCCAGGTGGCCGCGGTGTGCCAGCTCTCGTGACCGAGCTTCCAGCGGACCCGGGGCAGCGAGTCGGGGTGGGCGACGCCCTTGAGGAAGACGTCGAAGAACTCGATCGCGGGGCCGGTGCAGGAGTCCAGCATGCGTTCGAGCGCGGTGTCGTCGGCCAGGTGGTCGGTGGCGGGGCGATCGGCGGCCGAGGTCGCCGGGGCGTCCTCCAGGAAGTAGTTCTCGTGGTCGATCGTGTCGGCGACGAGGTACTGCACGGCCGCCCACCCGGAACGCCCGGCCAGCTCCGTGTAGTCGCGCATGTGGGCGATGCCGAGATTGTCGAACCAGCCCACGCAGTGCAGCACCGGCACGGGACGGGCGTCGTAGGGGTGCGGCCCGTTGTACGGGGCGAGGGGGATGCCGCCGACGATGAGGTCGAAGCCCGCCGAGCGCTTGCCGATCGCGTCGAAGGCCTCCTGGTAGGCGGCGATGACGGGTCGTCCGGTGAGGTCGACGTCGAACTCGTGGATGTCGTTGTCCGTCCACACCTGCGCCTGGTACGTGGTGCCCTCCAGCCACGGGGGCTGTGGCCCGGAGCCGGAGTCGTAGGTGGCGATACCGGGGGCGTTCGACGTGCATGTCACGCGGGGGACGATGGCGCGCAGGGCGGGGTGCTGGCTGGAGACCGCGGACCACTGGGTGAAACCGTAGTACGAGTCGCCGAACATGCCCACGACCCCGTCGGACCACGGCTGGCGGGTGATCCATTCAAGGGTGTCGTAGCCGTCGTCGACCTCTCCGGTCCAGCCGAGCGTCCTGCCCTGGGAGCGGAACTTGCCACGGACGTCCTGGACCACCACGGCGTATCCGCGTGCCGTGAACCTCTTGGCGATCCGGTCGAAGAACACGTAGCGGCTGTTCTTGTCGTACGGCAGCCGGGCCAGCACGGTCGGCGCCGGCTCCCCCGTGTCCGCGGCGTACACGTCGGTGGCCAGCAGCACTCCGTCGCGCATTCGCACCATGTGCTGGCGCGCGTGCGGTGGGACGGGCTGCGGGGTGACGCGCTGGACGGCAAGGCTCATACGGCCCTCCAGGGAAGCGAATCTTTAAGAAACGTTGTGATATAACAGCGTTACATTACATGGTGTTCTACGTCAACCCGCCTCTGAGCTAGGTTTCTTCCATGCCGATCGACGTCGACGAAGTCCAGCGCCGCAAGGCAATCGCCCAGGCGACCCTCGCGGTCGCCGCCCGCGACGGGGCGCACGCCATCACCATCCGCGCCGTCGCCAAGGAACTCGGCGGCTCCACGGCCATGGTCACCAACTACGTGCCCACCAGGACGGCGCTGATCACCAACGCCGTCCGGGCGGCGGAGTCCCGGTGGCGGGCCGACCTGGAGTCCCGCGTGGGCGACCGGACAGGTGCGGACCGGCTGCGCGCCACCGTGGAGTGGCACCTCAGCACGGAGCCCGAGGACCTCCTCCTGCGCACGATGTGGGTCGAGATGCTCTCCGCGGCGCACGTCGACCCGGCCGGGGTCGACCGGCAGGAGCCTCGCGAGTCGCGCCGGGAGTTCCTCGACGCCGCCCTCGCCGCGGGCGTGCCCGACGCGGCCCTCGCCGCCGACATCCTGTCGCTGCTGACCCGCGGCTACTACGTCTCCTCCATGGAGGAGCCCGGGTACTGGACGGCCGAGCGGGCGGCCCGTGTCGCCAAGGCCGTGGTGGACGCGCTCGTCGACGACTGAGGCCGGGCGCGTGCCGTCCGCGCACGTGACGCGCGCCCGGAGCACCGGTCACCGGTCACCGGTCACCGGTCACCGGAAGAGTCGGCGGACTACAGTGGGAGCGTAGGGCGAAAATCTCTGGGCCGACATCACGACACCGACCCGACACAGGTCAGTGAGGCCGATCATGAGCGATCAGTTCCCCACCCCGTCCCAGGCAGAGGGTGAACGCGACGACGAGGCGGACGCCGACCGTCCCGACATCCCCCGGACGACTCCCTCCCAGGCGGAGGGCGAGGACACGGAGGACGAGCCAGGCACGCAGGCCGCCGGACCGAGCCATGAAGAGGCCCCCGGTCCGGTACGTCGAGAGGACATCGGAAGCTGACGGCAGGCCGCGGCACTCACCCGTGAGGACGGTTCACCGACCGGCCCGCTCCCGCTGCACGTCGGCGAGATCGTGCACGATGTCCCGCGTGGCGGGGTAGAGCGCGGAATACGACGCGTACAGGCGGTCGTACGTCCCACGGGTGTGCGCCCGGGGCCGCACGGTCGTCTCGGTGACCGCCCAGTCCGTGTCCGGCGGTACGAGTCCGAGCCCGACCGCACAGAGCAGGGCGTCGCCGTAGCAGGCTCCGATGGTCTGCGTCGGTACCTGTTGTTCCCGGCCGGTGACGTCGCTGACGATCTGCGTCCACAGTCCACCCTTCGTACCGCCGCCGACCGCGACGATGCGCCGGACCGGGTCGTCGGGGTCCTCCAGGAAGTCGAGGATCTGACGGACGCCGAACGCGATGCCCTCGTAGGCGGCGCGGAAGAGGTGGCCGCGTGTGTGCCGCAGGGTGAGGCCTGCCACCACGCCTCTGGCCTGCGGATCGAAGACCGGGGTCCGCTCGCCGGCGAAGTACGGGAGCATCAGCAGGCCGTCCGAACCGGGCGGCACGGCTTCGGCCTCGGCGACCAGGGTGTCGAAGGGCTCTCCTCCGGTGACCTCCTGGAGCCACTGGGTCAGGGACCCCGAGGTGGACATGCCTGCGGCGATGGTGCGTCGGCCCGGTTCCACTCCGGCCGTGGTCCACAGTTTGGGGTGCGCCCGGTAAGTGTCGAGGATCTGGACGAAGAACAGGGTGGAGCCGTACATGAGCATGAGGTCGCCCGGGTGCCGTACGCCGGCGGAATGGGCCTCGGCCCAGGCGTCGACGGTGCCGGCGCAGACGGGTGTGCCGACCGGGATCCCGGTGGCCTCCGACGCCTCGGGGGTCACGGTTCCCACGACCTCGTGGGGGTGGACGAGCCGGGGCATCTCCAGGTGGCCCGCGATGTCTTGGAGCCAGTCCCGCGCCCAGGATCCGGCGTGGATGTCGTACAGCGGGTCGCACTGGCTGGCCGTGTGGTGGTCGAGTACGTAGGCCCCGGTGAGCTTGGCGGCCAGATACGAGTGGGAGTTGTACCACCTCGTCGCGCGCGCCCACTCCCGTGGCTCGTTCCGCTGCATCCACAGCATCTTCGGGCCGACGGCCTGCGTGCTGAGCGCCTTGCCGCAGCGATCGAATACGGCGTCGGCGCCCAGCCGCTCGGTGAGGTCGTGGATCTCCCGCTCGGCCCGGCCGTCGATGCCGTACAGGATGGCCGGTCGCACGGGTTCCCCGGCGCTGTCGCAGAGCAGCAGACAGGGGCCGACGCCGCTGACGCCCAGTCCGGCGAGGGTGTGCGCGCCGAGCCGGCCCGTCAGTTCACGGGCCACCGCGGTGAAGCCGTCCCACCAGACTGCGGTGGCGTCCACTTCCGCCCAGGAGGGTCTCGGCAACGACATGGAGTGAGGGCGCACGGCTGTCGCCACCACCGCCCCGTCCAGGGTGGTGAGTACGCCCTTGGTGCCGGCGGTGCCGATGTCGATGCCCAGCACGAGTTCACTCATGGCGATGCGTCCGTTCCGTCGTCGAAGCCGGGGGCGATCCTGTGAGAACAGGATGCGGGCGTCGACCGACGGGCGCTCGAAGCACGGGACGAAACCGTTGAGGTATGTGTCGCGCGGGGTGAACCAGCGGGCTGTGCCGGACCGTTCCTACTTGAGAAGTTCGAGCAGGCGATCGGCCAGGATCGCCGCGGAGTGGGGGTTCTGCCCGGTGATGAGGTTGCGGTCCTCCACCATGTACGGCTCCCACATGGGACCGCGGCTGTATTCGACGCCTATCCCGTCCTTCAGCTCGTCCTCCAGCAACCACGGTGCCTTGGGCGCCAGCCCCACGGCCTCCTCTTCGTCGTTGGTGAAGCCCGTGACGCGATAGCCCTTGAAGGGCGACTTGCCGTGGATCCTGGTGGCCAGGAGCGCGGCAGGGGCGTGGCACACGATGGCCAACGGTCTGCCCGACGCGAGCTGGGCCGTCAGCAGCCGACCGGCGTCGGCGTCGTACGCCAGGTCGGACATCGGGCCATGACCGCCGGGCAGGTAGACCGCGTCGTAGTCCTCCAGACGGATGTCCGACAGCTTGAGCGGTCGGCGCATCACCTCCGCGGAGCGGATGATCGCCTCCAGTTCCAGGGCCCCCTCCTCCCCGCCGGCCATCGCGGGACGCAGACTCATCATGTCGACGTTCGGAACCACACCGCCCGGTGTCGCGACCACGACCTCGTGACCGGCTTCCGTGATCGCCTTGTAGGGCATCGCGAATTCCTCGGCCCAGTAACCGGTCGCGTGCCGGGTGCCGTCCTTGAGCACCCAGTACGTCGCACCACTCACGATGAAGAGCACCCTCGCCATCGTCCTCCGCCTCCTCGCCCCCCGCTCGGCCTGTCGGGGACCTCGACTGCATTGCCCTGTGCGACCAGGACCCGAGCCGCGTGCAACGCGTCCGGGGCGCAGCGATCGAGCGCTCGCACCGGAGGCAGCCGGTCTTTCCAGCCTATGCGCGACACGGGCCGGGCGCATGCCGCAGGGTGATCCCGACGAGAGCGGCGAGTTCGCCGCGATCGGGGTCGAGCGGATCGTGGATCGCGGCGAGCCGTGGATCCCTGAAGCATTCGTCGGCCGTCCAGGGCTAGGGACTCTCCGGGTCCAGGGCGTCGCGGACCGCGGCCAGGATGGCCTCGGTGTCGGCGCCCAGGGCACGGGCCGAGGAGGTGAAGTCGCGGGCGAGAGTGGCCAGTTGAGTGGCGTAGGAGTGGGTCGGTCCGGGTGGGGGTGCCGCGACCCGGGAACCTGCACCGCGACGGGTGCGGATCAGCTCGGCGGCCTCCAGCTCGCGGTAGGCGCGAGCCACGGTGCCCGGTGCGAGGCCGAGGTCCATGGCCAACTGGCGCACGGTCGGCAGTCGGTCGCCCTCGGCCAGCCGCCCGGTGACGATCAGCGCGCCGAGCTGGGCGCGGATCTGCGCGTACGGCGGTACCTGGCTGGTGGTGTCGACGCGGATGGCGGGCTCATTCATTCTCGGGAGACTCCCCCGCCGCATCGTCGTTGACGGCCCGGGGGACCACCAGGGTGACCAGGGACCAGACAACGGTGAACAGGTTCAGCAGGGCCAGGGGGTAGAACACCCAGAAGGTGAGCGCGCCCATCGCACCGGCGCAGCCCGTGTCCGTCAGCGCGACGGAGACCATCAGTACGGCGTACAGCTGCTGGCTCGACACCAGGAGGCCCCAGGCTCCGGTCACCGCCCACGCGCGGTCGCGACGCTGCTGCTCCCCGCCCGGTCCATGGGCGATGCGGCGCAGGGCCCACACGCAGGTGGGAGTGGCGATGGCGAGCGCGCCGAACATCGGAAGGCTGTAGTACAGGCCGGGCCAGGGCCCCAGGGGTGCCCGCATCCCGTTGCAGGTGACGGTGACGACCTTCCCCGTGCTGAGAATGTGGTCGGGGTCGACGGAGGCCGTGGCGGCCGCGATCGCCAGCAGTACGGTGAGCGAGACCCCCTGAAGTGCGATCAGGGGGCCCATGCGCGGTGGCACATGGTCTCTGACCAGGCGTGGGGCGAGACTCGCGGTGCGCACCGCGTCCTGGGGGACCAGGGTCAGCGCGTCGGCGAGCAGGACGCCCGCCACCGCGCACAGGCCGAAGGCCGTGATGCAGAACACGACGCGCTGCTCGAACTCGATGTGCGTCAGGGTGGACAGCGCCTGTGCGACGACGATGCCGATGGCCAGGCCGGACCAGCGGGCGTAGTGGTCGGCGTGATCGAGGAAGCGGCGCTGGAGCGGGGCGGTGTCGAGCATGGAGATCCCCTCAGATCATCTTGTACCAAGCGGCGAGTACAAGATGCCGCAGGCGGGATCTTGTGTCAAACAGCCGGTACAAGATGACGTTTCACCACTCGGCGCAGCAGCTTTTCCAGCAACTCCGTTTACAAAAAGGCCGGTTCGCCTCGCTTTCGCCAGAGGCACAGAGCTCGACGCCTCGTCTTCACGGCACTTGACGGTCGGCGCGTTCCCGGAGCCGGGCCGGTGTCGTGGGGCGGCGGGGTACGAGTGCGGGC
>NZ_VJZD01000170.1 GCF_009377175.1 Streptomyces adustus
GGGCCGGACGGGTAGCCGAGGCCCAGGCCCTGCGGCCCCCAGCCGAGTGAAGTGGCGCCCACGGACAGATACTTGGAGCTGGCGCCCGCGAACCAGGGCCCCCGGCACCCCGTCCCGCTCGTGTACCTCAACGGCGGACCGGTCCGCGGCATCTCGGTGCTCGACCACCGGTTCCTGCAACTCCTGGCACGCCAGGGCTACGACGTCTACGCCTACGAACAGGCCGGCGGCGGACGCAGCGACCTGCTCCCCATGAACCAGTACACGATCTCCAGGTCGGTCCGCGACCTCACTGCCTTCGTCGACCGCCTGGACAAGGGAAAGGTCGACATCCTCGGATTCTCCTCAGGCGGCGTCGTGCTCACCCGAGCCCTGGCCGACCCGAGCGCCGCCGCCCGCCTGCACCGGGCGATCATCGCCGAGCCCGGCCCCATGGACGGCCCCACCGCACACACCACCGGGCACAAGGGCCGAGAATCCGCACGGGGCCTCGCGCCGGCCATGACCGGACCGCGATCGACGCATGTCCCCCGGTACGCCGTGGCCTTCGGCCTCATGCGACTCGGACTCCTCACCCCCGACACCGCACTGATCGGACAGGCCGAGGGCGACAACGCCTTCACCGCCGCCGACCTCGGCAGCGACACCGCATCCGCCTACTGCGCGCGCGACGCGCACCGCATCCCCGCCGAAGACACCGTGCGGAACTTCTCCTTCAGCCCCGCCGCCAGCCTTCGCATCCAGCAGACGGTCAAGGACTCCCCCTCCATCGCCCCGCAGCTGAAGCGCTCCCGGACCCCCGCGATGCTGATGATCGCCGAGTGCTCCTCCCAGGTCCGCCAATGGGAGACCACCGTCCTTGCCGACGACCCCGCCATCCAGCGCACGCAGTACATGCCCGGAGTCGGACACCACATGTGGAACGGCCTCGACGACAACAACGACCGGGCCGCCGCCGTCATCACAGCGTTCCTTCAGGGCAAGCCGGCACCCCTGCCGAACTACCCGACCCGCGACGAGATCCCTACCTTCCTCCGCGACCACGAATGAAGCTGTTTCAGCCCGGCGTCGGCGACGTGCTCATGCTGGCCTGCGACGCCCGGCGGGTGCTGACGCCCAGCAGGTAGGCGGTGGCGCCGGTTTCACACCTGTCAGCCGCGTGTGTCGGCTCACCATCCGAATGTGGGAAGCAACCCTCCGGACTCGCGGCCGTCCCTTTAGGCTGGCTCGTGCAGCTGGTTCGCCCCGTCCGCCAGGCGGGATGCGTCGTAAGAGGGAACCCGGTGGGAATCCGGGACTGCCCCGCAGCGGTGAGCGGGAACGACCGCCGTCATACGCACTGGACCCGACGTATCGGGTCTGGGAAGCGACGGCCAGTAGGTGTCCTCCGGTCAGGAGGGCGTGCCCGTGAGTCCGAAGACCTGCCGACTGCCCGTGTGCGGACCACTCCGCGCGCGGACATCCCGGTGACCTCGTGGGTGGGTCGGCGTACATACCGAGCGGAAGACCGCGCTGTGCCGCGCAAGGTCGCCTCCGTCCGGTTCCGTCACTCCTTCGCGCTCTCGTCCCGTCGCCGGGATCTCAGGGAATCGTCTCGCGAAGGAGATCTCCGTGACAGCGAAGTCCGCAGCAGCGGCAGTACGGGCGACCGTGTACGGCTACCCCCGCCAGGGACAGGGCCGGGAACTGAAGAAGGCCATCGAGGGCTACTGGAAGGGCCGCGTCACCGCAGCCGCGCTCCAGGACACCGCCGCAGAGCTGCGCCGCGCGAACTGGCGGCAGCTCGCCGACACCGGCGTCCACGAGGTCCCGACCGGCGATTTCTCGTACTACGACCACGTCCTGGACACCACCGTCATGGTCGGCGCGATCCCGCAGCGGCACCGGGCCGCCGTCGAGGCAGACGCGCTCGACGGCTACTTCGCCATGGCCCGTGGCACCCAGGACGTCGCGCCGCTGGAGATGACCAAGTGGTTCGACACCAACTACCACTACCTGGTCCCCGAACTCGGCCCGAACACGGTGTTCGCCGCCGATACGGCCAAGCAGGTCGCCGAGCTCAAGGAAGCCCTCGCTCTGAGCCTCACGGCCAGGCCCGTCGTGGTCGGCCCGGTCACCTACCTGCTGCTGGCCAAGCCCGCCCCGGGCGCACCCGCCGACTTCGAGCCGCTCACCCTCCTCGACCGGCTGCTCCCGGTGTACGCCGAGGTCCTGGCCGACCTGCGCGCAGCCGGCGCCGAGTGGGTGCAGCTCGACGAGCCCGTCCTGGTCCAGGACCGTACCCGGGCCGAACTCGACGCCGCCGCCCGCGTCTACCGGGATCTCGGCGCGCTCACCGACCGGCCCAGGCTGCTGGTCGCCTCCTACTTCGGCCGGCTCGGCGAGGCCCTGCCCGTCCTCGCCCAGGCCCCGGTGGAAGGTCTGGCTCTGGACTTCACCGCGGCCGGCGCCGCCAACCTGGACGACCTCGCCGCGGTCGGCGGACTGCCCGGGAAGCGCCTGATCGCGGGGGTCGTCGACGGCCGCAACATCTGGATCAACGATCTCTCGAAGTCCCTGTCGACCCTGGGTACCCTGCTGGGGCTGGCCGACCGGGTCGACGTGGCCGCCTCCTGCTCCCTGCTGCACGTCCCGCTCGACGCCTCCGTCGAACGCGACATCGACCCACAGATCCGGCGCTGGCTCGCCTTCGCGCGGCAGAAGACCGCCGAGATCGTCACCCTCGCCAAGGGTCTCGCCCAGGGCACCGACGCCATCACCGGTGAACTCTCCGCCAACCGTGCCGACCTCGCCTCCCGAGCGAGCTCGCCGATCACCCACGACCCGGCGGTACGGTCCCGGGCCGCCGCCGTCACCGAGGCCGACACGCGCCGCTCCCAGCCGTACGCCGAGCGGACAGCCGCCCAGCGTGGCCACCTCGGCCTGCCGCTGCTGCCGACCACCACCATCGGCTCGTTCCCGCAGACCGCCGAACTGCGCACCGCCCGCGCCGATCTGCGTGCCGGACGCATCGACACGACCGGCTACGAGGAGCGCATCAAGGCGGAGATCGCCGAGGTGATCTCCTTCCAGGAGAAGGCGGGCCTCGACGTCCTGGTGCACGGCGAGCCCGAACGCAACGACATGGTGCAGTACTTCGCCGAGCAGCTGACCGGCTACCTCGCCACCCAGCACGGCTGGGTCCAGTCCTACGGCACCCGCTACGTCCGCCCGCCGGTCCTGGCCGGCGACATCACCCGCCCCGAGCCGATGACGGTGCGCTGGACGACGTACGCACAGTCCCTCACCTCCCGCCCGGTCAAGGGCATGCTCACCGGCCCCGTCACCATGCTCGCCTGGTCCTTCGTCCGCGACGACCAACCCCTCGCCGACACCGCCCGGCAGGTCGCTCTCGCCCTGCGCGACGAGGTGAACGACCTGGAGGCGGGCGGGACTTCGGTGATCCAGGTGGACGAGCCCGCCCTGCGCGAGACCCTGCCCCTGCGAGCCGCCGACCACGCCGCGTATCTGGCGTGGGCCACGGAGGCCTTCCGGCTCACCACCAGCGGCGTACGCCCGGACACCCAGATCCACACCCATATGTGCTACGCCGAGTTCGGCGACATCGTCCAGGCCATCGACGACCTCGACGCCGACGTCATCAGCCTGGAGGCCGCCCGCTCCCGCATGCAGGTCGCCCGCGAACTCGCCGCCCACGGCTACCCGCGCGAGGCCGGACCCGGCATCTACGACATCCACTCACCGCGTGTCCCGGGCACCGTGGAAGCGGCCGAGCTGCTGCGTACCGGGCTGAAGGCGATTCCCGCCGAGCGCCTGTGGGTCAACCCCGACTGCGGCCTGAAGACCCGCGGCTGGCCCGAGACCCGCGCCGCCCTGGAGAACCTCGTCGCCGCCGCCCGTACGATCCGCGCGGAACTGCCCGCCTCCTGACCGCGAGCCCCGTCAGCCGGGGGAGGACGCGCCCGCCGCACTCCCCCGGCCCGGCCCCGGCCGGTCGTCACCGATCCCGAGGAACTGCACACGCTCCGGGCGGCGTTGCGGCAGAGCTGATCTCCCCCGGCGACGTCCGACCAGCCCAGAGGCCGGCCGGCGGGACACGCTCTATTCTGAACTCGGATGCCTCGGTGCACGTGTACCTGGCAACAACGTCAATCAACGGCAGCCAGCGGCATGGCCGCGCAGGGGGAAAGGGCTGATGATGGACTGGTTCTGGTGGGTGCTGATCCTCTTCTGGACGGGTGGCTTCGCCTGGGTGGCCGACACCGTCCGTACCGCGCTGCGCAACCGGCACGAGCGGAAACTTGAGTTGATGGACGTGGAGAAGCAGGAACGTATCGCCGTCGAGGCGTCACACCAAACACCGGAACCCTTGTGCGGGTGCACGCACCACTTGGCCAAGCATGACAAACAGGGCCGCTGCCATGAGCGCGTCGAGGTCGCGACGGCCTGGGACGAGAACAAGAAGCCGCTGCGCTACGAGGCAGGACAGTGCAACTGCCAGCAGTACGTCGGCCCGCAGCCACTGTCACAGGTGTACGCCGAAGATCTCACGGACCGGATCTGAGATCACGGAAGTTGAGCGTCCGAGCAGTGCCTTGCCGCGGGTGAAGGCGTCGCGGACCGGCCCCGGCGCACACGCTGCCGCAGGCGCAATCCGGTATCTGGGCCGCTCATGAAGGTGACCTCAGCGCTGCCGTTCCGGGTGGAGTAGTGGATGTCAGTGACTCGACCCCTGAACCGTAACCGCTCCCTCGAAGAGCTTGAACACGGCCGCCGGCCGGACCCGTCAGCCCCAGAGCGGCGTCCGTCAGGAAGCCATCGAGGGTCCTCGGGTGACGGCTCCCGCATCCCGGATATTCACCGCGCTTCTGACACAGGCGGACGCCGGTGAGGAGCCGAACTGGGACGTACTCAGCGCGGGGCAGGCCGGTGACGCGCCCGCTGTCGCTGATGTCATGGCCCGTCTGTGTGTCCCCCGAGCGGGGCGTCGGCGTGCAGGGGAACGTCGGGGGCGATCCGGGCGCCGAGGACTTCTCGGTAGAGGGCGACCTCGGCCAGCAGGGAGCGTCGGACGCTGTCGGCCCGGCGGAAGCCGTGGCCCTCGCCCGCGAAGAGCAGGAAGCGGTGCCACACTCCGCGTTCTGCCAGGTTGTCCACGATGCAAGTGGCCTGGTCCGGGCGGCAGATGAAGTCGTCCGCGCCCTGGAGCATCACCAGCGGCGCCTTGATGCGGTCGGCGTTCGCGGCGGGTGAGACTATGTCGAACCGGGCCCGGTCCTGAGGGAGGGTGCCGACCAGGGTGTCCACGTAGCGGGACTCGAAGTCGTGTGTCTGCTCGGCCCGCCATCGTGCCGGGTCGCTGATCGGGTAGAGGACGGTGCCCGCGCAGAAGACGTCGGTGTGGACCAGACAGGCGAGAGTGGTCCAGCCGCCGGCCGAGCCGCCGCGCACGGCCGTGCGGGCGGGGTCGGCCAGACCCTCGTCGGCCAGTGCGCGGGCGACGGTGACGCAGTCGTCGACGTCCACCACTCCCCACTGCCCGCGCAGTCGGTCGCGGTAGGCCCTGCCGTAGCCGGTGGAGCCGCCGTAGTCGACGTCCGCGACGGTGAAACCGCGGCTGGTGAAGAAGGAGTACTCCAGGTCGGCGGTGACGCCGGCGGCACTCGTCGGGCCGCCGTGCACCTGCACGAGCAGCGGCGGCAGTTCGCCCTGGGGTGCGCTGGCGGTGGGGTGGGTGGGCCGGTGCAGTATGAAGTGGACGGGTCGGCCCTGCGCGTCGTACACGGTGCGGCGTTCGGGCAGGGGCTTCCAAGAGGCCAGTGGATCATCGGACTTGGGCCTGGTACGCAGTGCCGGTCCGGAGCCGGGTGCCAGGGGCACCGACAGCAGGGCGGAGCCGCGGGCCGGATCCGCGGCCCGGACCAGGATCCGTTCGCCGTCCGACCAGAGGTCGCCCTGGAAGCTGCTCCACCCGTCGGCGAGTTCGGTCAGTACACCGTCCTCGGGCGACCAACGGGACAGCCGCTGCGCGCCGTTGCCGTGCGGCAGCACCACGCCGTACGGCGTGACGGCGAACCAGCTCGCGCCGACCCGCCAGATGGCTCCGGCGCAGTCCTCCTGGCGGGGAAGGACGTTGGCGATCGCGGTGGACGTCGGCCGGTCGGTGGCCAGGTCGATGCGGTGCAGGTTCCACCAGCCGTCCGGGTCGGCCATGGCATACAGGGTGTCGGGGCCTGCCCAAGCGGCCTGGGAGACGGAGACCTCGGTGGCGTCGTGACTGCCGCCGAGCAGCCGGACGGGCTCGCCCGCGATGCCGTCGCGCAGGTCGGCGATCATCAACTCCGAGCTGTCCCAGGGCATATGGGGGTGGTCCCAGCCGATCCAGGCGAGCCGCCTGCCGTCCGGGGAGATCCGGTGCCCGCAGAGGAAGTCGTGCGAGCGGGCCACCACGCGCAGTGCGCCGGGGTCGTCGGCGGCGGCTCCGGACAGCGGTACGGCGACGATCTCCCGGGTGGTGCGGACGGCCGGATCGGCGTCGTGCGGACCGGTGACGGCGCGCGTGGTCTCCCTCACGCACCACACCTCGGTCCCGTCCGGGCCGGCCACCGGGTCGGCCCAGCAGGTCTCCCGGTCGGGCGGGTCGGCCGGGGTCAGGGGGACGGATGCCGGGAACCCGTCTTCCACGGCGTTCCCGAGGCGGGACACCTCGGCGCGGTACAGCCGCTGGTCGCGGTGATCGGTGAAGACCAGCAGATGGCTGTCGGAGGCCGCCTCCGCGGCGCGTACCCAGTACGGCTTGCCGCCATAGCCGAGGGAGCGGTTGCGCACGGAGATGCCGGGGGCGAGCACGGGGACGGGCTCTTCGTGGCCAGGGGCGTTGCGCAGCAGCCGTACGGTCGCGGTGGCCGGGTCGGAGGCGCACCACCAGTTCTCGTCGCCGGCCCCGCAGGGCCAGGAGGTGGATCCGGAGGCGTCGCCGACCGCTTCGACGGTGATCGGGGACGGCCAGGTGCCGTAGGGCAGGTGGGGCGTGCTGGACATGGGGTGACTCCGTGTGCGGAAGGGCGAGCAGGGCGGCGGTGCGGGCGGCGGGCCGTCGTGGGTGAGGACTGTGGCGAGGGTTCACCAACCCCGGGCGGACGGTTCCGGGTCGGTGTACCGACTCGGGTGCGGCGGCCGCGGGAGACGGCGCGCGTCGGCCGCGTGTGCGAAAGGTCTCTCTGGATCCGCCTGGGGGGGCGGCCGGGGTTCGATGGACAGTGCCCCGGCGGGGTCACCCCGTGGTCAGCCGCACCGGCTCGCCGTGGGCGTCGCGGCGGCGCAGGTCCTCCGGCGTCTCCCGGCGGACCATGAGGTGGGCGCGGCCGTCGCGTACGGCGACGACGGCGGGCCGGGGCTGGGCGTTGTAGTTGCTGGCCATGGCGTGGTGGTAGGCGCCCGTGGCGGGGACCGCGAGGAGGTCCCCGGTGGCGACGTCCTCCGGCAGGGCGATGTCGGGCACGACCACGTCCCCGCTCTCGCAGTGGCGGCCGACGACGACGGCGTGCACCGGCTCGCCCCGGGCGGGGCGGTTGGCGGTCCAGGCCGTGTAGCGGGCGAGGTAGAGGGAGGGGCGCAGGGCGTCGCTCATGCCACCGTCGACGGAGACGAACCGCCGGCGCAGCCCGTCCTTTACGGCACCGACCCGGTAGAGCGTCACCCCGGCGGTGCCGATCATCGACCGGCCGGGTTCGACGGCGAGCCGTACCGGTGAGCCGGGCAGCACCCGCTCCAGGCCGGCTCGCAGCGCGGACGTGAACGTGGCCGGTTCCAGGCGGGGTTGGCCCGGCAGATAGGGGATGCCGGCACCGCCGCCGAGGTCGATCTCCTCGACCGTGATCGCGTGCCGCTCGGCGAGCAGGGCGACGAAGGCGGCGACCCGTTCGGCGGCGAGGGTCAGCCCGTCGGTGGCGGTGATCTGCGAGCCGATGTGGGAGTGCACGCCCGTGAGCCGCAGCGAGGGGCGGGCCGCGACGGCGAGCACGGCCCGCTCGGCGTGGCCGCCACGCACCGGGAAGCCGAACTTGACGTCGTCGCCGCCGGTGGCCATGTAGTCGTGGGTCTCGGCCGCGACGCCGGGGGCGATGCGAACGTAGACGTCCTGCACCCGGTCGGCCGCCGCGGCGGCGCGCGCGAGCCGGTCGATCTCCTCCAGGCAGTCGACGACCACGACGCCGACGCCGTTCGCCACGGCGGCCTCCAGTTCGGCCACGGACTTGTTGTTGCCGTGGAAGACGATCCGGGCGGCGTCGAAGCCGGTGTCCACGGCGAGCCGGAGTTCGCCGCCGCTGCACACGTCCAGGTGCAGCCCCTCGGAGTCGACCCAGCGGATCATCTCCGCGCACAGGAACGCCTTGGAGGCGTAGTGCACCCGGTCCGCGCCGGACTCGCGCCACAGCCGGGCCCGGTGGCGGAAGTCGGCCTCGTCCACGACGTACAGCGCGGTGCCGCAGGCGTCGGCCAGGTCGTGCAGGGCGACCCCGCCCACGTGCAGCCTGCCCTCGACGGTGCGGGCGGTCAGCGGCCACACCTCGGGGGCCGTCTCGGGTGAGGCGGCCGCGGCCAGTCCGTCGGGCAGCGGGGTCCCCGCGCGTGGTGCGGGCAGGGAGGGAGCGGTGGACACGGGACTACTCCTCGGTGAGGACGACGAGCATCAGCAGGTCGTCGCTGGCGTCGGTGAAGTGGTGTTCGTCGGTGGCGGCGAGGTGGCAACTGTCGGCGGGCCGCAGCAGCCGGGCGGTGCCCGCGACCGTCACCCGGCAGGAGCCGACGAGTACGAGCACGAATTCCTCGCCGGCGTGGGCGGTCGGGTGGTCGTGGTCGCCGAGGTCGGCGTGGAGCAGCCGGGCGCCGATGCGGCTCGCACCCGGGGCCGTGAGGTCGAAGATGCCGTGATGACCGTCGGTCCGGGCGAGCAGTGGGGCCGGGGCGAACCGTGGCGCGAAGCCCGGGGCGGCGGCGACGGTACCGGGTCGGTCACCGCCGCCGAGGAGTTCGGCGGGGGTGGCGCCGAGGGCGTCGGCGATCTGGCCGAGGGTGCGGACCGTGGGATTGGCGGTGCCCGACTCCATCTGCGAGATGTACGCAGGTGAGACGCCGGCCCTGGCCGCCACCGCGCTGAGGGTGAGGCCGGCGGCCCGGCGCACACGAGCGACGGAGGCGGCGAGCACGTCCCCGGTGTCGGCGCTGTCGGAGGTCGTGGCACCGCCGGATCCGGTGCGGTCGGTCTTGCCTCCCCCTGCACCCGGTTCGGCGCGCTGCTTTCCGGCTTGCTCCGGGGAGCGACGTGAAATCTGTTCCGGGTTGGCGGAATCGGCCGAAGAGTTTTCCGCCCCCGTGACTCTTGACGAGGTCATGCGGCGACAGTAAGACTCACGCATCGCTTAGATCAAGCAATCTGACACCACAGTTTAACTGTCAGCAGAAACGCAGTCCGGCATCCGGTTTCCCGGGGGTGGGCTGCCCGACTGGAGGGGTGAGCAGTGACCGGTCCTCTGGCGCCTACGCCGACCCTCGAACTGCTGCGTGCGGCGGCCGAGCTGTGCGGTCCCCCCGCGCAGCGCCTGTTCGCGGTGCTGGCGGAGGACTATCCGGCCTCACTGGAGCGCCGTCCGGGTCAGTTGCTGCGCGCGGCCGACGCGAGTGCCGCGGATCTGGACGGACTGCTCGCGGCGGCCGGATTCTCCTCCACCGACGACCTGCGTCTGCTGGTGGCCCGGGAGGTCGGTCTGCGGCTGGCCGAGCCGGATCTGCGGTTCACCAGCCGTGAGCCCCGGTCCGAACCGCGCGAGCGGTCGGCGCTGCGCCGGATGATCACCGCGGAGGAGGACAACCTCCGCCGTACGCTGGCGGACCTCCAGGCCAACGGCGCCCTGGAGGTGGCGGCCGCGGCGCTGCTGCGGGCGCGGCGGCGGTGGGTGCTGGGCGACCTGAAGTCGGCCGGGTACGCCACGCTGCTGACCAGCGACCTCACCACCAGCATGCGGGACGTGTTCCTGGTGCAGCCGGCGACGGGCGCGGCGGTCAACGCCGTCAGCGACGCGCACGCGGACGATGCCCTGGTCGTGTTCAGCTTCCGCAACTACAGCCGCCTGACGGTGGACGTGGCGCGGGAGTTCCACGCGCTGGGTGCCTCGGTGATCGCGCTGACCGACAGCTACACCAGTCCGGTGTGCTCCTTCGCCTCGCACGTCCTGGCCGTGGACACGCGCAGCGAGTCGCCGCACCACTCGCCGACGGCGGTGGCGGCGGCGGCCCATGTACTGGCGGCCCTGGCCGCGGCCGGCGCCAAGGGCGCCGCCCGTCGCAGCCAGCGCCGGTCGGAACTCTTCCGCTCCCTGGGCAGCTACGGCCTCGGCCGTGCGGCGTCCGACGCGACTCCAGGGGCCTTAGCGTCCGACGGCGCCTCCGGCCCCGCGGGGCCCGCCGCCGACTCCTCCGGCGGCGCCCGACCCGGACGCCTCTGACTCCCCTTTCCCGTTCCTGCCCGGCGACGGTCACCACCCGCACGGCGAACGTCGCCGCCCCGTCCTCGTTCCAATCGTTCCCCCACCTCTGCGAGTCCGCCCCGCAGAGCCATCGGCGGCAGAGGGTCTCCCCTCGGCCCCCGCCGGGAAAGCACCTGGTCCCTCCGCATGAACGATCTCTCTCACCGTCAGGACGGCGCCGCTCCGTCCACCGCCGAGGACACCGCGGCTGCCTCGGAAGTCACCGAGCTGTGCGCCCGGTTGATCCGTTTCGACACGAGCAACTACGGCGGTGGCGACTCCCGCGGCGAGCGGGAGGCGGCCGAGTGGACCGCCGGGCTTCTCTCCGACTCCGGTTACGAGCCGGTCGTGCTGGAGTCGGCCCCGCGCCGGGCCAGCACCGTGGTCCGTATCCCGGGCGAGGATCGCGACGCCCCCGCCCTGCTGGTCCACGGCCATCTGGACGTGGTCCCCGCCGAGCCCGCCGACTGGAGCTTCGACCCGTTCTGCGGCGAGATACGCGACGGGGTGGTTCTTGGCCGCGGGGCGCTGGACATGAAGGACATGGACGCGATGATGCTGGCGATCGCCCGCTCGTGGGCGCGCCGGGGTGTGCGTCCGCCGCGCGATGTCGTGATGGCGTTCGTCGCGGACGAGGAGGACACCGGCGAGCTGGGCGCGGGCTTCCTCGTCGACCGGCATCCGGACCTCTTCGAGGGGGTGACCACCGCCATCGGCGAGTCCGGCGGCTACTCGCTCCATCTGCCGGACGCCTCCCGGCTCTACCCGATCGCCGTCGGCGAGCGCGGCAGCGCCTGGATGGACCTGACCGCGCGCGGCGCGGCGGGCCACGGCTCCCGGCCCGGCCCGGACAACGCCGTCGCAACCCTGGCGACGACGCTGGCCGCGCTGGCCGCGCACCGCTGGCCGGTAAGGATCGTGCCGGCGGTAGCCGCTCTGCTGGACGGGCTCTGCGCCCACCTGGGCATCACGGTCGACCCGTCCGATCCCGCGTCGCTGGCGCAGTTGGGCGAGGCGGCGAAGCTGGTCGAGGCCACCGTCGCCAACACACTCAACCCGACCATGCTCAAGGCGGGTTACAAGCACAACGTAATCCCGAGCGAGGCGACGGCGGGCGTGGACGGCCGTGTCCTGCCCGGCGCGGAGGAGGACTTCTTCGCCACCGTGGACGCTCTGCTCGGCGAGAAGGTCTCCCGTTCCTTCCGCAGCTTCGCCGCCCCGGTCTTCGCCGACCACGAGTCCCGCGAGTTCGCGGCGATGGCGGCGGCGCTGCGCCGGGCCGACCCTGAGGCGCTGGTCCTGCCGTTCATCATGTCCGGCGGCACCGACGCCAAGGCGTTCGCCCGGCTCGGCATCCAGTGCTACGGCTTCGGCCCCGGCCTGACCCCGCCCGGCTTCGACGCCTGGCGGTACGTGCACGGCGTCGACGAGCAGGTCCTGGTGAGCAGCCTGGAGTTCGGGGTGCGGGTCCTGGAGGACTTCCTGCGCAGCGACCCGCTCACCGTCCGCTCGGACCGGTGACCGAACCCCGTACCGCCGGAACCGGCCGGACACCCCGAACCGCCTGAACCGCCGGACCTGCCCGACACCCCGAACCGCCTGAACCGCCGAACCGGCTGGACCGTCGGAACCACCTGAACCGCCGGACGGCCTGAACCTCCCGGCCGCATCGCCACCAGGTCCACACCGACCGGCCCCCCGGACGGCCTCCACTCCGTCCGCACCGATCCACACCGTCCCGCTGCACCTCGTACACCCATCCGCACGCACCGATAGATGCGTCGTACATGAATTGACATGCCCGCCCGGTCCGCGCCCGGGTCCACACCCGGATCCATGGCGCAGCAGAACTCGTACCTCCCCACCGTCCCCCGCGGCCCCGGCCGCCGGCACCACCTGGAGAAGTTCACGATGACCACGACCACCCCTCTGCGCAGAACCGGCCGCAAGGCCGTCGCGCTGGCCACCTCCCTGCTGCTCGGCACCGCCGCGGCCATCGCCGCCGCGCCGGGCGCCTCGGCGGACGACGGCGGCGGGACGCTGCGGATGCCGATCGCGGGCATCGGCATCGACTCCATGAACCCTTTCCTCGCCTACTTCGCGGGCAGCCTGGACGTGTTCGCGGGCATCTACCCGGCACTGAACACGGTGGAGCAGGACGGCACCGCCAAGCCGTACCTCGCCGACTCCTGGACGACCTCCGAGGACAAGCTCACCTGGACCTTCAAGATCCACAAGGGTCTGAAGTGGAGCGACGGGAAGCCGATCACGGCCGAGGACGCCGCCTGGACGTTCAACCTGATCATGACGAACTCCACGGCGGCCACCGCCAACGGCTCGCTGGTCGCCAACTTCGCCTCGGTCACCGCGCCGGACGACACCACGCTGGTCGTCAGGACCAAGCAGCCGCAGGCCACGATGCTCGCGGTCAGCGTCCCGGCGTCGGGCATCCCGATCGTGCCCAAGCACATATGGGAATCGCACGTCACGGACCTGAAGAACTACAAGAACGACAGCTTCCCCGTCGTCGGGTACGGCCCGTGGACGCTGACGGACTACAAGCCCGAGCAGTACGCCAAGTACGACGCGAACAAGGACTTCGTGCTGGGCGCGCCCAAGTACGACCACATGATCCAGCAGGCGTTCAAGAACACGGACGCCGCCGTGGCCGCGCTCCGGTCGGGTCAGCTCGACTACGTCAGCGGCCTCAACCCCGTCCAGTACAAGGCGCTCAAGGGCCAGGCCGGCATCAAGGCGTACGAGACGGTCGGCAACCGCTGGAGCGGCATCGAGGTCAACGGGGGCGCTCGCACCCGTGACGGCAAGCAGATCGGTACCGGTCACCCGGCGCTCGGCGACGTCAAGGTCCGTGAGGCGCTGGCGCGCGCCATCGACCGGGCGACGATCGTGAAGAAGGTCCGCGACAACCTCGCCAAGGTCGGCGCCAGCTACCTGCCGCCGTCCCTGCCGCAGTACGCGTGGGAGCCCTCCGGCTCGGACAAGTTCGACTACGACCCGGCCAAGGCCAACTCCGTGCTCGACGAGGCGGGTTACAAGAAGGGCTCCGACGGGATCCGGGTCGACCCGAAGTCCAAGCGCAAGCTGGAGTTCCGCCTCGGCATCCACTCCGACGACGACGCGGACGCCAAGGTCTCCACGTACCTCGCGGGCTGGTTCAAGGAGATCGGGGTCAAGGCCGACATCCAGGCGATGAGCTCCTCCAAGCTCAACGCCGATCTGGCCAAGGGCGACTGGGACATCCTGATGGACTCCTGGTCGACCGGGCCGGACCCGACGTACCTGCTGGGCATCCAGACCTGTTCGGCGCTGCCCGACAGCAAGGGTGAGGGCGGCAGCACGGACTCGTTCTTCTGCGACAAGAACTACGACGACCTGTTCCTGCGTCAGCAGAGCGCCTTCGACGAGAAGGAGCGCGCCGGTCTGTTGCAGCAGATGCAGGCGATCCTGTACAAGGCCAACGAGAACATCATGATCTACAACGCGAACGGTCTCGCCGCGTACCGCACCGACCGGGTGGACGGCATCCTGACCGGCAAGGCGGACTCCACCGGCGCCTACCCCCCTCAGCCCTCCCTCGCCCAGTACCTGAACGCGGCGCCCGCGAACGCCTCGTCCTCCTCCGGCGGCAACTCCGGCACGGTGATCGGCGCCTCGGCGGCCGCGGTGGTCGTCCTTGCCGCCGGCGGTGTGTTCCTCATGCGTCGCCGCTCCTCCTCCGACGACCGCGAGTAGACCGTGGCCGACACCATCGATGTCACCGGCGCGGTCGCGGCGAAGGCCGCGGGCGCGCCGGGCGCGGGCCGCCGGCGGGGCTCGGCATTCCCCCGCTACCTGGCCACGAAACTGGTCGCCGCGGCCATCAGCTTCCTGGCCACGCTCGTCATCGGCTTCGTCCTGTTCAGCCTGATGCCGGCCGACCCGGTGCAGTCCATCACCCGCGGCCGGCCGACCAGCGACGCGCAGATGGCGCAGCTGCGCCGGCAGCTCGGCCTGGACCAGTCCGTGCCGGAACGCTTCTTCCACTTCGTGACCGACACCGTGACCGGGCATCTGGGCACCTCCTGGGAGTTCCAGCAGCCGGTCAGCTCGCTCATCGGGGACCGGCTGTGGCCGACCCTGCTGCTGATGGGCACCGCCACCGTGATCTCGGTGGCGCTGGGTCTCTGGCTGGGCGTCAGGTCGGGCTGGCGGCAGGGGAGCTGGCTGGACCGCATCGCCACCGGCGCCTCGCTGACGCTCTGGTCGGTGCCCACCTTCTGGCTGGGCATGATCCTGCTGATCACCTTCAGCGTGGGCATCGGTCCGCTCCCCGGCTTCCTGCCGGCGGGCGGGATGAGCGATCCGGCGATCACCGGCGGCCTGGACCACGTCCTGGACGTCGCCGAGCATCTCGTCCTGCCCTGCCTGACCATGGTCCTGGTCGTCTTCGCCCAGTACGTGGCCGTCATGCGCTCGTCGATCATCGACGAGCTGGGCAGTCCCTACCTGCTCACCGCACGGGCCAAGGGGCTGCGTGACGACGACGTACGGCGCAGACACGCCGTCCCCAACGCCCTGCTGCCCTCGGTCACCATGATCTTCATGCACCTGGGCACGGTGCTCGGCGGTGCCATCACCGTGGAGACCGTCTACTCCTGGCCGGGCCTGGGACAGCTCAGCTACCAGGCCCTGAAGGTGCCCGATCTGCCACTGCTGCAGGGCACGTTCATCGTCTTCAGCGCGTCGGTGATCCTCATGAACCTCGTCGCCGACGTGATCTACCGCTTCCTCGACCCCCGGGTGCGTGCCCAGTGACCCACCACGAACCCCTCACCCAGGCCGACCCGCCGGTGGCCGTCCTACCATCGGCGAGCACCGACCCCGCTGCCGCGGTCGCACCGGTCGCGGTCAAGCCGCGCCGCAACGGATTCGGCAACTTCGTACGGTCCTTCGTGCGAATCCGCTCCGGCGTGGCGGGCCTCGGCATCCTGGTCGTGTTCGGCCTGCTCGCCCTGTGCGCGCCGCTGTTCATCTCCGGCAACGACCTCGACGTCATCAAGGTGGACGGACCCTCCCTGCACTCCCCCACCGACGGCTACCCGCTCGGCACGGACCAGGAGGGCCGCTCCATCCTGCTGCTGGTCATCTGGGGCGCGCGGTCCTCGCTGTCCATCGGTCTGATGGCGACGGTGCTGACGGTGGTGCTCGGCAGCGCGGTGGGCCTGGTCGCCGGGCACTACGGCGGCTGGATCGGCAAGGCGCTGATGCACCTCACCGACTGGTTCATCGCGCTGCCCAGCCTGCCGCTGGCCATCTCGCTGTCGGCGGTGATCGGGCAGGGAACCTCCTCCATCACCATCGCCATCGCGGTCACGAGCTGGTCCTCCACGGCTCGGCTGGTACGGGCGCAGACCCTCGCGGTGGAGGCCAAGCCCTTCATCGAGCGGGCCAGGGCACTGGGCGCGGGCGGGCCGCAGGTGATGCTGCGGCACGTCCTGCCGAACGTCACCCCGCTGATCCTGGTCTCCTCCACGCTGACCGTGGCCTCGGCGATCCTGTCCGAGGCGACGCTGACCTTCCTCGGTCTGGGCGACCCGACCGGCATCTCCTGGGGCGCGATGCTCAACTCGGCGCTGAGCGGCGGCGCCGTCACCTCCGGCGCCTGGTGGTACCTGTACCCGCCGGGCATCGCCATCCTGATCGTCGTCCTCGGCTTCACCCTGACCGGCCGCGCCGTGGAGACCATTCTCAACCCGAGGTCGGTGAAGACACGTTGAACGCGATGCTGGAGGTCAGGGACCTCAAGGTCACCTACCGCAGCGGCGGGCGCACGGTGCCCGCCGTACGCGGGGTGGACCTCACGCTGGACGCCGGGCAGACGCTCGGCCTGGCCGGCGAGTCCGGCTCGGGCAAGTCCACCCTGGCGATGAGCCTGCTGCGGCTGCTGCCGGCCGCCGCCGAGGTCACCGGCCAGGTGCTCTACCAGGGCGAGGACCTGCTCACCGCCAAGTGGAGCCGGATGCGCGCGGTGCGCTGGGCGGAGGCCTCGGTGGTCTTCCAGGGCGCGATGACCGCCCTCAACCCGGTGCACACCATCGGCGACCAGCTCGTCGAGCCGATCCTGCTGCACGGCCGCAGAGCCGGTGAGGAGGGCGGCCGGACCACCGAGAAGCAGGCCCGCGCCCGCGCGGGCGAACTGCTGGAGTCGGTGGGCGTACCGGCGCGGCGGATGCGCAGCTATCCGCACGAGTTCTCCGGCGGACAGCGCCAGCGCATCATGATCGCGATGGCGCTGGCCTGCCGCCCGAACCTGATCATCGCGGACGAGCCCACCACGGCGCTGGACGTGATGGTGCAGGCCCAGATCCTGGACCTGCTGTCGGGCCTGGTCCGCGACGAGGGCATCGGCGTCATCATGATCAGCCACGATCTGTCCGTCCTCGGCCAGATGTGCGACCGGTTGGCGGTGATGTACGCCGGTGAGCTGGTCGAGTCCGGCCCCTCCCGGCAGCTCCTGGACGCCCCCGAGCATCCGTACACCAGGGCGCTGTCCCGCGCCTTCCCCACCATCGGCGACCCCGCCTCCCGCATGGCGCCGGCCGGCCTGCCCGGCGACCCGCCCGACCCGTCCGCGCTGGGCGCGGGCTGCCCCTTCGCCGCCCGTTGCCCCGACGTGCACGAGGTCTGCGACAGCACCCCCGTCGAACTGTGGCCGGCCGGTCCCGGACGGCAGTCGGCGTGCCTGCGGGCGCTGCCCGGTTTCCCGAACATCTCCACGGCCCGGCACGAGATCGAACCGTCCGCGGAAGGAGCCCGCTCATGACCGCCACCACCACGGGCACGGTTCTCGGACCCGCCGCGGCCACGGCGCCCGCGCTGGAGGTCCGCGACCTCCACATCACCTACCCGCCCCGGGCCGGCCGCGGCCCCGCCCGCGCGGTGGACGGCGTCGACCTCCAGCTCGGCCGCGGCGAGATCCTCGCCCTGATCGGCGAGTCCGGCTGCGGCAAGTCCACCCTGGCGCGCGCCCTGACCGGGCTGGTCGAGCCCACGTCGGGCGAGGTGCTGTGCGACGGCGTGCCGCTGCGCTACACCAGCGCCGCCCTGAAAGCGCACCGCCGCAAGGTCCAGTTCGTCCTTCAGGACCCCGGCGGCGCCCTGAACCCCCGGCAGAACGTCTTCGACGCGGTCGCCGAGGGTCCCCGGCTGCACCGGATGAAGGACGGCCTCGAACAGCGCGTGCACACGGCCCTGTCCAAGGCCGGACTGCGCCCTCCGGAGCAGTTCCTTTCGCGTTTCCCGCACGAGATGTCCGGCGGTCAGCAGCAACGCGTCGTGATCGCGGGCGCGCTGGCGCTGGAGCCCTCGGTGATCGTCGCCGACGAACCGGTGGCCTCGCTGGACGCCTCCGTACGCGGCGAGATCCTCAAGCTCGTCCTCGACCTGCGCCGCGACCTCGGCCTGTCCTCCCTCGTGGTCAGTCACGACCTGGGTCTCGCCTGGAACATCGCCGACCGGGTGGCGGTGATGTACCTGGGCCGGATCGTCGAGGTGGGCACCGTGGAGGAGGTCCTGCTGGCGCCGAAGCACCCGTACACCAAGGCGCTGCTGTCGGTGGTGTCCGCGCAGGGCGGGCGCGGTGGGCGGTCCCAGTTGCTCCAGGGCGAGCCGCCGGACCCGACGGACGTGCCCGAGGGCTGCCGGTTCCATCCGCGCTGCCCGCTGTGGGCCGGCCTCGACGCGGCGGGCCGCGCGGAGGCGGGCTGCGACCGGCGGACGCTGCCCGTCCTGCCGGCGCAGGCGCCGGCGGGCGGCGGGGCCGCGTGTCACCTCGCGAGCGTGTCGTGAACGCGACGGCCACACCGAGGTCCACGGCCGGTACCCGGCCGGGTCCGCCGCTGGTCGTACGTGACGTGGACGGCCCGCTGGAGATGACCGACTGCGTCGCGCTGTACGGGCGGGTCATGGGCCTGCGCCCAGGCGACGGAAGCCTCAACCCACGCCTGCTGACCGCTTTGCAGGACAACAGCGGCCTGGTCGTCGGCGCCTATCTCGGCGAGGAGCTGGTGGGGTTCACCTACAGCTTCCTCGCCCGCGAGCGGGGCACCGACGGGCAGGGCCCACGCCTGTACCAGTACTCCCAGCTGGCCGTGGTGGCACACGAACGCCAGGGCCTCGGCATCGGACGACTGCTCAAGCTCGGCCAGCGCGAGCGCTGCCTCGCCGAGGGCACGACACTGATCCGCTGGGCCTACGACCCGATGCAGACCCGCAACGCGCACTTCAACCTGGACGTGCTCGGCGCGGTGGTGGACGCGCTCAAGCCCGCGATGTACGGCGCCTCGGGCTTCGGCGCCGCCACCGGCGAGTCCACCGACCGCTTCATCGTCTCCTGGCACCTGGACGCCCCGGCACGGCCCGCCGCGCGCGCTCCCGGTCCGCCGCCGGACGGCTGGAGCGTCGGCCGGGTCTACGACGACGGCGACGACCGGATCGTGGTCCTGCCCGACGACTGGCTGCGGCTGCGCGCCGAGTCCGGCCCGGAGCACGCCGCCCGGCTGCGCGGCAGCCTCACGCCCACCTTCGCCCGGCTGCTCGACGACCGCACCGCCGTCTCCTGCGTACGGCTGCCGGACGGGCTCGCCGCGTACCGCTTCATCCCCCGTGCCGCCGCACCCGGCACGTTTCCTCGCCCCTGATCGGGGCACCGCACGGTAGGACAACCCCGCACATGACCGTCACCCTTGCCGAGATCGAGCTGGCGCTGGTCCGCCTCGATCTCGTCCACTCCTTCGAGACCAGTTCGCACCGCAAGACGTACCTGGAACACATCATCGTCCGCGCGACCGCCGAGGACGGCAGCGTCGGCTGGGGCGAGTGCGCCTCGCCGAGCGACCCGTACTACTGCGGCGAATCCACCTCGAGCTGCTGGCAGGTGCTCGGCGAGTACCTCGCCCCGATGCTGCTCGGCCGGCCCTGGGAGCACCCCGAGGACGCGGCCCGCCTCACCGCCAAGGTGAGCGGCAACCACTTCGCCCGCGCCGGCCTCGACATGGCCTGCTGGGACCTGTACGGGCAGTCGCGGGGCAAGTCGCTGGCCGACCTGCTCGGCGCCGAGGCCGACGCGGTGCCCGCCGGGGTCAGCCTCGGCATCGAGCCGACGATCGACGCGCTGCTCGCGCAGGTCTCCCGGCACGTCGCCGACGGCTACCGCCGGATCAAGCTGAAGATCCGCCCCGGCTGGGACCTCGAACCGGTCCGCGCCGTCCAGGACGCCTACCCCGGCGTCGCCCTCCAGGTGGACGCCAACACCGCCTACCGGCCCGAACAGGAGGCGGTGTTCGCCGAGTTGGACGGGCGCGGCCTGCTGATGATCGAACAACCGTACGACGCCTCCGACCTGCTCTCCCACGCCCGGCTCGCCGCCCGCCTGGACACCCCGGTCTGCCTGGACGAATCGATCACCACCCCGGACGTGCTGCGCACCGCGCTGCACCTGGGCGCGGCCGACGTAGTCAACATCAAGGTGTCCCGGCTCGGCGGACTCGGCCCGTCGCAGACGGTGCACGACCTGTGCCTGGACGCCGGGGTGCCGGTGTGGTGCGGTGGGATGCACGAGTTCGGCATCGGCCGGGCCGCCAACCTGGCCCTCGCCGGGCTGCCCGGCTTCACCCTGCCCTCGGACGTCTCCGGCTCCGACAAGTACTACCGGCGCGACATCGTCACGCCGCCGATCCGCGCCGTGGACGGCATGGTCGCCGTGCCCCGCTCCCGGCCCGGCATCGGCCTCGACGTGAACCTCGAACAGGTACGCCGGAACACCACACGCACCTGGACCATCCGTCCCCACGGCCACCACACCACCTCCGAGGAAAAGTCAGCATGAAGGTCCTGATCTCCGCCGACATGGAAGGCGTCACCGGCGTCACCTTCCCCGACGACTGCGAGCCCGGTCACGCCCGTTGGGAGTACAACCGGCAGTTCCTCACCGCCGACGTCAACGCCGCCATCGCCGGTTTCGCCGCCGCCGGCGCCACCGAGATCCTCGTCAACGAGGCCCACGCCGACCAGCGCAACCTGCTCCTCGACCGGCTCGACAAACGCGCCAGGCTGCTGATCGGCACACACAAGCCGCTCGGCATGATGGAGGGCATCGACCGCTCCCCGGACGCGGTCGCCTTCGTCGGCTACCACACCGGGGCAGGCCAGCCCGGCGTGCTCGCCCACACCTATCTGCCCAACACGATCACCGCCGTGCGGATCAACGGCGAGCCCGCCTCCGAAGGCCGGATGAACGCCCTGCTCGCCGACGAGTACGGCGTCCCGGTGGTCCTGGTCACCGGCGACGACCTCTGCTGCGAGGACAGCCGCGGCTGGGCACCGCACGCCGCCCACGCCGTGGTCAAGACCTGCGTGGACCGCTACGCCGCGATCTGCCTGCCGCCCGAGGTGAGCGCCGCCCGGATCACCCGGGCCGCCAGCGAGGGCCTGACCGCCCTGCCCGCCCCCACCGG
>NZ_VJZD01000171.1 GCF_009377175.1 Streptomyces adustus
GGCCCCGGGTACGACAGCCGCCGGAACGGCGGTCAGTCGTCGGAGGCTGCCGCGGGCAGGGCCGCTGCCGGGCGCTGCCAGCCGCGCGACCCGCGCGCCCGCAGCCAGGCCGTGGTCTCCTCGGGCGGCATCGCGGCGGCGACCAGCCAGCCCTGCACGGCGTCGCAGCGCAGGTCGCGCAGGCGCTCCCAGGTCTCGTCGTCCTCGACGCCCTCGGCGACGACCAGCAGGCCCAGGGAATGGGCCAGGTCGATCGTGCAGCGGACGATCTCCGCGTCCTGCGGGTCCACGGCCAGCCGGGCCACGAACGAGCGGTCGATCTTCAGCTCGCTGACCGGCAGCCGGCGCAGATGCACCAGCGAGGAGTAGCCGGTGCCGAAGTCGTCCAGGGACATCTTCACGCCGTGCCCGGTCAGCGCGGCGAGGGTGTCGGCGGCCCGCTGCGGGTCCTCCAGCAGGACGTGCTCCGTTATCTCCAGCTGGAGCGCCCCCGCGGGCACCCCGTGCCGGGCGAGACGAGCGGCGACGGAGCCCGCGAAGCCGGGCGTGTGGACGTCGCGCGGGGAGACGTTGACCGCGACCGGCACGTACAGGCCCTCCGCGCGCCACCGGGCCACCTGGGCCAGCGCCGTCTCCAGGACGTACTCCGTCAGATGCGGCATCAGCCCGGAGGACTCGGCGATCGCTATGAACTCGTCCGGCGGGACCTTGCCGCGCTCGGGGTGCACCCAGCGGACCAGGGCCTCCAGCCCGGCCACCTGGCCGTCGAAGCGGACCTTGGGCTGGTAGTGCAGCTGGACCTCGTGGGCGTCGAGGGCGCGGCGCAGATCACCCAGCAGGCCGAGCCGGTCCGGGGTGTTCGAGTCGCGTTTGGACTCGTAGACCTCCACCCCCGTGCGGTCCCGCTTCGCCTGGTACATGGCGACGTCGGCCCGGCGCAGCATCCCCTCGGCGTCGAGGGCGTGGTCGGGGAAGACGGCGACGCCCGCACTGGCCTCCAGGACCAGGGTGAGTCCGTCGAGGTCGAGCGGGGAGCTGAGGGCGGCGACCAGGCCGCGGGCGATGCGGGTGGCGGACGTGGTGGAGTCGGCGACCGGCAGTAACACGGCGAACTCGTCGCCGCCGAGCCGCGCGGCCTCCGCCCCGCGCGGCAGGGCCACCCGCAGCCGGTCGGCTATCTGGAGCAGCAGCCGGTCGCCGGCCAGATGGCCCAGGGTGTCGTTGACCGAACGGAAGCGGTCCAGGTCGATCAGCATGAGGGCGGAGCGGGCACCGATCCGCTCGGCGTCGTCCAGGGCCGTCCAGATACGTTCCAGCAGCCACTGACGGTTGGGCAGGCCGGTGAGCGGGTCGCGCAGTTGCTCCTCGGCGCGGGCCCGGGCTATCCACAGGGTGGAGTCGAGGGCGACCAGCGGGATGGAGAACAGCGGCAGCAGGACGGGCTCGGCGGCGGCGACCACGCAGACCAGGGGGGCGATGCCGAGCAGCGCGACCGCGACCAGGCCCTGTCTGACCAGGGCGGTGCGGGCGACGGTGGGCAGTCCGCCGTTGCGCGGGGCGTGCAGGTACCACAGCAGGGTGCGGGTCACCGCGAGGTAGGCGGCCGCGACCAGCACCACCTGGGGGGCGGTGTAGAGGGTCCAGCTGTCGGGGTTCCAGGGGGCCTCGACGGACGGCACCCGTCCGAAGGCCGCGAGCAACAGGGCTCCGGCGCCGATGCCGAGGATGTCCACCGCGCCGTGCAGGACGCCCTGCCGCCAGCGGTGGCGCCTGGCTATGCCGACCAGGACGACGACGGTGAGGCTGACCATGCCGGCCGCCACCCAGCCGTAGAGCAGCAGCACGGCGAGGGTGAGGGCGGCGCCCGATCCGGTGCCGCCCCACCAGCGGGAGCGGCCCAGCATGACCAGGTGGCCGACGATGATGCCGGTCAGGATGGCCAGCGACCAGCCGACGGCGCCGCACGGGAAGAGCGCGTGACTGCCGGTGAAGGCCCGGTAGAAACCGGCGCCCAGGACGAAGCCGGCCGCCGCGACGACGGCCGCGGGCAGCGCGGGCCAGGGCAGGCGACGTTCCGATTCGGCCCCGGGCAGGCCGGGGGTGTGCGGGGTGTCGAGGCCGGTACCGCCGAGGCTGTCGGCGACCAGGTCGCGGGCGGGGCCGTGACCGTCCACGGAGGTGCGCAGGACGATCGCGCGCCCCTCCGCACCCTCGTGCGCCGAGGGCCGCGTCCCCCACCGGCTGTCCCGCCAGGCGCCGGTGACCCGACGCAGGCGCAGCCGTGCGTCCGGAGCGGCGCTCTCGGTCGGTTCCATTCCCGTCCCTCTCACAGCCTGCGGTGCCCACACCACACGGCCCGATGCCCGACAACCTGCGACGGCGCCGGGCTGGAAAGCCCTTCCCCGTACCCACCAGGAGCAGAGGGATGCCCCGGCCGCAGCCGGGCACGGCAGGCGCACATCCCAACAGTAGGCCGCAGAAGGCTTCCACGGGCAGCGGTCGTCGACGGTTGCCCGATTGAACCCCCGCCACCCCTATGCATCTGGTATGCGCCGATCGGGTGGCCTTCCACCGCTACTCCGCGGCCGGAAGGGCGACTTCGGCGGCCGCCTCCGGCCCTTGTTCCAGCAGCACCTTGAAGCCGTCCTCGTTCAGGACGGGCACCTTCAGTTGCATCGCCTTGTCGTACTTCGATCCAGGGCTTTCACCCACAACGACGAACGACGTCTTCTTCGAGACCGAACCGGTCACTTTCGCACCGCGGCTCTGCAACGCGTCCTTGGCGCCGTCGCGGGTGAAGTTCTCCAGG
The DNA here is from genome assembly GCF_009377175.1 of Streptomyces adustus. GTDB lineage: Bacteria > Actinomycetota > Actinomycetes > Streptomycetales > Streptomycetaceae > Streptomyces > Streptomyces adustus. Next base: position 2,810 of record NZ_VJZD01000171.1, read on the forward strand.
GTGCCGGTCACGACGACGGTCAGCCCTTCCAGCGGACGCGGGCCCTGGTCCTCGCCGGACGACTCGTCCTCCAGCGGGACTCCGGCCGCCTTCCACTTGCGGACGATCTCGCGGTGCCAGTCCTCGGCGAACCACTCCTTGAGCGCGGCGGCGATGACGGGACCGACGCCGTCGGTGGTGGCCAGCTCCTCCTCGGTGGCCTGTTCGATGCGGTCGACGGAGCGGAACTCGCGTGCGAGGGCCTGCGCCGCCACCGGGCCGACGTGCCGGATGGACAGACCGTTCAGGAAACGCGCGAGGGGGCGGGTCTTGGCCGCCTCGACGTTCTCCAGCAGTGCAAGCGTGTTCTTCTTCGGCTCGCCCTTCTGGTTGGCGAAGACCGTGACGACCTTCTCCTCGCCGGTCCTGGGATCCCGCTTGGGCAGTCCGCTGTCCGGGTCGAGGACATAGGCCTTGATGGGCAGCAGCTTCTCCACCGTCAGGTCGAACAGGTCGCCCTCGTCCACCAGCGGCGGGTCGGCCGGCTCCAGCGGGCGGGTCAGCGCCGCGGCGGCCACCGCGCCGAAGTTCTCGATGTCCAGGCACTCACGGCCCACGAGGTAGGAGACGCGCTCGCGCAACTGGGCAGGGCAGGTACGTGCGTTGGGGCAGCGGAGGTCGATGTCGCCCTCCTTCATGGGCCGCAGCGGCGTCCCGCACTCGGGGCACTCGCTCGGCATCACGAACTCCCGCTCGGTACCGTCCCGCAGGTCGACCACCGGGCCGAGGATCTCCGGGATGACGTCACCGGCCTTGCGGATCACCACGGTGTCGCCGATGAGCACGCCCTTGGCCTTGACGACCTCCTGGTTGTGCAGGGTGGCGAACTCGACCTCGCTGCGCGCGACCGTGACCGGCTCGACCTGCGCGTACGGTGTGACGCGACCGGTGCGGCCGACACCCACCTTGATGTCGACGAGCTTGGTGTTGACCTCTTCCGGCGCGTACTTGTAGGCGATCGCCCAGCGCGGGGCCCGCGCGGTGGACCCGAGCCGGCCCTGGAGCCGGATCTCGTCCAGCTTGACGACGGCACCGTCGATCTCGTGCTCCACGGAATGGCGGTTCTCGCCGTCGTAGTGGGCGATGAACTCGCGTACGCCGTCCAGGTCGTCGACCACCCGGTTGTGCGTGGAGGTGGGCAGGCCCCAGGTCTTCAGCAGGTCGTAGGCCTGGGAGAGCCGGGTCATGCCCGTGAAGCCCTCCAGGGCGCCGATGCCGTGGACGACCATGTGCAGCGGGCGGCTCGCGGTGACCCGCGGGTCCTTCTGGCGCAGCGAACCGGCGGCGGCGTTGCGGGGGTTGGCGAAGGGCTTGTCGCCGGCCGCGACCAGCCTGGCGTTCAGCTCCTCGAACTCCTCCATCGGGAAGTAGACCTCGCCGCGGATCTCCACGAGGTCGGGGACGTCCTCGCCCCGGAGGCGGTCCGGGATCTCCGCGATCGTGCGGACGTTCGGGGTGATGTCCTCGCCGGTGCGGCCGTCGCCACGGGTCGCCGCGCGGGTGAGCCGGCCGTGCTCGTAGGTGAGGTTGACGGCGAGACCGTCGACCTTCAGCTCGCACAGGAAGTGGTACTCCTGATCGCCCAGTTCCCTGGCGACGCGCTCCACCCAGGCGGCGAGCCCCGGGTCGTCGAAGACGTTGTCCAGCGAGAGCATGCGCTCCCGGTGCTGGACGGCCGTGAACTCGGTCGCGTACGCCCCCGCGACCTTCTGGGTCGGCGAGTCGGGCGTGCGCAGCCCGGGGTGCTCCTCCTCCAGCGCCTCCAGCGCGCGCAGGAGTCTGTCGAACTCGGCGTCGCTGACGACGGGAGCGTCCTTCACGTAGTACCGGAAGCGGTGCTCCTCGATCTGCTCGGCGAGCTGCGCGTGCTGCTCCCGTGCCTCGGCGGGCACCGTCGTCTCCGCCTGCTGGTCGCCGGCCACCGTGTCGTCCTCCCGTTACTCTGGGTTGTCAGCGAGGGATCTCGCCGCCGAGACGCAGTGGGCGAGCGCCCTGCGCGCGTACGCGGGGGACGCCCCCGCGAGGCCGCAGGACGGAGTGACCGTCACCGCTTCCGCGAGGAGCCCCGGTTGCAGTCCCAGCCTGCGCCACAGCGTTCTGACACCCATGACGCTACCGGCAGGGTCCGACAATGCGGAGTCGGTGCCCGGCACGACACCGGCGAACAGCCGGGTGCCCGCCTCCACCGCCTCGCCGATCACGTCGTCGTCACGCTCGGTGAGCAGCGAGAAGTCGAAGGACACGGCCGCCGCTCCGGCCCGGCGCAGCAGCGCGAACGGGACGTCCGGCGCGCAGGAGTGGACCACGACCGCGCCCTCGCCGTGCACGCCGACGACGTCGCGCAGGGTGGCCTCCACCAGCTGCCGGTCGACGGCGCGGTGGGTGCGGTAGCCGCTGGCCGACTTCACCTGGCCGCGCAGCACGGCGGTCAGGGAGGGTTCGTCGAGCTGGAGGACGAGCCGGGCGCCGGGGACACGGCGGCTCACCTCGGCGAGGTGCAGCCGCAGCCCCTCGGCGAGCGAGCCGGCGAGGTCGCGGCAGGCGCCGGGGTCGGAGAGCGCGGCCTCGCCGTTCCTCAGCTCCAGCGCGGCGGCCAGCGTCCAGGGGCCCACCGCCTGCACCTTCAGCGGGCCCGTGTACTCCTGGGTGAACTCCTCCAGCGCGTCCAGGTCCTCGCCCAGCCACGACCTGGCCCGCTTGGTGTCCCGCCCCGGCCGGTCCCCGAGCCGCCAGCCGCTGGGCTCCACGCGCGCGTACAGCTCGGCGAGCATCCCGGCGGTCCGCCCGACCATGTCCGCGCCGGGACCGCGGGCCGGCAGTTCGGGCAGGAACGGGAAGTCCTCGAAGGACCCGGCGACGGTCTTGGCGGCCTCCCGGGCGTCGCCGCCGGGCATCGAGCCGATCCCGGTCGCGGGGCCGAAGCCGGCCTGGCTGTTTTCGCTCACCCCGGAAGCCTACGTAACCCGCGGGGAGCCCACGCCACCCGCGGGTGCCGCCGCGGGCCAGGGCACCCCGTAGCGGTGCAGGAAGGCCGAGAGCCCCTCCGGGTCGGCGACCTCCAGGTCGTCGCGGAAGCGACCGCGTTCCCAGGAGACGGTGTCCCGGCCGTGGCAGCTGCCGCCGCCGATGAAGTCGCCCCCGGCGTCCAGCAGGGCCACCGTCAGGCTGCCGTGGCACCGGCAGATGTCACCGGTGAAGGCACCGGACGTGGTCAGCTCCCGCAGCTCCGCCAGGGCGTCGTCGTCGTACACCTCGGCGAGCAGCCGGCGTCCGGCGAGCGGTCCGGCGTCGTCCCCGCCGACCAGGACCACCGCGGCCTCGGCGCGGTCCCACGCGTCCTCCAGCCAGCGCTGTGTCTCCCCACCGCCGGTCATCGCGGGCTCATCGTCCCGGCCGTACCGTCAGGTCGTTGACCTCCGCGTCCCGGGGCAGGTCGAGGGCCATCAGGATCGCCGTCGCGACGGACTCGGGGTCGATCCACCGCGCCGGGTCGTACTCCTTGCCCTCCTGCTGGTGGACCTTGGCCTGCATCGGGCTGGCGGTACGGCCGGGGTAGACGGTGGTGACGCGGACGCCGTTCGTGTGCTCCTCGTGGCGCAGCGAGTCGGCGAGGGCCTTCAGACCGTGCTTGGAGGCCGCGTACGCCGACCATTCCGCGTGGGCGTTGAGCCCGGCTCCGGAGTTGACGAAGAGCACGTGCCCCTGGGCGACCCGCAGCTGGGGCAGGAAGTGGCGGGTCAGCTCCGCGGGGGCGATCAGGTTGACGTTCAGCTGGTGGCGCCACGACTTGGGGGTCAGGTCGCCGACCGGCCCCAGGTCGACCACACCCGCGATGTGCAGCAGGGAGTCCACCCGGTCCGGCAGGCTCTGGTGGGAGAACGCCCAGCTCAGCTTGTCGGGATCCGCCAGGTCACCGACCAGCGTGCGCGCCCCGTCGAACTCGGCCGCCAGTTCCTTCGCACGGCCGGCGTCGCGCGCGTGCAGCACGAGTTCGTCGCCGCGCGCGTGCAGACGGCGGGCGACGGCCGCGCCGATGCCCGACCCCGCCCCGGTGATCACATGAGTAGCCATGCCGCCATGCTCGCATCACTCCAGGCCGGCGCCCGCGGCGGGAGCCGCCGGTGTCGCGACCTCCAGGTAGGCCAGCGCGGCGAGCGGCTCCTGCGCGAAGAACACCAGTTCGGCGAGGGGGCGGGGCAGGAAGCCCTCGGCCTCCATGCGCCGGAACTGCGTCTCCAGGCCGTCGTAGAAGCCCGCCGTGTTCAGCAGCACGACCGGCTTGTCGGTGTGCCCGTGCTTCTTCAGCTCCAGGATCTCGGTCGCCTCGTCCAGCGTCCCGGTCCCGCCGACCATCACCACCACCGCGTCGGCCTTCTCCAGCAGCAGCCGCTTGCGCTCGGCGAGGTCGCGCGCGATCACCATCTCGTCGGCGCCCGGGCGGGTCCTGTCCGCCAGGAAGTCCACGGAGACCCCGACGAGCCGCCCGCCGGCCTCCTGCACGCCGTCGGCGACCACCTTCATCAGACCGACGTCGGAGCCGCCCCACACGAGCGTGTGGCCGCCCTTGCCGAGCAGCTGCGCGAACTCGCGCGCGGGGCGGGTGTAGCGGTCGTCGAGGTCGGCGGCGGAGAGGAAGACACAGATACGCATACGGGACACGGTACGCGGGAAGAACCGGCGCCCGGCAAGCGCTGTCTCCGTTATGGCTGAAGGACACACGATCACCATCGAGCAGGGCACACAGCGCGTCCGGGTCGTCCACGACGGCCGGACCCTGGCGGAGAGCGACCGCCCCCTCCTGCTGCGCGAGACGGGCTGTCCCGTGCGGTACTACATCCCGGCCGAGGACGTCCGCCTCGACCTGCTGACCGCCTCCGACACGCACACCTACTGCCCCTTCAAGGGCACGGCCTCGTACTGGTCGCTGCCGGACGCGGCGGACGCCGTCTGGTTCTATCCCGACCCGAAGCCGGACGTCGCCGAGATCAAGGACCACCTCTGCTTCTACGAAGTGGAGGTGTTGTAGGCGACTAATCCGGTGCCGGATGGCAGTCTCGTCAGACATGGACAACAAGACCATCTCGCGCGACGGGACCTCCCTCGCCTACGAACGCACCGGACAGGGCCCGGCGGTCGTCCTGGTGAGCGGGGCCATGTCCACGGGCGGCACGATGGCGCCCCTGGCCGCGGCCCTCTCGGACCGCTTCGACGTCGTCGTGTACGACCGCCGGGGCCGCGGCGGCAGCGGTGACACCGCTCCGTACGCGGTGGACCGCGAGGTCGAGGACATCGCCGCGCTGATCGAGGCGGTGGGCGGCCAGGCGCAGCTGTGCGGTGTCTCGTCGGGTGGCGCGCTGGTCCTGGCGGCGGCCGCCGCCGGGGTGCCGGCGCGTCAGGTCGCGGTGTACGAGACGCCGTTCGCCGATTTCGGGGGCGGCGGCGCGAAGGAACGCGCCGAGTACACCGAGAACCTGGAGCGGGCCCTGGCCGAGGGGCGGCGCGGGGACGCGGTCGCGCTGTTCCTGCGGCTGACCGGTCTGGCCGAGGGGATGATCGAGAGCGCCCGGCAGTCCCCCATGTGGCCCGCCATGGAGGCAGCCGCGCCGACCCTGGCCTACGACAACACGGTCATGGGCGACGGACTGGTCCCCCGCGAGCGGCTGGCCTCGGTCGACGTGCCGGTGCTGGCCGTCGCGGGCGGGGCGAGCCCGACGTGGCTGCGCGAGGCGACCAAGGCGGTCGCCGAGTCCGTGCCCCGGGGCACCTATCGCGTCCTGGAGGGCCAGACCCACATGGTGGACCCGACCGCGCTCGCGCCGGTGCTGACGGAGTTCTTCGGGGATTAGCGGGCGCCGGAAGGACTCGGGCCGCCCACGCGGGTGCCGGAAGGGCCGCCCCGGGCCGCCCACGTGCGCGTCGGAAGGGCCCGGGCCGCCCGCGCCGATATGCCGGAGGGGCCCCGGGCCGTCCTCGCCGATGTGCCGGAGGGGCCCCGGGCCGTCCTCGCGCGTGCCGGGAGGGCTCAGGCCGCCCCGGCCGTCGCCCGTACCGTCGTCGCGATCGTCGCCGAGCCCACCACGCGGGTGCCGTCGTACAGGACGATCGCCTGGCCGGGGGCGACGCCGCGGACCGGCTCGGTGAACGTGACCCGCAGCTCGCCGTCGACGAGGTGCGCGCTCACCTCGGTCTCGCCGCCGTGGGCGCGCAGCTGGGCGGTGTAGGTGCCGGGGCCGTCCGGGGCTGCTCCGCACCAGCGGGGCTTGATCGCGGTCAGGGCGGACACGTCGAGGGAGGCCGCCGGGCCGACCGTGACCGTGTTGTCCACCGGCGAGATGTCGAGGACGTAGCGCGGCTTGCCGTCCGCGGCCGGGACGCCGATGCGCAGTCCCTTGCGCTGGCCGATGGTGAAGCCGTAGGCGCCCTCGTGGGTGCCCAGCCTGGCGCCGGACTCGTCGACGATGTCGCCCTCGGCCTTGCCCAGCCGCCGGGCCAGGAAGCCCTGGGTGTCGCCGTCGGCGATGAAGCAGATGTCGTGCGAGTCGGGCTTCTTGGCCACGGCCAGGCCCCGGCGCTCGGCCTCGGCGCGGATCTCGTCCTTCGTGGTGAGCGTGTCGCCGAGCGGGAAGAGGGCGTGCGCCAGCTGGCGGTCGTCCAGCACACCGAGGACGTACGACTGGTCCTTGGCCATGTCGGAGGCGCGGTGCAGCTCGCGGGTGCCGTCCTCGCGGACCAGCACCTTCGCGTAGTGGCCCGTGCACACCGCGTCGAAGCCCAGCGCCAGCGCCTTGTCCAGCAGGGCGGCGAACTTGATCTTCTCGTTGCAGCGCAGGCACGGGTTCGGGGTGCGTCCCGCCTCGTACTCGGCGACGAAGTCCTCCACCACGTCCTCGCGGAAGCGGTCGGCGAGGTCCCAGACGTAGAACGGGATACCGATGACGTCGGCCGCGCGCCGGGCGTCGCGCGAGTCCTCGATGGTGCAGCAGCCGCGCGCGCCGGTGCGGAAGGACTGCGGGTTGGCGGAGAGCGCGAGATGGACTCCGGTCACGTCGTGGCCCGCTTCGGCCGCGCGGGCGGCGGCGACTGCGGAGTCGACGCCACCGGACATGGCGGCGAGGACGCGGAGGGGGCGGGAGCGCGGGGTGTCAGTCATAGCGCTTCAAGGGTAAGGGGGCGCGGGAACCGGAGCTCGCGGGTTTGCGTTGACGATCACATGGGGGAGAAGCGGGCGGGAGCGAAGAGCGGCGACGCGGACCAGCGGATCGGGCGGCGGGGACTGCTGATCGGCGGGCTCGTGGCCGCGGTGGGCTGCGCCGCGGTGGCGCGCCGGGAGCTGGGGCACCTGTGGTGGCGGCTGCCGGGCGTGGAGAAACCGCGGGTGGCGGGGGCGGTCGACTTCCGGGGTGCGCGCTGGGTGGCGGCCTCGCCGGCGAACTACCGCCGGGCGGACCGGCCGGACGACTACGCGATCGACCGGGTGGTCGTCCATGTCACCCAGGGCGGCTTCGACAGTGCGGTGAAGGCCTTCCAGGATCCTCGGCACGGGGCCGCGGCCCACTACATCGTGCGCAAGGACGGGCACGTCACGCAGATGATCCGGGAGCTGGACGTGGCGTTCCACGCCGGAAACCGGTCGTACAACGAACGCAGCGTCGGCATCGAGCACGAGGGCTTCGTGGACCGGGCCTCGTCGTTCACCGACGCGATGTACGCGGGCTCGGCCCGGCTGACGGCGGCGATATGCGCGCGGTACGGGATACCCGTCGACCGTGCGCACATCATCGGGCACGTGGAGGTGCCGGGCACGGACCACACGGATCCCGGGCTGCACTGGGACTGGCCGCGGTACCTGCGGCTGGTGCGGGCGGCGGGCGCCGCCTCGGCACGGCCGCACGCCACGGCGTGAGCGACGGCGCCCCGCGGCCCGGTCCCGTACGACGACCCGACCGCACGGCCGCGTGACGCAGATCACACCCCGATGCCTCGGTGGGCCGCCCTAGGTGAGTCCCGCCGCCCGGGCGCGTTCGACCGCCGGGCCGATGACCTTGGCGACCGCGTCGACGTCCGCCTGGGTGGAGGTGTGGCCGAAGGAGAAGCGCAGGGTGCCGCGGGCCAGGTCCGGGTCGGTGCCGGTGGCGAGGAGGACGTGGCTGGGCTGGGCCACGCCCGCGGTGCAGGCGGAGCCCGTGGAGCACTCGACGCCCTGGGCGTCCAGCAGCAGGAGCAGGGAGTCGCCCTCGCAGCCCGGGAAGGTGAAGTGCGCGTTGGCCGGGAGCCGGCCGGCCGGGTCGGGGTCGCCGCCCAGGATCGCGTCGGGCACCGCGGCGCGGACCCTGGCGACCAAGTCGTCGCGCAGGGCGCCGATCTCGCGGGCGAACCGCTCGCGCCCCTCGGCCGCCAGCCGGCCGGCCACGCCGAAGGAGGCGATCGCGGGGACGTCGAGGGTGCCGGAGCGGACATGGCGCTCCTGGCCACCGCCGTGCAACACGGGTACGGGGGTGTGCTCGCGCCCCAGGAGCAGGGCGCCGATGCCGTACGGGCCGCCGATCTTGTGGCCCGAGACCGTCATCGCGGCGAGGCCGGAGGCGGCGAAGTCGACCGGGACCTGCCCGAAGGCCTGGACCGCGTCGGCGTGCAGCGGGATGCCGAACTCCGCCGCGACTTCGGCGAGTTCACGGATCGGAAGGACCGTGCCGATCTCGTTGTTGGCCCACATCACGGTGGCCAGGGCGACGTCGTCGGGGTCGCGGGCGACGGCCTCGCGCAGGGCCTCGGGGTGGACCCGGCCGTGGGAGTCGACCGGGAGGTACTCGACGGTGGCGCCCTCGTGCTCGGCCAGCCAGTGCACGGCGTCGAGGACCGCGTGGTGTTCGACCGGGCTGGCCAGGACGCGGGTCCGGCGCGGATCGGCGGCCCGCCTGGACCAGTACAGGCCCTTGACGGCGAGGTTGTCGGCCTCGGTGCCGCCGGAGGTGAAGACGACCTCGCTGGGGCGGGCGCCGAGCGCCTCCGCGAGGGTCTCGCGGGACTCCTCGACCGTACGGCGGGCTCTGCGGCCGGATGCGTGGAGGGAGGAGGCGTTGCCGGTGACGCCCAGTTGGGCGGTCAGTGCCTCTGCCGCCTCCGGGAGCATCGGGGTGGTCGCGGCGTGGTCGAGGTATGCCATGGTGAGCCCGATTCTACGGGCCCTGTGGACCGGGCCGGGGCTGCGGGCACCCCGCCCGTTGCGGCGTCGGCGTCAGCCGGTCCCCCGGGCTCAGAAGCCCCAGGACACCGTGCTGTCCGCCTGCATGAACGCCACCAGGAGCAGCAGGTCGGCGACGCCCAGGGCCAGCCCCAGCCAGGCGCGGCCGCGACGGGCGGTGCCGCGCCACAGGGCCACCGTCGCCAGGGTGATGGCGATCGGGCCGAGGAAGAGGTTGAGGGCGACGAGCCCGAGCAGGCCGAGGATGAAGGACGCGACGGCCATGCCGTCGGTGTCGCGGGTGCCGGTGCGGCGCGTGGCCGGTGCGGTGAGGTGCATGACGGTCAGCTCCCGACGGTCGGACGGGCGGTGGTGGGCCGGTGGGCCGAGGCGCGGCGGCGGCCGCGCAGCTCGCGCAGGGCGAAGATGCCGAGCCAGCCCGCCACGACGACGGCGACGGCGGCCGTGAAGGTCAGCGACGCGTGGGCGACGGTGCCCATGACCACGCCGAGCAGCATGAGTGCGGCGACGAGGAACAGCATGTGTTCGGATCCCCCTCCGAGATACCTGTCGCGGATGCGTCTCACGGCTCGTGGACGCGCCTCACGGCAGTCCGGTGAACGGTTACGGTTACAGTTGTTCACTGACTCTTGAGTCTAACGTGCGCGACCGCTTCTCAATTCCAGAGAACAGTTGTTAACTGGGTGTTATGAGTCACACTCTCGGCATCCGGCAGGCGCAGAAGCAGAAGACCCGGCAGGCGCTGCTGGAAGCGGCGTTGGGTCTGCTGGAGGAGCAGAGCCTGAGCAGTCTCGGCCTGCGCGAGGTGACCCGCGCCGTAGGCGTCGCACCGACGGCGTTCTACCGGCACTTCCGCTCCACCGCCGACCTGGGCGTGGCGCTGGTCGAGGAGGCGCTCGGCAGCCTGCACGCGATGATCCGCACGACGGTCACCGCCGCCGACACCGGTGACGAACGCATCGCTCGCGCCGTCCAGTTGATCGCCGGCCATGTGGCCGCGTATCCGGCCCACGTCCGCTTCATCGCGCGTGAGCGGCACGGCGGGGTGCAGCCGGTCCGGGAGGCGATCCGAGACCAACTGGTCCGGTTCGCCGAGGAGGTGCGGGACGAACTGGCCAAGGACGCGGTGTCCGAGGGCTGGAGCGACGCGGACCTGCTGATGCTCGCCCACCTCTACGTCGACCAGATGCTCGTCACCGCCTCGCTCTTCCTGGAGAGCCTGGACGCGCCGCAGGAGGAGCAGGAGCGCATCAGGCAGGTGGCCACCCGGCAGCTGAGGCTGATCGGCATCGGCCGTCGGCACTGGCTCGACTGACCGGCACGTCGTACGACGGGAGGCGCCGCGCCCGGTGAACGGGTGCGGCGCCTCCCTGTCGTACAGCGTGCGGGTTCAGCCCTGCTGGGCCTGCTGCTGCCCCTGGCCGCCGCAGCCGCCGCCGGGACCGCCCCGGCCGCCGCCCTGCGCCCCGCCGGGACCGCCGCTGGGCATCCCGCTGGGCATCCCGCTCGGCATCCCGCTCGGCATCCCCGACGGGTTGCCCGAGGGGGCGCCGCCGGGCATCCCCGACGGGGCGCCCGAGGGGCCGCCGCTCGGCATGCCGGAGGCGTTCCGGCTCGGCATGCCGGACGGTGCCTGGCACGCCTGCTGCCCGGAGCTGCCGCTGTTCGACGCCGAGTCGCCCGAGCCGCAGGCCGCCAGGGCCAGAGGCGAGATCGCCAGCAGGACCACGGCGGGGACGAGACGCGCACGCTTCATGAGAGACAACTCCAGGGAAGATGAGAGAGCGTTGAGAGGGGCACTCAACCAACGGCCCATGAGGCTTCCTTGGGGCCCCGCTGTCCCTGGCCTGTCAATCGGGCAAAGCACGCCCCAAAGCACCGTGCCGGCCTGCGCGTTCACCGGTCCCCCGGGCCCGACTCCTGGTACAGGGCCGTGACGGAGGCGGCCGCGGAGCGCAGTTCCTCGCGCACCTCCGGCGGCCCGAGCACCTCCACCCGGTCGCCGAACGGCAGCAGTTGGCGGGCCCCGGGGACGGATCCGTACGACAGCCGGACGATCACCCACGCACTCGCGCCGTCGTCCTCGGGCCGTTCGGCCAGCGACGCGGCGTTCAGGCGCAGGAACATGTCGAGCCGGTCGCGCCGGACCCGTACGGTGACGTCGAGCCCGCCCGGACGCTCCTCGACCTGTCTGCGCAACTCCGTCCACACATCGCGCAGTTCGACGCCGGGACGGCGCCTCACGGGGTCGTCGAGCAGCTTCGCCGAGCGCACCCGGTCGGCGCGGAAGAGCCGGGGCGCGGCCCGCAGGTCGGCGACCAGGTACCAGACGCCCGCCTTGGCGACCAGACCGTAGGGATCGACCGTGTAGGTGCGTGGCTCGCTGTCGCCGCCGTGCCGGTAGCGCAGCCGCAGCCGCCGGTCGGCGAAGACCGCGTCCTGGAGGACGTCGAGGTCGGCGACGGACTGCGGGCCGCCCTTCCAGCGCGTGGCGTCGACCAGGATGCGGCGGCCGGTCGCCTCGGCGGCCGGCCGGTGCGGCGCCGGGAGCGCTGCCATCACCTTGCGCAGCGCCGAGCCCAGGGCCGCGTCCAGGCCGAGGGCGGTGTGCGCGCCCTGGGCGGCCAGCACGAACAGGGCGCGGGACTCGTCGGCGGTCAGGCCGGTGACGTCGGTGCGGAATCCCGCCAGCAGCCGGATGCCGCCGTGCCGGCCGCGGTCGGCGTACACGGGGACGCCCGCGGCGGAAAGGGACTCGACATCGCGGTAGACGGTGCGCACCGACACCTCCAGCCGCTCGGCCAGTTCGTGCGCGGGCACCCGGCCGCGGGTCTGGAGGAGCAGCAGGATCGACAGCAGACGGTCGGACTTCACGGCCCCAGGATCGGACCGCGCGGAACCCTTCCGCAAATGTTGACGGGAACTGTCAGGTTATGGCGGGAGCGTACGGGCAACGACTCACCGAGAGGTCCGACATGAACACCGTGCACACCGCCCAGCCCGACCCCCGTCCCGTCTACGCCCGCGCCACCGCGCAGGCGGCCGCGCTGATCAAGACCGTCCGGCCCGAGCAGCTGACCGGCCCCACCCCGTGCGCCGAGTTCGACGTGCGGACGCTGCTGAGCCATGTCGTCGGCGGCACACGGAGGATCGCCGTCGTGGGCGAGGGCGGCGACGGTCTCGCCGTACGGCCGTTCGCGGACGAGGTCACGGACGACGCATGGACGGCCGCGTACGACGACATCGTGGTGCGGGTGCTCGCGGCCTGGGCGGACGACGCGCGGCTGACGGCGCCGGTCCGGGTGCCATGGGGCGAGGTACCGGGGCGGGCGGCCCTGTCGGGCTATGTGATGGAGCTCGTGGCGCACACCTGGGATCTCTCCGAGGCGCTCGACCGGCCCCTCGAACTCGATCCGGAGCTGGCCGAGTTCGCCCTGGCGGCCGCGCACCGGGCACTGCCGGAGGCGGAGCGCGGCGCGGAGTTCCCGTTCGACTCGGCGCGTCCGGCCCCCGAGGGGGCCGGCGCCTACGAGCGACTGGCGGCCTGGCTGGGGCGGATGCCGCTCAGCCGAGCCTGACCCGGGCCAGCTGCCGGGACTGCGCCACCAGCCGGTCGGCGCTGTCCCAGACCTCGGCGTCCTCCTCCAGGAAGCCGCCGGCGAGGTTGCGGGTGGTGATGGCGACGCGCAGCGGGCCCGGGGCGGGGCGGCAGCGGACGTGGACGGTGAGCTCGACCGTCGGGACCCAGCCGGACAGACCGATCTCGAAGGCGGTGGGAGGCAGCGCGTCCACCGCGAGCAGGAGGGAGAGCGGGTCGGCGTCCCGGCCGTCGGCCAGGCCGAACCAGGCTCGCATCTCCCCCTTGCCGGACGGCTTGCCGAGCGCCCAGCCCAGGGTCGACGGGTCCAGCTTGAGGAACAGACGGTCGGTGATGGCCGAGCTGCCCGGAACCGGGCTCGGCGCGTCCTGGGGGCCGAAGCACTGCTCGGGCGGCGGCATCTGGGGCGGCCGGGCCGCCGTGCGGACGTCGTCGGGGAGGGCGCCGAGGTCGCCGTAGGAGGCGAGGACGCGGATCCGCTCGACCTCGTTGCCCTGCTCGTCGAGCTGGAAGAGCGAGGCCTGGCCGGTGGAGAGGGTGCGGCCGGTGCGGACGGTCTCGGTGCGCACGACCGCCGGACCGGGCTGCGATGCCGTCAGATAGTGCGCCGAGATCGTGAACGGGTCCGGGTGCGGCAGGGCATCGGCGAGCGCGCGGCCCAGGACCGCCAGCAGATAACCGCCGTTGACGGCGCTGATGATGGTCCAGCCGGCCGAGAGCTCGATGTCGTAGACGCCGGGTTCGCGGCGGGTGAGCGCGGTGTCCCGGTCGAACTCGCTGTCGCCGATCGCGGCCCGCGACGGGGATGCCCCGGTGCGGGCCGAGCCGAGAGTGGCGGACGGTGCGATAGCTGCTTCTGACATACCTGAACCGTACAAGAAGAAATTACTAAGCGGTAGCTTTGAACAAGCCTGCACGCAGCAGTCAAGTAAGCACTCGGGTGAGGTTCCGGCAATTTCTTGGTAAGTGTCCATACTCGTCCGTAACCCCGAGGCCTTCTTCGCCCTCTATGAGGACATGAGCCTCACCGGGACTGCGTTCCTCATCACCTTGATCGTGCTCTCCGCCGTCGCCGTCGCCCTGCCGCTGCTGCTGTGGTCGCGGACGCCGGGACCGTGGGCCATGCGCGCGACCGCCCGGATACTGATGCTGCTGTTCGCCCAGGGCACCGCCGTCGCCCTGGTCTTCACCCTGGTCAACAACGCCAACAACCTCTACGACAACTGGGCCGACCTACTGGGCACCGGCAGCCACGTCGAGCAGGCCGCCAACCTCGGCTCGGACGGTACCGGCGGCATAGCGCTGGAGAAGCTGCCCAGAGTGGAGCAGCACTTCACCCTCGCCGACGGACCGGGCATGCACGCGGCCGGCGGTGTGCGGGTCACCCAGCTCAAGGGCCGGGTCTCCGGCGTCGACGCCGAGGTCTACGTCTGGCTGCCGCCGCAGTACAACGAGCCCGCCTACCGGCACCACAGATTCCCCGTCGTAGAGGTGCTGCCGGGCTACCCCGGCTCCGCCAAGGCGTGGTTCGGCGCCCTGCACGCGCACGAGCAGCTGCTGCCGCTGATGCGCTCCCACCAGGTCGCGCCGTTCATCCTGGTCGCCCCGCGCACCACCCTGCTGGCCGGGATCGACACCGGCTGCGCCAACATCCCGGGCACGGTCAACGCCGACACCTGGCTGAGCGTCGACGTGCCGAGGATGGTCATGGACAACTTCCGGGCCGAGCCCGCGCCGGCAGGCTGGGCGGTGGCCGGCTACTCGGCCGGCGCGCACTGCGCCCTCAAGCTCGCCATCGCCCACCCCGACCGCTACCGGGCCGCGGTGAGCCTGTCCGGCTACAACGACCCGCTCGGCGAACGCGACTCGCTCACCGCCCAGAACCCGACCCTGCGCGCCCACAACAACCCGTTGCTGCTGCTGCGCCGGGCGGCCACCCCGCCGCCGCTCTCGCTCTACGTCTCCGGGCAGCCGCACGACGGCTACGAGGCCGGGGTCGCGCTGCGGCAGGCAGCGCACGCGCCGACGAACGTGCAGGTGGTGTTCATCCCGAAGAGCGCGGGCGGGCACACCATGGCGCTGTGGCGGCCGCAGGTGGTGCCGGCGTTCCGCTGGCTGTCCGCGCGGGTGGGGCGCCACCCCGTCACCGTCCGCGGCGCTACTCCTCACGCACGGTCGACCGCCGGTTCCACGCACGCGGCGCTCGCCAGTGGTACTTCATCGCGAGCAGGCGCAGCACGAAGGCAGTGAGCGCGGCGAAGCCGCTGGCGGTCGGGGTCAGGACGTCGTAGCGGATGCAGACCGCGACCATCGTGGCGCCGACCATGGCCGGCACCGCGTACAGGTCGCGGTCCCAGCGCAGCAGCGAGGGGACCTCGTTGGCCAGCACGTCGCGCAGCACACCGCCGCCGACGGCGGTGGCCAGGCCCAGGGCGGCCGACTGGGGGAGGCCGAGCCCGTAGGCGTACGCCTTCGTCGTGCCGGTGACGCAGAACAGGCCCAGACCGGCCGCGTCGAAGACGTTCACCCCGGTCTGGATGCGCTCCACGTGGGGGTGCAGGAAGACGACCAGGAGGGCGGCGAGCAGCGGGGTGACGAAATAGCCCAGGTCGGTGAAGGCGGCGGGCGGCACCGCGCCGATGATCAGGTCCCGGAACAGCCCTCCGCCCAGCGCGGTCACCTCGGCGAGGACGGCGATGCCGAAGACGTCGAAGTTCTTGCGGACGGCCAGCAGCGCACCCGAGATGGCGAAGACGAAGATGCCGATCAGGTCGAGGCGATGCTGGACGGAGGGACTGAACAGTTCTTGGAGCACCCTGCCATTCTCACCCAGAGGACGCCGGGAACCTTACAAAGCGAGGCTCACGGGGCTCAAAGAGTTGGTTTCCCTGCCGTGAACACCCAGGTCTGGAAGAGATCGTCGAGCTGTTGTCCGGAGATCCGCTCCGCCAGCCGGATGAAGTCGGCCGTGTTCGCGTTGCCGTAGCGGTGCAGTTTCGTCCAGGCCGGAAGCAGCCGGAAGAAGGCGTCGTCCCCGATGCGCTCGCGCAGCACCTGGAGCGTCATCGCGCCGCGCTGGTAGACGGCCGAGGCGAACATGGTGTCGCGCTGCGGGTCGGCGACGACCGTCTGCCAGAAGGCGGAGTCGGCGGGGCGGGCGTTGTAGCCGGCCAGGAAGGAGTCGTGCGCCGAGCGGGTCCCGCGGTGCTCGGCCCACAGCCACTGGGCGTACGTGGCGAAGCCCTCGTTGAGCCAGATGTCCTTCCACCGCTCGACCGAGACCGAGTCGCCGAACCACTGGTGGGCCAGCTCGTGCACGATGGTCGACTCGCTGCGCACGGCCGAGTAGACCGGCTTCGACTGCACCTCCAGCGAGAAGCCCGCCTCGGGCATGTCGTCGACGATCGCGCCGGTCTCCTCGAAGGGGTAGGGCCCGAAGAGCTGCGACCAGTAGTCGGTGGCCTCGGCGGTGAGGGCGTACACGTCGACGTTGTTGCTGTTGGCCAGGACCGGGTCGATCGCCACGTAGATCGGGATCCCGCCGGGGGTCTTCCCGGTGCGTACGTCGAACTTCCCGACCGTCGCGGTCGCGAGGTAGGTCGCCATGGGCTTCGTCTCACGCCAGTGGGTGTACGTCGAACCGCCCTTGTCGTACGTGGAGACGAGCCGTCCGTTGGAGACCGCGGTCAGGCCCTTGGGGGCTCGGATGCGGATGTCGTAGGTCGCCTTGTCGGCGGGGTGGTCGCTGGAGGGGAACCAGGTGGAGGCGGCGTTGGGCTCACAGGCGACGAACACGCCGTCGGCGGTCTTCATCCAGCCGTAGTTCGAGCCGAACACGATGGGCCCGCCCAGGGGTTCGGGAACGCCGCCGTAGGTGACGGTGACCGTGAAGGTGCGGCCCTTGCGCAGGGCGTCGCGCGGGGTGATCCGGATCTCGTCGGCCTCGCGCGCGAACCGGGCGCGTCTGCCGTTCACCTCGACGCTCGTGACCGCCAGCTTCTGAAGGTCCAGGTCTAAGGACGAGAGGTTCTGCGTCGCGCGGGCGGTGAGGGTCGTACGGCCGTCCAGGCGGCCGGTGGCCGGGTCGTACGCCACGTCGAGGTCGTAGTGGCGGGCGTCGAAGCCGCCGTTGCCGAGCTGCGGGAAGTAGGTGTCGCCGATGCCGTCCGCGCCGGGGGTGGGGGCGGGAGAGGCGGCGATGACGAGGAAGGAGGCCGCCGCGGTCGCGAGGGCCCCCAGTCGTGCCGAACGGGAGAGCGCCATAAGTCATCCCTTCGGGTCATGTTCCGATCAGACGGACATGACCGACTCTGGGGGCTCCCGGTTGAACATGTGCATGACTTTGCCAACTCGTCATGCGTCACTGCCCGTTGGGGCATGACAGCCCAGCGCGAAGTGGCACAGGTCACACGACGTCAAGGGTTTGACCGTTTCGGGGCGAAGGAGGGCCCTTTCTCCCGCCCCACAGGACGGAGAAATCCGGCATACCAGGAGTGCCGACCAGAGTCCCGGAAAATAGAATTGAGGATTCCTTGAGACTGAATCCCCGGCATTCACGAGAAGCGCTTGTGGCCACCATCCCCGCTGAGTAATTTCTGCTTCGCCAGCGCGAAGCGCAATGAGGCGCGACCGCGCACAAGAAAACACGGGGTAAAAGAATGAACAAGTTCGGAACAGCCGGCCGGGTCGTCGCGACCACGGCACTCCTGGTCGGCGCGTCCGTGGCCATTCCGACGGCCGCCTCCGCCGCCGCGAACGCACCGCAGAGAAGCTGCGGAACCGACTCCTTCATCACCGTCGAGAAGTACGGCACGCCGTACTACAAGACGATCGGCTCCACCGCCGGCAAGTACAACGCCGGTGCGACCTCGACGCTCAAGTACGCGCTCAAGACCACCACGAGCCGCTCGACCAGCTGGACCGTGGGCGGCGGCGCCAGCGTGGGCTGGGGAATCGGCAAGGTCGAGGCGAAGTTCGAGCACAACGTGACCAAGAAGACCACCAAGGGCGTCACCGTCACGGACACCCTGAAGGTCAAGTCCAAGAACTACGGCTACGTCACGCCCAAGGTCGAGTACCGCCGGTTCAACATCCGCAAGGAGCACTACGGGGCGAACTGCAAGGTCGTCGTCAACAAGGACTACGGCGTCATCGACGTCATCTGGACCTACCCGTTCTTCTCGGAGTGCGTGGGCAAGCACGCCTGCACCCCGAAGCCGTAATTCACCGATAAACAAACGGGAATTTGACGGCTGAACCATCGGGCCGCAATTCCGAGGGAAAATCGGGGGAAGCGGGGAAGCGGGGAAGCGGGG
>NZ_VJZD01000172.1 GCF_009377175.1 Streptomyces adustus
GGCGGGGTCCGGGCCGGTCGGGTCAGCCGACGGTCCACTTCTGGTTGGCGTTGCCGGAGCACGTCCAGATCTGGAGGCGGGTGCCGTCGGCGGAGGAGTTGCCCTTGGCGTCCAGGCACTTGTCCGCGCCGGTGTTGGTCAGGTCGCGGGCAGCGGTGTAGGTCCACTGCTGGGCCTTGGTCCCGTTGCAGGTGTAGAGCTGGACGGCGGCGCCGTCGTCGTGCGAAGCGGCCTTGACGTCGAGGCACTTGCCCAGGGCCCTTACGGTCCCGTCGCTGCCCAGCGTCCACTTCTGGGCGTCGGCTCCGTTGCAGTTGTGCAGCTGGATCGGGGTCTCGTCAGCGCTGGAGGCGCCCGCGACGTCCACGCACATGTCGCCGATGCCCTTGATGGCGCCGGTGCGGCTCGTGCCGCCGGAGCCCGACCCGGACCCGGTGTCCGAGGTGGTGACGTGGACGTAGTCGACGGTCATGGTCTGTGGGAAGGAGGTGCCGGAGTCGGGGCTGCCGGGCCAGTCACCGCCGACCGCGAAGTTCAGGATGATGAAGAACGGGTGGTCGTAGACCCACTTGTTGCCGTTGACGTCGGCCGGGGTGCGGGTCTCGTAATTCTGGCCGTCCACCGACCAGGTGATCGCGTTGGGGCTCCAGTCGACGGCGAAGACGTGGAAGTCGTCCGCGAACGCCTTGCCGTTGGGCAGGGTGTACGCCGCGCCGATGCCACCGGCGCCGGAGTAGCCCGGGCCGTGGATGGTGCCGTGCACCGTGCCGGGCTCCTTGCCGATGTTCTCCATGATGTCGATCTCGCCGCTGTTCGGCCATCCCGCGCTGCCGAGGTTGTCGCCCAGCATCCAGAAGGCCGGCCAGACGCCCTGGCCGCGCGGGACCTTGATGCGGGCCTCGTAGTGGCCGTACGCCTGGGTGAACGTCTTCGCCGTGTTCAGCCGTGCCGACGTGTACTGGCAGGTGCCGTACCAGCACTGGAGTCCGGTGTCGCCGTTCTTGCGGGCGGTGATGACCAGGTTGCCGTTGCCGTCGAGCGCCGCGTTGTTGGTGCTGTTGGTGTAGTACTGCAACTCGTGGTTGCCGTTGCCGCCGCCGCCCGTCTCCAGGGTCCACTTCGAGGAGTTGGGCGCGCTGCCCGCGGCGCCGTCGAAGTCGTCGGACCAGGTCTGCACCGTGGCCGCGCTGGCACGGTTCGCGGCGGGACCTGACGTGTTGAAGAGGACGGCGGTGGTCAGGGCGGCGGCCGCGAGGCACGCCAGCCCTCCGAACGACCATCGACGAGCGCGGTGAGCGGCCATGGCGGGAACACACCTTGTCTGTGGGGAACTTCCGGATCGGACACCGGTCGGTGCACACCGGACGCGCGGGCGGGCGAGCTGCTGAGAGCGCTCTCACATACGCGGCGCGCGTCGTCGGTGGACCAGACGATACGCACGATCGCCACCACCGCCAATCGGAACGCGATTCCCCAAATCCCTCTGACCTGCGGTTAGTTGAAAAGGTCGACTCGGCCCAGGGCAGCTTAAGACCCGTTTAACCTGCAATTAAGACGGACCACTCCGCTTAAGCGGCTGCGCGGCGGTCCGGATACACCTCGGCCCCCGACGGTTGCCGGGGGCCGAGGTCGAGGGGCGGTGAGCGGGTCAGTCGCGGCCCTGGGCCGCCGCGGTCCGACCGGCGGACGCCGGGGCTTCCGCACCGGACGAGGTGATCACGACGGAGCCGGAGTCGCCACGGTCGACGAGCCCGCCGACTACGGCCAGGCCCAGGCCCGCCACCGCGAGCGCCGCGCCGACCAGGTTGGGCGAGCCCCAGCCCCAGCCCGCCGAGATGGCCAGGCCGCCCAGCCAGGCGCCGCCCGCGTTGGCCAGGTTGAAGGCGGAGTGGTTGGACGCGGCCGCCATCGTGGGGGCGTCCTTCGCCTTGGCCATGAGCAGCATCTGGACGGGCGTGGTGATCAGGGAGCCCATCGCGCCGATGAAGGTGATCGTCAGCAGGGCGGGCACCGTGCTGTGGACCGTGAAGTAGAACGTCACCAGCGCCGCGGCGAGCAGCGCGAGCCCCGCGTACAGGGTGGGGCGCAGGGCACGGTCCGTGAGCGGGCCCGCGACCAGCGTGCCGAGGGTCATCCCGACGCCGTAGAGCGCGAGGACCAGGGTGGTGGAGGAGTCGGATATGCCCGTCAGGTTGGTCAGCATGGGCACCAGGTAGCTGTAGACGGCGAAGAACCCGCCGAAGCCCACGACCGCGGTGGCCAGGCCGATCACCACCTGCCTGTTGCCCATGGCGCGCAGCTCGTGCCGGATGCCGGACTGCGCACCGCGCGGCTGGTCGGGGACGAACAGCGCCAGCGCGACGAGCGCGATGACGCCGATGACGCCGACCGCGGCGTAGGCGGCCCGCCAGCCGAACTCCTGCCCGAGGGCCGTGCCGGCCGGGACACCGACGATGTTCGCGATGGTGAGCCCGAGGAACATCTTCGACACCGCGCGCGCGGCCCGTTCGGGAGCGACCAGCCGGGAGGCCACGACGGCGCCCACGCCGAACAGCGCCCCGTGCGGCAGCCCGGCAAGGAAACGGGCGGCGAACAGGAGACCGAAGCCCGGGGCGAACGCGGACGCGACGTTGCCGATCACGAACAGGCCGGTCAGGAGGAGCAGCAAGCGCTTGTGGGGAACCCGTGCGCAGATGCCCGTCAGTACCGGGGCGCCGACGACCACGCCGAGCGCGTAGGCCGACACGAGGTTGCCCGCGTGGGGCACGGACACACCGATGCCGTCGGCGATCTGGGGCAGCAGCCCCATCGTGGCGAATTCGGTCGTTCCGATGCCGAACGCGACGACAGCCAGGGCCAGCAAGGCAAGTGGCATGGCGCAGAGAAACCCTTCGAAGACAGCGATCCAGGAACGAGGGGCAGGAAAAAGGCCTGGATCGTCTCCAGCTCCCGTGACCCGTCGCACTGAGCCTCGTCGCGCAGCACACCCTCGGAACAGGCCTAGGGCCTGTGGTGCGCATCGGATCGGACTGATGCGCACCACAGGCCCTAAGCCCCCATCAAGCCAACAGTGGCGGAAACCCACCCATTCCAAGATCCGGCCGACTGGCGAGTGACCTGCGTCACGCCTGTCGGTTCGGTCTCCTCCGGGCGGGAGCCGTCCGGGCACCTGGCCGGTGCCCGGACCGGCCGCGCGGCCGGGTCAGTGCAGCGTGAACTTCTGGGCCGCGGAGCCGTTGCAGTCCCAGATCCGCAGGCGGGTGCCGTTCGCCGTCGCGCCGTCGGGCGAGTCGAGGCAGCGGCCCGACTGCGGGTTGAGCAGCGAACCGTCGGCCTGCTGCACCCACTTCTGGCCGCCCACCCCGTTGCAGTCCCACAACTCGACCTCGGTACCGTTCGCGGTGCCGTTGCCGTTGATGTCCAGGCACCGCCCGAGCGTGGCCAGCGAGGTGTCCGTGCGGCGCGCCCAGTGCTGGTCCACCGCCCAGGCCTGGCAGTCCCACAGCTGGACGGCCGTACCGTTGCCGCCGGTGTCGTCGGCGGCGACGTCGACGCACTTGCTCCCCGGGCCGGTGACCGCGGCTCCGCCGTTCACGGCGAACTTCTGGGCCGCGGAGCCGTTGCAGTCCCAGATCTGGAGCACCGTACCGTTCCCGGTGGCCCCGCTGGGCGAGTCGAGGCAGCGGCCCGACTGCGGGTTGAGCAGCGAGCCGTCGGCCTGCTGCACCCACTTCTGGCCGCCCACCCCGTTGCAGTCCCACAACTCGGCCTTGGCGCCGTTCGCGGTGCCGTTGCCGACGATGTCCAGACACCGTCCGATCGTCGCCAGCGAGCCGTCCGCCTGGTGGGTCCAGTGCTGGTCCTCGGCGTAGGTCTGGCAGTCCCACAGCTGGACGGCCGTACCGTTGGTTCCGGTGTCGTCGGCGGCGACGTCGACGCACTTGCCGCCGGGACCGGTGATCGTTCCCTGCGGGCCGTTGGGCACGTCCGTCCGACCGGAGTATCCGACGGAGACGATGTTCGCCTGGACCGCGTTCTCCGCGGCGTCGGTCGGGTAGCCGGCGACCATGACGCCCTCGAAGAAGGTGCCCCTGTTGCGGTTGCTGTTGTCCCCGCCGATGCCGAGGATGATGCCGCCCTCCTGTTGCATCGGCCGGTAGCCGCCGCGGGTGGGCAGACCTCCGTCCCACCAGGTCGTCAGGGCCCCCGACTGGGAGTTTCCGCCCTTGAGGGCGTATTTCGTCTGTCCGTCGTTCTTCAGCACGGCCGTGACGAACGCGCTGTTGTTGCCGCGGTTGGCGGTGTTGGAGCCGTTGTCGCCCTGGAACATGCCGTTCTCCAGGTCGGCCTCGACCCACGGTCCCGAACCGGTGCACGGCGCGAAGTAGCACGTGGTCGCGATGCTGACGGCGTCCATGTGGCCGTTGCCGGTGTCGGCCGGGGTGCTCTCGGCGTTGCCGTAGTCGAAGCAGCAGTCGGAGCCGACGTGTGTGCCGCTGGCCACCATGTAGGCGCCCTCGGGCTGACCGTTGACGGCGACGCCCGACGCCACTCCCGTGTAGCGGTACCCGACGCCGGGCGAGATCCAGATGCCGTACGCCTTGTGACCGCCCGCGGTCACGGCGATCTCGCTCGCGTCGGCGCCCCGGTCGACGCCCCCGGCGGTGCCCGCGGGCCCCGGTGTGAGGTCGTTGTGCCGCGGGCTCTGGTCGTAGATCTTCGTGATGCGGCAGGTCGTGTTCGCGCAGAACGTGTCCTGCTGTGCCGCGTTCGCGTAACCGCCCGCCGCCAGCAGACCGACGTCGCTCCTCGCGCCGTCCGAGGCGCGGGTGACCTGGTAGAGCGGTCCGTTGTACGCGGAGTACAGGGCGCGCACCGTGCTGTGCGCGGCCACGCAGGCCGTGCCGGCGCCGCCGTAGATGTCGCAGGGAAGGGAGCCGGCCGCCTGCGACGCGCCGGGGAAGCCGATCAGGGCGCCGAGGGCCAGTCCGAGCGCCGACACCGCGACCGCCACCGCCCGCGCCGCTCGCCGACCGGGGGCGGCAGCCCTGCTTAACGCTGCCCCAGCCCAAGAGAATCTTGTTATAGGCATGACATATCTCCTCCGAGGACGAGCCTTGACCGGACGTACGCCTGCACGGACGGGCCGCGCGTCGACCGGCTCGGAACCTACGCAGCCTGTTTGAAGACGTCAATATTTGTGGCTTCGGTTGGTACGTACTTTGCTGGGTGCCGATACGGGCCCGCTCCCGCCACCGCACCTCACCGTTCGGCCCCACGGGCACCCACACCCGCACACTGGATTCGGCATCCACGGCCCTGACCTCACGTTACGCAGATGCCGGAGGACGGCGGCGCGAACAGAAAGCGCTCACCACGCCGGAGCGGCGGCAACCGCCATCGATGACGGAGGGCCGGCCGCGGCGCTGATTCAAACAGATCCAGCCATCGCCACCCGAGCCTGCTTCGGCCTCCCACCCATGAACCCACAGCAATCAACAGAGCCGCTCCCGGCGCGACACCGGCGGCCGGTGCGTCACGGACGGAACCGCACCCACTCTATTGACGTGCACACGACCTGTAGCTACCTTCCGAAGTGCTCCGGAGCGGGTCGGGCAACGGCCCTCCGGCGCGGCAACACATCCGAACCCCTGCACCGACGTTCAGGTCGCACGCCTTCCAGGCACAACCAGACAACGTTGTCGCGACCAGGCGACCGGGGTCCGCCTCCCGCCTGCCTCCCGTACGAGAGACGGCAGCTCGGCAGACAACGTTGTCACCCTGCTCCCCCGCCGCATCTCCTCAGGAGGCAGATCGCGATGTCCCCCACTCCGGCCGGTGTCCGCCGGCCCGCCGACAGCAGACGCCCCTTACGTCGCCCCAGGCTCGGCGCGGCCATGGGTGCCGCCTTCGCCGCCGCGCTCCTGGGCGGGTCCGTCCTGCCCGCCCCCGCCGCCTGGGCGGCGCCCCCGCAGCGGGCCGAACTCGTGACGGCACCGGCCGACCTGGTCAACCCGTTCATCGGCACGTCCAACGACGCCAACGACTTCCCGGGCGCGGACGTGCCGTTCGGGATGGTGCAGTGGAGTCCCGACACCTCGTCGCGACCCCCGGGCGGCGGATACGAGTACAAGGACTCCTCGATCACCGGGTTCAGTCTCACCCACATCGCGGGGCCGGGGTGCGGTGCGGCCGGTGACATACCCGTGCTGCCCACGGTGGGTGCCGTCGTCAACAACGCGTCGGCGTCCTTCTCCCACGCCAACGAGTCCGCCTCGGCCGGGTCCTACAAGGTCGCCCTCGACAACAAGGTGACCACGGAACTCACCACCACCACCCGCAGCGGCATGGCGCGCTTCACTTTCCCCGCGACCACCCAGGCCAACCTGCTCTTCAAACTGACCGGCAGCCAGAACGGCGGCACCTCGACCCAGTTCAACGTGGTCTCAAGCACCGAGGTCAGCGGCCAGGTCACAAGCGGAAAGTTCTGTGGGGCCGGGAACACCTACACGGTCTACTTCGACATGGTCTTCGACCGGCCGTTCGCCTCCAGCGGCAGCGCACTCGCGCCGTCGGCGCAGGCCAAGGCGCAGGCCAAGGCGCAGGCGCAGGCGGTGGCCGCGTCCAACGGGCACGTCACGTTCGACACCAGCGCGAACCAGGTCGTCCAGGCCAAGGTCGGCGTCTCCTACGTGTCCGTCGCGAACGCCGTCGCCAACCGCACCGCCGAGAACACCGGCTGGAACTTCGACAGCGTGCGCGGCGCCGCCCACTCCGCCTGGGACGCGGCACTCGGCAAGATCCAGATCGCCGGCGGCACCAACGACCAGCAGCAGATCTTCTACACCGCGCTCTACCACTCGCTGCTGCACCCGAACGTCATCAGCGACACCAACGGCCAGTACTACGGGTTCGACGGCAAGACGCACACCGTGGCCGCCGGACATCGCGCCGCCTACGCCAACTACTCCGGGTGGGACATCTACCGCTCCCAGGCCCAACTGGAGGCGCTGGTCAGCCCGCAGGTCGCCTCGGACACCGCCCAGTCGATGACCGACGACTACACCCAGACCGGGATCTTCCCCAAGTGGTCGGAGAACAACGGCGAGTCCTACGTCATGGTCGGTGACCCGGCGGCCGCGATCATCGCCGACTACTACGCCTTCGGCGCCCGGGACTTCGACACCGCCACGGCGCTGGCCGGTCTGCTGAAGCAGGCGAGCACGGCCAACAACGACCGACCGGGCCTGAACTACCTCGACAGCCCGGGATACGAACCCCACGACGGCAGCTACGGCTGCTGCAACTTCTACGGCCCCGTCGCCACGACCCTGGAGTACGACACCGCCGACTTCGCGCTCTCCGCGTTCGCCGGCGCCCTCGGCGACACCGCGAGCCGGCAGAAGTACGCCCATCGCGCGCAGGACTGGCGCAACACGCTGAACCCCGCCTCCGGCTTCGTCCAGCCCCGCAACGCCAACGGGTCCTGGACCTCGGGCTTCGACCCCACCAGCGGCACGGACATGGTCGAGGCGGACTCCTGGATCTACACCGGCATGGTGCCCTTCAACGTGGCCGGACTCGCCACCGCCAAGGGCGGCAACACCGCGATGAGCCACTACCTCGACACCGTGCTGCGCAGCTACACCGGCGCCAACGGCTACGCCTGGGTCGGCAACGAGCCCAGCATCGAACTGCCGTGGGAGTACGACTACATCGGCGCCCCGTACAAGACCCAGGCGACCGTGCGCTCCGTCCAGCAGCAGATCTGGTCGAACAGCCCCGCCGGGCTGGCCGACGGCAACGACGACCTGGGTGCCATGAGCGCCTGGTACGTGTGGTCCGCGCTGGGCATGTTCCCGATGACCCCGGGCACCGCCGACCTCGCGCTCGGCTCGCCGGTGTTCTCCCAGGCCGTGATCACGCTGCCGTCCGGTGCGACCCTGACGATCAACGGCAACGGCGCCGCGGACAACGCGCCCTATGTGCAGTCCGCGACGTTCAACGGGACAGCCTGGAACAACGCCTACGCCCCCACCTCCGCGATCACCTCGGGCGGCACCCTCTCCTTCACCCTCGGCACCGCCCCGAACACCGCCTGGGCGGCCTCCGCGTCCGCCGCGCCCCCTTCCTATCCCGGTGACACGACCGCCCCGGCCAAGCCCCGCGTCGGTCCCGTCACCTCCGGGGTCACCGCGAGCCAGTGCATCGACGACGCGAACTCCGGCACCGCCGACTCCACCGCGATCCGGCTGTGGACCTGCAACGGCACCTACGCCCAGGACTGGAACATCGCGACCGACGGCACCCTGCGCACCCTCGGCAAGTGTCTCGACGTCACCAACAGCGGAACCACGAACGGCACCCTCGTACAGCTCTACACCTGCAACGGAACCGGCGCCCAGAAGTGGACCGTCGGATCCGACGGCTCCCTGAAGAACACGAATTCGGGTCTGTGCCTGGACGACCCGAACTCCTCCACCACGGAAGGCACCCGGCTCCAGATCTACACCTGCAACGGCACCGCGGCACAGAAATGGGGCCTGCCCGCGGCCTGACGTCCGACACCGGCACCGGCGCCCCGCACCGCCGCGCCCCGCACCCGGGCCCGTGCCCCGGTTCCCCGAGCTCTACCCGGGAACCGGGGCACGGGCCCGGCGGCCTACGACGCGCGCGGAAGGGCTCCTTCCACCGGTTGGCCGGGGTTGCTGCTTAGCGTGACCCCATGACCACAGTCCAGACCCGGCCCGCCCCCGACAATCGACGGTGGAAGGCGCTCGCGGTCTGTCTGACGGCGGGCTTCATCTCGCTGCTCGACACCTCGATCGTGAACGTGGCGCTGCCCTCGATGGAACACGGACTCGCCGCCTCGGAGGCCGCCCAGTCCTGGGTGGTCTCCGGGTACGCGCTGGCCTTCGGGCTGGTCCTGGTGCCCGCGGGCCGGCTGGGCGACATGCACGGGCGGCGCCGGGCGTTCCTGGCGGGGCTGGCCGTGTTCACGCTGGCCTCGGCGGCCTGCGGGCTCGCTCCCAGCGCCTCCTGGCTGGTGGTGTTCCGGCTGATCCAGGGCGCGGCGGCCGGCATGGTCGCCCCGCAGACCTCGGGGCTGATCCAGCAGATGTTCCAGGGCGCCGAGCGGGCCAAGGCCTTCGGTCTGCTCGGCAGCGTCATCGGGATCTCCACGGCGGCGGGCCCGCTGGCGGGCGGCCTGCTGATCGACGCCGTCGGCACCGACGACGGCTGGCGCTGGGTGTTCTTCGTCAACCTGCCCATCGGGGTGGCCGCGTTCGGCGCGGGACTGCGGCTGCTGCCCCGGTTCCCGGCGTCGACCGGCAAGCGGGAGGAGTTCGACCTGTTCGGCGTGCTGCTCCTCGGCTCCGCCGTGCTCGCGCTGATGCTGCCGCTGGTGCAGGAGCAGCAGTGGACCGGACGGCTGAAGTGGGCGCTGCTGCCGGTGGGCGCGCTGCTGCTGGCCTCGTTCTGGGCGTGGGAGCGACGGCAGGGACGGCTCGGGCGGGCGCCACTGGTCGATCTGGAGCTGTTCTCCCTGCGCTCCTTCACCTTCGGGTCTCTGATCAGTCTGACCTACTTCGCGGGCTTCACCACGGTGTTCTTCGTCTACTCCCTGTTCCTCCAGAACACGGTCGGATACAGCGCGTTGGCGGCCGGTGTCTCGGTGCTGCCGTTCGCGGCCGCCTCCGCGGTCGGTGCCGCCGTCGGGGGCCGGCTGGTGACCCGCCACGGACGCAAGCTGGTCGTCATCGGCCTGACCGGGGTGGCGGTGGGGCTGCTCGGGGTGATCGTGGCGGTGCAGCTGGTGCCTCTGGAGAGCGTCGGGTGGGCCACGGCCGTGCCCATGGTCGTCGGCGGTATCGGCTCCGGGCTGACGGTCTCCCCCAATACGACGCTCACCCTCACCCGCGTCCCCGTGCAACGCGCCGGTGCGGCCGGCGGGGTGTTGCAGACGGGGCAGCGCATCGGCTCGGCGGCTGGGATCGCCGTGGTGGGCGCGGTGTACTTCGCGCACGCGGCCGCCCACGGGCACTCCGTCACGGCCATCCAACTCGGGCTGCTCACCGCCGTCGGTTTCAGCCTGATCGCGCTGCTGCTGGCGGTCGCGGACCTGCGCGAGCGGCGGCTGCACCCCGACGCGGAGCGGGCCGTGGGGGCGGTCAGGCGCGGTGCCGAGGGGGACGGCGCCGAGGAGACGGTCCGGCCCGGCGCCTGAGGCACCCGGCCCGGCGGGTGAGGGGCGTTTCGTACGCTTTCCGGTCAGGGTCCGCCGTCTACGCTCGGCCCGTGCGGCAACCGGAGCGGTGCGCCGAGGGCGCGGGACCTTTCACCACCAGGCTCACCTGGCACGTTCCCGGTGGCTCGACCACGGTGTGGGAGTCACGGATCGCCCGGCGGCGCGGCACGCTCGCCGTGCGGCCGCCCGGCGCGGGGGCCGGACGGCACACCCGTGCGGACGACGTCGGCATCGGCAGGCTGCGTCGGCTCAACCTCGTCTCGGCGCTCGCCTTCGTCGTCGGCGGGGCGCTGTTCGCGGCCGGGGCCGCCGTCGCCCAGTTCGGCTCCGGCGACGCCACCCTGTGCGCGTCGATCTACTTCGTGGGCGGCCTGTTCTTCAACACCGGCGGATACGTCTCGCTGCTTCAGGTGATCAACGCGCCCCGTCACACCGGCGGCGGCGAGGGACGGCTGATCACCCCACGCTGGCGTTGGTGGAGCTACGAGCCGATGCGGGTGGACTGGCTGTGCGCCTTCGTCCTGTTCGCGGGCACCCTGGTCTTCGCCGTCTCCCTGCTGGACTCCTTCCTGCGGGGGCTGAGCGTCCAACAGGTCAACCGGCTGGTCTGGGCGCCCGACGTGATCGGCTGCGTACTGTTCCTGATCTCCGGGCATCTGGGCTTCGTCGAGATCTGCCACGGCAGGTTCTGCCTGCGCCGGCGCAGCCTCGGCTGGTGGATCGTCGCGGTGAACCAGCTCGGCTCCGTCCTGTTCATGCTCTCGGCGATCGCCGCCTTCACCCGCCCTGCCAGTGGCGGCCTGGTGAACGCCGGGATCGCCAACTGGGGAACCCTCACCGGCGCCCTGAGCTTCTCCCTCGCGGGCGTCCTCCAGCTCTGCGAGCACCCTTAGAGCTCCGGGGGATATCCCCATTCCGGCCCGGGGGTGCGCCGGATCGCCCCCGTCGGAGGGCGAAACTAGCGTTCGGCCATGCCTTCAACCCTGCGAAAGCACCTCTGCCTGACGGCGCTCGGCGTCGCCACGCTGCTCGCCGCCCAGACGACCACCGCCGTCGCCCGGCCCGCCGGTCCCACCCCGCTGGAACGGTTACGCCACGACACCCGGGCGATCCACGCCCTCGGGGTCAGCGGTGTGCAGGCCCGCGTGATCGCACCCGACGGCCGGCAGTCGACCGCCACCAGCGGCACCGCCGACCTGGACACCGGCCGCCCGGTCCCCTCCGACGGCTACTTCCGCATGGCCAGCACGGCCAAGACGCTGGTGGCCACCGTGGTCCTCCAGCTGGAGGCCGAGGGCAGGCTCTCCCTGGACGACAAGGTCGAGCACTGGCTGCCCGGGCTGATCCGGGGCAACGGCAACGACGGCAGGCGGATCACCGTACGCCAACTGCTCGGGCACACCAGCGGCATCCACGACGACCTGCCCGGGTACACCACGCCGGACGAGTACTACCGGCAGCGCCACGACGTCCACAGCCCCGAAGAGCTGGTGGCCCGCGCCATGGCCCACACGCCCGACTTCCCGCCCGGCAAGGGCTGGGGGTACTCCAACACCGGCTACGTCGTACTGGGCCTGATCATCCAGAAGGCCACGGGCCGACCCGCCCACACGGAGATCGAGGACCGCGTCCTGCGCCCCCTCGGCCTCGACCGGACCCGATGGCTGGGCACCTCACCCACGCTGCCCCGGCCGCACGCCCGGGCCTACGAGTTCTTCGGCCCCGGTTCCCGGGTGGACGTCACCGACCAGACGCCGGTGGACCACACGATCCTGTCGTTCGTCACGACCACACGGGACGAGAACGTCCTCCTGCGCGCGCTGCTCGCGGGCCGTCTGCTGCCGCCGCGGCAGCTCGCGGAGATGAAGCGGACCGTCCCGGTGAGCGCGGAGGTCCAACGGCTGTGGCCCGGCGGCCGGTACGGACTCGGCCTGGTCGAGCGACCGCTGAGCTGCGGCGGAACCTACTGGAGCCACGAGGGCGGCGACGGCGGGTACATCACCCTCAACGGCGTCACCGACGACGGCCGGAGAAGCGTCGTGGTCTCCATGTCCGAGGCCCGCGGCGACACCCCGGAGCACATCCGGGAGCAGGAGAACGCGGGCAGCGCCCTGGTGGATCACGCGCTGTGCGCCGGGGGCCGCGGCACGCGGTGACCGGCGGTGTCCCGGTCCGACGAGGTCGGCCGTCCGCCCGCCCGCCGCGCCTCTGTTGCGTGACGCCGCAATGCGGGTACCCGGTGCCCGTACAGATCGCGTCCGGAGGCACCGCCACCGGCCTACCGCATTCACCGGGGTCCGCCCGCAGAACCGCCCACCGGAGACCGCTCCGCGCGCAGTGAGGAGGCGACCGACATCACCGAGTCCCTCGAACCCTCATCAGCTCCCTAGGGAGAGACCATGATCATCCTGGGCGTCATTCTGCTCGTCATCGGCTTCCTCACCGGGATCGCCATCCTGTGGACCATCGGGATCATCCTGCTCGTCATCGGCGCGATCCTGTGGATCCTCGGAGCGGTGGGACACGCCGTCGCCGGCCGTCGCCACTACTGGTGACGCACCGCGCGTGTGCGCGGCCGGCCGTGGTTCCCGCGACCAGGGCCGGCCGCGCAGACGTCACGCGGACACGGGGAACTTCACGCGGACACAGAACTTGTCACGCGGACACAGGGTGCGGACGCAGAGCAAGGGCTCCGCACCGTCGGACGGCCCGGAGCCCCGCTCTGGGGCTGACTTCCCAACCCCGTGGAAAACTGACGTTCCGTAGTGATGCCCACCCCTCGGGTTCCCGTATGCGCCGTTCATACACAATCGCGATGACTGACGGCGATGCGGAACACCGACCCTGGGGCAGCGCGACCGTGCGACCCAAGTGCCGTGCGGGTCCCTGGCGTTGAAGGTGTCGCCGCGACGCGGACGCGTCCCCGCCCCGGCCGGTGCGCCTCTACTCGGCCGGTATCGGGACCCACCAGACCAGAGCCGTGCCGCCGCCGGCGGGGGTGTTCAACTCCATCTTGCCGCCGAGCTGTTCGGCACGTTCGGCCATGTTGCGCAGACCGCTGCGGCGGCCGTCGGGCGCGATGCCGACGCCGTTGTCCGTGACCGTGAGGCACAGCCGGCCGGAGCCCGCCGCGAGGACGATGTCCGCGCGCCCGGCGCCGGCGTGCCGGGCTATGTTGGTGAGCGCCTCGGAGAGCACGGCCACCACGTGGTCGGCGATCTCGCGCGGCACGTCGGTGTCCACCAGCCCCTCCATCCGCATACTGGGCGCGAAGCCCAGCACCGGCGTGGCCTCGCCCACGATCCGCACCGAGCGCGCCCGCAGACCCGCCCCCTCGACGCCCTCACGCGCGCGCAGCCCGAAGATCGTCGACCTGATGATCTTGATGGTCTCGTCCAGGTCGTCCACCGCCCGTGCGACGCGTTCCGAGGCCTCCGGGTGCTCGATGAACCGTCCCGCGCTCTGCAACGTCATGCCCGTGGCGAACAGCCGCTGGATCGCCAGGTCGTGCAGGTCGCGGGCGATGCGGTCGCGGTCCTTGAGCACCGCGACCTCCTCGGCGTCCTGCCGCCGCTGCGCCAGCTCCATCGCGACGGCGGCCTGCGCGGCGAAGGCCAGCAGGGTCTCGGTCTCCGTCGCCGAGAACGGCTGCCTGCCGCTCTCCCGCGCCAGCAGGAGCACGCCCCGGACACCGCCCTCGACGGTGCCGATGGGCACGGCCACGGCGGTGCCCAGTCCCTCGAAGCGCTGCGGCCCCGGCGGGACCCGTTCGTCGTGGGCGACGTCCGTGCTGACGACCGGTGCCGCGGTGGAGAACGCCAGCCCCATCAGGGTCGTCCCGACGGGCAGCACGAGTCCCTGGTGCACCTCCGCGTCCAGTCCGACGGCGATCTCCACGGCCAGCGACCCGGTCTCCTCCATCGGCAGCGCGACCGCGGCCAGCGCCGATCCGGTGATCTCTCCGGCCCGTTCGGCGATCAGGGCGAGCACGTCGGTGCGTCCGCCGCCGGACATCAGGCTGTGGGTGATCTCCGCGTTCGCCCGCAGCCAGCGCTCCCGCAGCCGGGTCTCCTCGTACAGGCGGGCGTTGTCGATCGCGACACCGGCGGCCACGGCCAGGGTCGCCAGGACCGACTCGTCCTCCTCGTCGAACTGCGCCCCGCCGCGCTTCTCGGTGAGGTACAGGTTTCCGAAGACCTGGTCGCGCACCCGGATGGGCACGCCCAGGAAGGTGTTCATCGGCGGGTGGTGGGGCGGGAAGCCGTACGAGGCCCGGTGCTCGGAGATCTTCGCGAGGCGCAGCGGCTCGGGGTGGTGGATCAGCTCTCCGAGGATGCCGTGCCCCTGCGGGAAGGGGCCGATCCGGCTGATCTGCTCCTGGCTGACCCCCACGGTGTGGAAGGCCGACAGCCGTGTGCCGTCCGGCCCGATCACGCCCAGCGCCGCGTACTCGGCGTCGACCAGGACGGCCGCCGCCTCCACGATGCTGTGCAACGCCTGCTCCAGGTCCAGTTCCCGACCGACCGAGAGAACCGCCTCCAGCAGGCTGTGCACCCGGTCCCGGGTGCCGCGGGCCGCGTCCAGCCGGGCCTGCAACTCCTCCAGCAGCTCGTCCAGCCTGAGCTGCGGCAACCGCACACGAGCCTCCTGGGGCTCCTCGGGGCTTCCCACCTGCGTCTCCTCCGACTTCTCGGGCGGGCTGACACCGGCCGCTCCAGTCGGGGGTCACGCTACCGGCCCGAGGCAAGGGGCGGTACGGGTAGGGGTGATGCGACCTTCGTCGCACCTGCGCGGGCCGCCGACGCGCAGGCGCGCCCCGACGGGTGTGAGCCGTACGGACCTGCGTCGGGGACCATCGGCCCTAGGAACGCGTCGCGGTCCGGGAGACAGTGGAACCCAGGGGCGGCACCGATCCCCCGCGGTGCCGCCCCGCTCCGGCCCCTTGCCGACCGCGCCCGTGTCCCATCCCGCACACACCAACGGAAGCCCGCCATGGTTCACGACAGCCACCGGCACGTCATCGCGGAACCGCGCCGCCGTGTCGAACTCGACAGCGCCGAGGCGCTGCGCCTGCTGGGCAGCGTGTCCCTGGGGAGGATCGTCTTCACCCAGCACGCGCTGCCGACCGTCCGCCCGGTCAACCACGTGCTGGACGACGGCGCCGTCGTCATCCGCACCCATGAGGCCGCCGCCCTGACCTCCTACGCCCGGCAGAACCACGGCCCCGGTGTGGTCGTCGCCTACGAGGCGGACGCCATCGACCCCGACACGCACCTGGGCTGGAGCGTGGTGGTGACGGGTTACGCCCGCCTGGTCACCGACCCCGGTGAACTGGCCCGCTATCACACGCTGCTGCGCCCCTGGGTGGATCAGAC
Source organism: Streptomyces adustus (assembly GCF_009377175.1). Lineage (GTDB taxonomy): Bacteria > Actinomycetota > Actinomycetes > Streptomycetales > Streptomycetaceae > Streptomyces > Streptomyces adustus. Next base: position 15,625 of record NZ_VJZD01000172.1, read on the forward strand.
CATGGACCAGGCGATCCGCATCCAGCCCGACCTGATCACCGGTGTCCTGCTCACCGCGGACGGCGGCCCGGGCGAGTTCTGAGAGCTCCGGACGGAAGTGGACCCCACTTCCGTCCGGAGCTCTCGGGCACACAGCGGCCTCGGCCCCCGGATCTCCGGGGGCCGAGGCCGTGTGCTTCCCTGCCCGCTGTCCTGGCCGCGGTCACCCGAGCTCGGGCACGACGGCGACCGGGCAGGCGGCGTGGTGCAGCACACCGTGGGCCACCCGGCCCAGCCGGAGCCCGTGGTGCCCGTGCCGGGGCGTGGCTCCGACGACCAGGAGACCGGCGTCGCGCGAGGCGTCCACGAGGACGGTTCGGGGGTGCCCCTCGGCCGTACGGCCGTGCAGCTCCGCGTCGGCCGGGAGGTCTCGCAGCGCCGCCACGAGCGTCTCCCCGGCCTGCTGCCGGTGCAGCCGGGCCGGCTCTCCGGCGAGCAGCGGATGACCGATGCTCCGGTGCTCGGGACACTCCCAGGCGCGTACGGCTTCCACCGGCACCCCTCGTCGCCGTGCCTCCTCGACGGCGAAGCGCACCGCCGCCGAGCCCGCGGCCTGCTCGCCGACACCCACGACGACACGGCCGCGAGCGCCGGACCGGGCCGGCTCGTCGTGGTCGCCGCGCACGACGATCAGCGGACAGTGCGTGTGCCCGGCCACGGTCAGGCTCACCGAACCGAGCAGGGCCGCGGCCCGAGCGCCGCGACCGCGGCTGCCCAGCACCAGCACGGAGGCACGCCGGCTCTCCCGCACCAGCGCGTACTCGGGCTCCTCGGGCAGCACCTCGGTGGTGACCCGCACGTCGGGTCGGCGCTCGTGGGCGCGCCGGGCGGCATGGGCCACGATGTCCTCGGCCCGCACCTCCTCGGACGGCCGGTCCGGGTCCCCGGCGAGGCCGGAGCCCTCGTACCGCTCCCACAGCGAGGCGTACACCAGGCGCAGCGGCAGACCGCGCAGTGCGGCCTCGTCGGCCGCGCGGTCGACGGCCCGCAGACTGGGTGCGGAGCCGTCGACGCCGGCCACGACCGGCTGGTCCATCGCTCTCGCCGTCCCGTTCCGGTCACGCATGGTCTCTGCTCCCTCGGCGGCGGGTCAGTCGTGGGGTACGACGACGACGGGGGCGGCGGAGTGGTGCAGGACGGCATGGGTGACCGAGCCGATGCGAGCACCGACCGGGCTGCGGCGGACCCGTCGGCCGACGACCACCAGGCAGGCTTCGCGCGAGGCCTCGACGAGGTGGCTGCCGGGGGAGCCGTACCGGGACTCCTCGGTGACCTCGACCTCCGGGAACTTCGTGCGCCACGGGCCCAGGATCTCCGTCAGCCGGGCACTCGCGCTCCGCGCCAGATCGGCCTGGAGCTCGATGTCCACCGCGAGACCGTAGGCGTAGTACGGCGGCGGGTTCCAGCCGTGCACGACCCGCAGGGCCGCACCCCGCCGGGCGGCCGCGACGAAGGCGAACTCGATGAGCCGGTCGTCCGGGCCGTCGGTGTCGAGGCCGAGGACGACGGGCCGCGACGGTGTCGCGGTGGACTGCGCGGCGGCCTGGTCCGTCCCGTGCGGGTCGGCGGCCTGCGCTCCGGCGCGGACCAGGACGACCGGCCGCCCGGCGTGGGCCACGACGGACAGGCCGACGGAGCCGACCACGAACCCGCCGACGCCGCTCAGTCCGCGGGAGCCGAGAACCAGCAGTTCGGCGTCCTCCGCCGCGCCGGCCAGGACGTCGGCGGGCCGGCCCGACAGCTGCTCGGTGCTCACGTCGAGCCCGGGGTGGCGCTCCCGGACGCCTTCGGCCACCTCACGCAGGATCCGCTCGGTCCAGTGCTGGTGGACCTCGGTGCCGAGCAGCGGCGCCTGCGCCATGGGGTCCGGTACCGGCTCCCAGACCTGCACGAGCTTCAGCGGCAGGCCGAGCAGCCGGGCCTCGCCGGCCGCCCACTCGGCGGCCGCGCGGCTCTCGGGTGAACCGTCGAGACCGACGGTGACGGGACGGGTCATGATCTCCACCTCTCGGATCGGGGTTCCCGATCCACGAATCGTCTGTTCGTCATCCGACTGCGGGATTCGACTGCGCATCGCAGGCTTCTTGGTGCGATGGCGGGGCTCGCCTGCCGACTCCGGGATTCGTCCTCGGGACGGCGGCCCCGCCGCGTGTCGTGCGGGTCACCGCAGCCAGCGGCTGCGGCGGACGAGCGGCAGAGCGGCCCAGATCCGGCCCAGTCCGAGGACGTCACCGGCCGATGCGGCGGCCAGGACGATCAGGGCGACGGCGTAGACGACGTGGTAGTCGACGAAGGGGTTCGTCGACATGCTCGCCGAGCCGTCCGCGAGGTGCTTGGCCGGCGGCCACTCGGCCATCCACATCAGGGCCATCATCAGTGTGCCCGCGGCGGCCGCGGGGCGCAGCGCCACACCGGCGACGAGCGCGACGCCGATGCCCAGCAGTCCGAGCATGAACAGCCAGTCGGCCCAGGCGGCCCCGGCCCAGGCGTGGAAAGTGGACCGCAGCGGCCCGGCGGCCACCGAGCCGAGGAAGCCCTGGGTGGGCGAGCCGCCGTCGAGCCAGCTCCGGCCTGAAGGGGTGGCGTAGCCGAGGCCGAAGGTCTTGTCGAGGAAGGCCCACAGGAAGACGAACCCGGTGAGCAGACGCAGGGCGGCGAAGGCGTAGGCCTGGGCGGTGGGCGTGCCGATGCGGGCCGGCACGGCGGTCTCGGCGGCGGCGGTCCGGTTCCTGCGGAAGGGCAGCAGGTGGAAACCCGGGCTCCGGTGAGGATGCTCGTGCACGGCCATGGTCGTGTTCCCTTCGGGGCGGAGCGGGAGGGTCCGTTCGCTGTCTGACACCCCCGACTCTGGGCCCCTGGAGGGGCTGCCGCCGGATGCCGAAGGTCCATCGGGGTGGGGCTGAACGGCCCTGTTTCCAGGGACCGTCGGGGCCCGCGCCCGGCCGACGGCGTCCTGCTGCCCGGCGAGGTCCCGGCAGGGCGCCCACGGTGAGCCGGGTGGCCCGGCCCGACGGGCCGATCGGCCCATGGCCCGCCATGGCGCCCCGGACCCACACTGGCCGTGGCAGTCCAGACCACCCACCGGGGAGGCACGCCGTGATCACCACCCCCACGCCCACCATGCTGCGCGCGCTGCCGGCCGAACACCGGCAGCGGCTCATGCGGGTCGCCCGCGAGGTGTCCTTCCCCGAGGGGACCCGTCTGTTCGAGGAGGGCGGCCGGGCCGACCGGTTCTGGATCATCCGCAGCGGCACGGTCGAGCTCGACATGCGGGTGCCGGGCCGCCGCGCGGCCGTCGTCGAGAGGCTTCGGCACAACGAACTCGTCGGCTGGTCCTGGCTGTTCAGCCCGCACGTATGGCACCTGGGCGCCGTGGCTACGACGCCGGTCCGGGCGTACGAGTTCGACGCGACGGCCGTACGTCTGATGTGTCAGAACGACCCGGCCCTGGGCAACACGGTCACGCCATGGGTCGGGGACGTGCTCGCCCACCGCCTGCGCTCGGCCCGGACCTGTCTGCTCGACCTGTACGCCCCGTCCGGCGCGGGCCGCGACGACTGACCCCCGACCGCCGACCGGCGCGGGCCGCGACGGCTGATCCCCGACCGCCGTCCGGCCGTGCGGTCGATCCGGCGGGAGGGGCCGCCGGGCCGTGACCAGGGGCCGGTCGGGTAGTGTCCCAGAGTCGAGTGGGGCCGGTCGGCCCTGGTGCGCCCGGACCCGGCGGGGCATGATCGGCGTCACGGACAACCGCGGTCCGTCCGTCACCGGGGAACAGGGAACAGGGGGTCGCCATGACCGAGACACGCACCTTCACGGAGCAGAATCCGATCCGTGTCTTCCTGCTCGACGACCACGAGGTCGTACGACGTGGCATCAGCGACCTGCTCGGCGCCGAACCGGACATCACGGTGGTCGGTGACGCCGACACCGTCGAGCATGCCCTGGTACGCGGCCCGGCACTGCGCCCGGACGTCGCCGTGCTCGACATACGTCTCCCGGACGGCGACGGCATCACGGTCTGCCGGGAGCTGCGCAGTCAGATGCCGGAGCTGGCCTGTCTGATGCTGACGTCGTTCGACGACGAGGACGCGCTGCTCGACGCCATCATGGCCGGGGCCTCGGGTTATGTCCTGAAGCAGATCAGGGGCTCCGACCTGGTCTCCGCCGTCCGCACGGTCGCCTCCGGCCAGTCGATGCTGGACCCGGCGACCACGGCCCGCCTGATGCGTTCGCTGCGCGCCGACCCCGCCGAGACGCCCTCCGTCGCACCCGAGCTGGCCGGTCTGTCCCCCCGGGAGCGGGACATCCTGGCCCTGATCGGGGACGGTCTGACCAACCGCGAGATCGGCACGCGGCTCTATCTGTCGGAGAAGACGGTCAAGAACCACATCTCCAGGCTGCTGGCCAAGCTCGGTGTCCAGCGCCGGGTGCAGGCCGCCGTGCTGGCCTCCCACCTGAAGCACCCCGAGGAGGGCGACCGCCCCGCTCGGTGACGGCGGAAGGCCGGCGGGCGGCTCAGCTCGCCGTGGTGCCGCGACGGCGCCGTGCCGCGGACCGCGCCACCGGAAGCCCCACGGCCGCCAGGACCAGCAGTACGCCGCAGACGACGGCCGCCTTCCACGCGGCGTCCGGGCCCGTCGGGACATGCGCCGCCGCATCGGCGGCAGACGCCCCGGCCAGGCTCAGCACGGGCGCGGGGTGCTCCGGTTCGGGCTGTCCCGCCACCGCCTTCTGGTCCCAGGTGACGACCTCGCCGTCGTCGTACCGCTGCCGCGCCACGAAGGCCAGCTCGGACACCCCGGTGGGAACGCGGTCGAGGTGGACGACGAAGTCGACTCCGTTCTCGCCGGTGATCGCCCCGCCGGACCAGCCGACGGTCCGGCCCGCGGCACCGGAGGTGGCCGGCTCGGCGGTCCAGCCCGTCACCTGCTCCGCACGCAGCCCGCGCACACCCTCCGGTGCCTCGATCCGTACGCCGACGGTCCGCGCGGACGCCTTCTCGTTGGGCACGTGGAACGTCATGCGTACGTCGGTCGCGCCCGGGGCCACCGCCTGGTCGGCGTGCACGTGCACATGGGCCCAGGCGGGGGTCGCCGTGGCCAGCAGCAGTCCCGCGGTGATCAGGGCCGCGGCCGTCCGGGCCGGGGAGAGCAGCTTCATGGGTCGGTTCCTCTCGGGAGTCCCGGCCGGGACGCGTGCGACACGGGCGCGGAGCGGGCCGGAACGGCTTCGGTGCCGCGGGGACAGGGGCGGGTG
>NZ_VJZD01000173.1 GCF_009377175.1 Streptomyces adustus
CCGCCCACCCCTGAGCACCCCCCTCACGGTCCTCACCGGCGACACGGACCCCCAGGTCACCCCGGACGAGGCAAGGGCCTGGTCCCGCCACACCACGGCCGCCTTCACCCTGCACACCTTCACAGGCGGCCACTTCTACCTCAACGACCACATGCCCCAGGTGCAGGAGGTGCTCCGGGACATCCTGGTCTGAAGTGCCGCCGGACCCGAGCATCACGCCGCGGCTCGCCACGGCCATGAATCCGCGGCCACGGCCCCCGTTTCGCCCGCTGTGCCCGTCCGGCACGGGCCAGGCCGGCCGGGGCGGACGCCTTCGAGGGCGGCGCGCCCGGCCAGAACCGGCAGAGGACCGGGCGGGCGCTCCGCGCCGGACAGGAACACCGCAGACCGGTACCGATGACGGCGACGGTGCGGCCGCCGACAGCGAGCGCCGTGCCACGCACGGCGGTATCGACGCCGGCGGCCGGCCCGCCGACCACCGTGACACCGCGCCCGGCGAGCCCGCCCGCGACGACGCGCGCACGGGCGATGCCCTCCGGGCGGGGGTACGCGTGCCGACGACCGCGATTCGCAGATCGTCCTCAACCGGTGCACCGCGCAGGAACAGCAACGGCGGACGCTGGTGGACCAGCCTCAGCCAGAGCGGACAGTCCTCGTCCAGGATCACCACCAGCCGCATGCCCTGTGCTGCCCACGCAGACCGGTCTGGGGCTGCCGGGCGCAGTGACGCAGCTTTGTGTGCCGCGGGTGCAGGGAATGTCCTGCCGGACCGCCGAGCCCGTACCGCGCCTGGGTGACCGCGAACCGCGCGTCCTGCTCGCTCAGGTGCGGGAAGGCGAAGCCCGTCGGCCGCTGGTGGCCCGGTTCGCCGCCATGGGCTTCGAGCGGTCACCGGGCGCGCTGAGCCCCTCGGTGTTCTGGTGGCGCGAGGGCGGCTTTACCCAGGTCGCCACACAGGACGACGCCGGCCTGCACATCAAACTCACCCGGGAGGCCATGGACCTGACAGCACGTTTGGCGGGCGGGTAGCCAGACCTGGCTCGACATGCACTCTCGCAGTCACTTCGAAACACCGCCGGTCTGCCGCAGTCCTCGGTGGCAGACCGGCGCCTGCGCTTCGGTCTCGGCGTCTCGGCTGCGGCGGGGTGACCGGCCGGGTGCCGCAGCCGTGGCCCCGGGATTCGATGCGGCGGTGAGTGGATCTGCGTCGGCAGGCCGTGGGGCCGGACCGAATCGAGCAGGTGTTTTGCCCATGGCCGTGATGCACTTCGGCGAGCGGCCGCAATCGCTCCACCGTGTCCACCGGGGAGGCCATGGGGGCTGCGTGCTGCCTCGGCCACTGCTGATGCGGTACGGCAGTGGAGCGCAACAACCACAGCCGCCGACCACGACCCGTAGCGTTTCTCGAGGACCGAACGGCGGCCTGTATGAGCCTTCTTGACTGATCTCTGCAGAGCCGGGGATCACAAGGCTCTGGCATCCACGGCAGATTGCGACAGGGCGGGGACCGCGGGGATGATCCGCTCATGCGTATGCGACGAGAGGTCCGCTGGGTCTTGTGGGGGTTGTGGCTTGCGTGTCTGGTGTTCTCCATCTGGTTCTTCACCACGGCAGTCACACTGTTCCTGCAGGCCGAGTCGTGGTGACGCCGACGCAGTGGCGGACGGTCCGGGCGCGGTCGGCGTCAGCGATGTGATCTTGCGTCAGTTCGATACGGGTGTGCGGTACTTGTTGGCCCTGTTCTGATTGTCAGTGGTGCGCACTATCTGTGAAGGACGCCTTCTGTGCACTGCTGTCGGGTAGGGGACATCTGTGGCTAACGGGGGATGGCATTCGGGACTGCAGCGGATTGTCGAGCTCGACAAGGAAAGGCTTCTGCAAGGCTGAACTGAGCGGGGTCAAGAGTCCGCGCATGTGCGTACCGAAGCGCCGTGGCCCTGACGGTGTCCGGCGCTTGCGCGCCGTCCATCTGCCGACCGTGCACCAGATGGCAGCGCAGGAGAGCGACAGGCACAAGGCCGGCCGTGAAGGACTTCCTGGCCCGCACCGGACAGACGGCCGGCCTCGATGTCCTGGTGGAGAAGACGACCAGGAACCGGACGTCCCGACCGGACGTGACGATCATCGGTGCCGGCGGAGTGAGCCTGGGATGCGAGGCGCAGTACTGCAACGCCGGCGCGGGTACCGTGCTGCGCCGGTCCGGTGGCCTTCGTCAGGCCGGTGACGCTGACCGTGGTGCCCTTCTCGCGGGACGTCGAGGGGTGGCGGCTGCGGCGCGCTGCCGGTTCTCCCGCGCCTGGGTTCGGGCGGTTCAGGGAACCCCCCTCCAAGATAGATGGTGCTTGACATCTATCTTGGCCTCCGTTTAGATTTTTAGAAGCATCTATTTGGGGTCGGTGGGGTCACCTGGCGGGTCGGGACGTTGCGCCGCCGTCCGCCGTCCGCCGTCCGCCGTCCGCCGTCCGCCGTCCGCCGTCTGGAGGCGGACGGCCGGAGCCGGCCGTCCGCGGAGCCGCTGACGTCGTCGGCGGGATCGGCGGTGATGCCGGCGGGGCCGTCCTGCCGGCGGTTCTGCCGCCGCTCCGGCCGCACCTGAACCTCGTTGTTCCGTCATCTCGAAGGAGTCCGGCCGATGGTCGCCAGCAATCTTGTTCTCATTCCCGGTTCCGGCGGTGTGGGCCGCGCGGTCTTCGAGGATCTGCGTGCCCACGGCGTGCCGGTGCGGTTCATGGTCCGGCGCGAGGACGAGCGGGCGGCCGAGCTGCGGGCGGCCGGCGCCGAGGTCGTCATCGGTGACCTGACCCGGCCCGAGACGGTGGCGGCCGCCTTGCAGGGTGTGGCGCGGATGTATTTCGCGATGGCTGTGTCGCCGGACCACCTGCTTGCGGCGGCCGTGGTGGCCTCTGTCGCCAGGGAATACGGGAAGCTGGAGGCGTTGGTCGACCTGTCGCAGATGACGGTGTCGCAGATGACCGCCACCAGCACCGGGGAGTCGCATCAGCAGCGGCTGCACTGGCTGGCCGAGCAGGTCTTCGACTGGTCGGGTCTGCCGGTGGTGCACATCCGGCCGACGGCCTTTTTGGATACTCCGCTGTTCACGATGATGGCGGCGCGGTCCATCCAGGAGAGCGGGACGATCGCTCTGCCGTTCGGCGCGGGGCGTACCTCGCCGGTCGCAGTGCGCGACGTCGCCCGCACTGTCGCCACCGTGCTGCGCGCCCCGGCTGCCCACGTCGGGCAGGTCTACGAGCTGACCGGACCCCGCTCGGTCGACATGAGTGAACTGGCCGCGGAGTTCTCGCGGGCGCTGGGCCGCCCGGTTTCCTATGTGGATGTGCCCGCGGACAGGTGGGAAGCCCAGCTTGTGAAGATGGGGATGGCGCCGCACCTTGTCCAGCATGTCGCCACGATGGCCCGGCTGCACCGGGAGGACCGCTATCACCGCACTGCCGACGGCGTCCAGCGGGTGACGGGCGCTCCCGCCCAGTCGATCGAGGAGTTCGTGGCCGCCCGCAAGGACTTCTACCTGGGCTGAACCGCAAGGGCCGGCTCACCACCCTGGTGAGCCGGCCCTCGCGCTGCATCCGCGGGCAGCCGCCTCCTGCCGTGCGTTCGCCCCGGATCCGGAGCTGTCCGGCCGGCCCGTCCGGCTCGCGGTCAGCCGGTGCCCTGTGGTGCGGACCCTTCGGTGGTGTCCCCGGTGAGGGCCGTGCGCGCGGCGTGCAGCAGTTCTTCGGAGATCGGGTTGCCCCGGGTGGCGCGGGCGAGGGCGAGGGCCCCGACGAGGGTGCACAGCTGGGCCATGCCGTCGTCGTCGCTGGTGGCCAGGCGGGCTGCGCGGTTGCGGATCCCGTCGATGTAGAGGTCGCGGGAGCGGGCGGCCCGGCCGGGTTCGCGCCCCAGGTCGGCGGCGAATCCGGAGACGGGGCAGCCGTCGCCGGGGTGGTCGCGGTGCCAGGGCGAGAGGTAGTCCTCGATCATTTTCTGCCGGGCGGCCTCGTGCTCTTGGGGGGCTTCATCGGGGCCGGCCGCCGCGGAGTGCGCCTCCTGCCCGGCGAAGGCGTGGGCGATGGCCTCGTCGACCAGGTCGTCCTTCGAGGCGAACTGTTTGTAGAACCCGCCGTGGGTCAGTCCGATCGCCTTCATCAGGTCGGCGACGCTGACCGCGGTGCCCTCCTCGCGGAACATCCGGGAGGCGGTGGCGACGACGCGCTGCCGGTTCTCCTGCGCCTGTGCCCGGGACACACGGCCCATGGAATCACTCTCCTCAAATGGATGTCACTTGCCATCTATCCTAGCCCTCTGTTTAGATTTGTATCAACATCTATTTTGGGTGTCCGGGACCCGGCAACCCAGGCAGGGCCTCTTCCTGCCACGACCCGGCACCGACGCCCTGCGCCAGGCAATCACCGAACCACCGACAGCCTTGGAGTCCCCCGTGGCATCACCGCCCGCCCCCGCCGAGTCCTCCACGCCTAAGGCGCCCGCACCCTCCACGGCGCCCGTCCAGCGGCGTGTCTCCGAGGTGGTCCACCGCCGGCGCTGGGCCATCCTGGCCGTGCTCGCGTGCAGCCTCCTGGTGGTGATGCTGGACAACTCGATCCTCAACGTGGCGACCAGGACGATCGCCCAGCCCGCACCGGTCGGACTCGGCTCCACCCAGAGCCAGCTGGAGTGGGCGGTCAACTCCTACACGCTGGTCTTCGCCGGGCTCCTTTTCACCGCGGGCCTGCTCGGTGACCGCCTGGGCCGCAAGAAGGTGCTGCTCTTCGGCATGGCGGTGTTCGGTGCGGGATCCGTACTCTCCGCGGTGTCGGACTCCTCCGGGCAGCTCATCGCCTTCCGCGCAGTGATGGGCTTCGGCGGCGCCTTCATCCTGCCCGCCACCCTCGCGATCATCATGAACGTCTTCGAGCCCGCGGAGCAGCCCAAGGCCATCGGCATCTGGACCGGCGTCGTCGGCTTCGCCATCGCCGCCGGCCCCATCACCGGCGGCCTCCTGCTCCAGCACTTCTGGTGGGGCTCGGTCTTCCTGGTCAACGTGCCGATCGTGGCCGCCGCGATGACAGCCATGGCAGCGATCGTCCCCGACTCCAAGGACCCCCGGCCCAACAGGCTCGACCCCGTCGGGGTACTCCTGTCGATCGCCGGTCTGGCACTGCTGGTCTACGGCATCATCAAGGGCGGCCAGCTGGGCGACTTCACCAAGCCCGAAGCCTGGGCAACGATCCTCGCCGGTGTCACGGTCCTGGCCGGCTTCGTGGCGTACGAGGCCCACAGCGACCACCCGGCCCTGGACGTCACCTACTTCCGCAACCGGCGCTTCTCCGCCTCCGTCGCCGCCATCGGCCTGGTCTTCTTCGCCCTCATGGGCGTCACCTTCTTCAGCGTCTTCTACAACCAGAGCGTGCGCGGCTACACCGTCCTGCAGTCCGGCCTCCTGGTGGTGCCACTGGCCGTCTCCCAGATGTTCTTCGCACCGCGGGCCCGGCTGGTCGTCGCCCGCTTCGGCATCCGCGCCGTCTGCGCCGGCGGTCTCGTCCTGACCGCCGTGGCCTTCGCCGGATTCCTGCTGCTCGGCCAGGACACCCCCATCTGGGTGCTGGAAGTGCTGTTCTTCCTGATGGGCACGGGCATGGCGCATGTGATGCCCCCCGCCACCGTCATGATCATGTCGTCACTGCCGCGCGAGAAGGCCGGCTCCGGGTCCGCGGTCAACAACACCTTCCGGCAGGTCGGCGGAGCCATGGGCATCGCCGTACTGGGGTCACTGCTGTCCACCACCTACCGCAACGGCATCAACGGCCACTTGGACGTGCTGCCCGCCTCCGACCGCCACGCGGCAGGCGAATCCGTACAGGCGACCCTCGCCGTCGCCGAGAAGCTGGGACCAGCCGGCCGAGCCCTGATACAGCCCGCACACGACGCCTTCATCCACGCCATGCACATCACCGCCACAGGCGCGGCGGCTGTCGCCCTGGCCGGCGCGGTCGTCGCCCTGATCTTCCTGCCGGGCAAAGCTGCCGCCCCGACCGCCGACGAAACCAAGCCTCAGCGCCACACCGCCTGAAGGCAGTTGGTGCCCGCAGAGGTACCGGCACTTCCACGGTTGACGTCCGAGTCGGTCGCCGCCCAGCTGGACGGTGTGGGACGCCTCGGGCACGTCGTCTTCGACGGCGCGCACGCACCGGTCGAGCTCGACGAGGCGGCAGGCGTCCGCCTCACGGGACTGGACGCCACCGTCGCGGTCGGCCGTTTGAACGGCCCCGGCGAGATCAGCACCCTCAAGGGCGACCTGACTGTCACCGAGGCCGCAGGCGGCACGCCACGCTGAGCACGCAGCAGGGCGGCATCACCGTCGGTGCCGCCCGAGGCATCCCGGCCACCCTGGACGCCGGTACCGCCTACGGCCGGATCCACAACACCCTCAAGAACACCGGCAACACCAGCCTGGCCGTCGAGGCGACCACCGCCCACGGTGTTGAGGGGAGACGGCCGTGTCGCGTGGCCCCGCTGATGGTTACGCCAAGGCGAGGAAGAGCTTCTCCAGCTCCTCCTGTGACATGGGCGGGGTGTCAGGGTCTCCTGCGAGGCATTGGCGCATCCCACTGGCGACGATCTTGAATCCGGCCCGGTCCAAGGCGCGGGAGACGGCGGCCAGCTGTGTCACGACGTCCTTGCAGTCGCGGCCCGCCTCGATCATTGTGATCACTGCGGCCAGCTGGCCCTGAGCCCGGCGTAGCCGGTTCAGGACGGGTCGCATCGATTCTTCGTCTACTTGCACGTCATCCTCCTTCAATCTCCGCAACAATACCCCGAGGGGTATTAATCCGGACTTCAGTCGGCCGGCGGCTTGCGCCGCGCGGGGTCTGTGCGGCGGCGGCGCTGAAGCGTGCCCCTCCCGTGGGGGAGTCCAGGAACCCGCCGGTGCGGTTCCCGCGAGGTTCATTCCGCGGGCGGCCTTCGATGGCCCGGTGCCGCGTGTCGCGTCGCCGGGCTTCAAGGTGCCTGTCGGCGCTCGCCCCTGGTTTGTGCTTGCCGGACGGTTCCCCCTCTGCCTCTTGATACCCCCCAGGGTATTTGACAATGCAGGCAGGGCTACGTACGGTCGAATGTGTAATACCCCATGGGGTATCCACTGCGGTCCGGGGGTCGCGGCTGTCGCCGAGTCGAGCCCCGGTGGGCCGAGAGCTGCATTCCGCCCCCGCCCTGTGCGTCATCACCGCGCCAGGCCGCCTCACGCCCCGATTAATACCCCCCGGGGTATAAGCCCTGTCTTGTTCTGGAGGTCTCCGTGTTCTTCTCGCAGTACTACCTCGAGTGCCTGTCCCAGGCGTCGTACATGATCGCCGACGAGTCCACCGGGCAGGCCGTGGTCGTGGACCCGCGCCGGGACGTGTCGGAGTACCTGAGCGATGCCGAGGCTCGCGGCTTCACCGTGGTTGGTGTCATCAACACGCACTTCCACGCGGACTTCGTCGCCGGCCACCTGGAGATGGCCTCCCGCACCGGCGCGTGGATCGGCTACGGACAGCGGGCCGAGACCGAGTACGCGATCCGCAAGCTGGCCGAGGGCGACACCATCAGCCTCGGTGAGGTGACGCTGAAGATCATGGAGACCCCGGGCCACACGCCGGAGTCGATCAGCGTGCTGGTGTACGAGCGTGCCGAGGACGCGGTCCCGTACGGGGTGCTGACCGGTGACGCGCTGTTCATCGGCGATGTCGGCCGCCCCGATCTACTGGCTTCAGTGGGGGTGACCGCCGACGAGCTGGGCGCGATGCTGCACGGCAGCGTGCAGCACAAGCTGATGGGCCTGCCTGACGAGGTACGCGTGTTCCCCGCGCACGGCGCCGGATCCTCCTGCGGCAAGAACCTGTCCACCGAGCGGCAGTCGACGATCGGCGAGCAGCGCGCGACGAACTACGCGTGCGCGCCGATGAGCGAGAAGGACTTCGTCGCGATCGTCACCGCCGGGCAGTCTGCGGCTCCGGGGTACTTCGCCTACGACGCGGACCTCAACCGCCGGGAGCGTGCGCTGTTCGACCCGGCGAGTGCGCCGCAGGCGCTGAGCACGGAGGATTTCCTGGCCCGGCGTGTCGCGGGCGCGGTGGTCGTCGACGCGCGTGACCCTCAGGAGTTCGCCGCCGGTCACCTGCGCGGCGCGGTCAACGTCCCCGCCGACGGCCGGTTCGCCGAACAGGCCGGCACCGTGCTGCCGCTCGACGCGGAGCTGCTGGTCGTGGCACCGGAGGAGCGTGAGGAGGAGATCGTCACGCGGCTCGCCCGGATCGGCTTCGACCACGTCGCCGGGTACCTGGACACCCCCGACGAAGCCCTGGAGGCGATGGCTGACGTGGTCGCCCCGGCCAGCCGTCTGACCGCCGCACAGCTGCGCGCCGAACTGGACGGTGAGAACCCGCCCGTCGTCCTCGACGTCCGCAACTGCGGCGAGCGCGGGGAGAACGGGTTCATCGAGGGTGCCCTGCACATCGCGCTGGGTGAGCTCCCCGGCCGTCTCGACGAGATCCCGCGCGACAAGCCGCTGGTCCTGCACTGCGCGGGCGGTCACCGCTCGTCGATCGCCGCAAGCCTGCTGCGCCACCAGGGCTTCGAGGACGTCTCCGACGTACTCGGCGGCTGGGCCGCCTGGGCCCTGCTCAACACGCCCGCCGCCTGACGCGACACTCTCTCCCTCTTCCTTCAGCTGCCGACGTCCCGCACGGGGCTTCCACGTGCCCTGGCGCCCCTCGCGCGGGCGTGCCGGCTCTCCACCTTCCCGTCCCTGTTTCGTTTCCCCTCCACGGAGTAGTTCTCATGACCACCGACGCCTCCCGCACCCCCGCCTTCACCCCCGCCGCTCTTCAGTACCTGATCAAGACCGGCGACGGCCCCCGCCTGCTCGATGTGCGGACACCCGGCGAGTTCCAGACCGGTCACATCCCTGGTGCCTACAACGTGCCGCTGGACACCCTGCGCGAGCACCGCATGGAGCTGGGGCGGCACCTGGACGAGGACGTGGTGCTGGTCTGCCGCTCCGGCGCCCGCGCCACGCAGGCCGAGGAGGCGCTCGCCGAGGCGGGCCTGCCCAACCTGCGCGTCCTCGACGGCGGCATGATGGCCTGGGAGGCTTCCGGCGCCCCTGTCAACCGCGGTGAGCAGCGCTGGGAGCTGGAACGCCAGGTCCGTCTCATCGCCGGCTCGATCGTGCTCGTCAGCGGCGTCGTGGGCTTCTTCGTCCCCGGCGTGCACCTGATCGGCACCGCGATCGGCGCCGGGCTGACCTTCGCCGCGCTCAGCAACACCTGCGCCATGGGCATGATGCTTTCCAAGCTGCCCTACAACCGCGGCCCGCGCACCGACATCCGAACTGTCATCGCCTCCCTCCGGAACCGGTCGTGAGCATCGCGCACTGACCCTGGCCGGCGATCCCTCCGGTGGGAAGTGCCGCCGCCTCGCTCTTCGACGCCGCCGGCCGTGACGTGGTCGCCGTCGACGAGGCTCCGGCTCCGCCACCGCTGCCGGACTGCCGGTCGTCACCAGATGAGTAGGCAGTCGGCCGATGCCGCACACGTCCGCCGGGCAATCGGTGCCCGCCCTGATTCCTGCATGAACTTCCTGCGCGACTGCATTTGAGAGGTCCTGTGATGTCCCTGTTCTCCCAAGGCGAGAAACGTGTCACCGTCAAGGAGGCCCATAGGCGCACCCAGGGCGCCCACGCCCCGGCCGTCCTGCTGGACGTACGTGAGCGGGGCGAGTGGGACGCCGGGCGGGCGCCCGGCGCAATGCACGCACCGCTGTCTGCTCTGGTCGCGGGGGCCGCACTGCCGCAGGCTGCCCAGGGGCGGTCGCTGGTGGTGATATGTCGCAGCGGAAACCGTTCACAGCAGGCCGTAGAGCTGCTCCGTGCGCGCGGCGCGGACGCGGTGGACGTCAAGGGCGGCATGCAGCAGTGGGCTGGGGCCGGGTACTCGGTCCTCGACGGCAGCGGCAACGAGGGCCTGGTGGCATGACCGCCCTGATCCTCGCGCTCGTCGCCGGAGCCGTCGTCGGCCTGGCACTCGGCGGCCTCGGCGGTGGCGGCAGCGTCCTGGCCGTCCCTGCCCTGACCTACCTGATCGGCATGCCGCCAGCGGAGGCGATCACCGCCAGTCTGATCATCGTCACCCTGACGTCCATCACAGCGCTCACCGGGCACGCCCGCGACGGCAACGTGGTCTGGCGGACCGGGCTGCTCTTCGCGGCGGCGGGCATCGTCCCGGCCATGCTCGCCAGCACGGCCGCCGGCAATCTGCCGCAGGCGGGGCTGACCATCGCCTTCGCCGCCGTCGCAGGACTGGCCGCACTGCGCATGCTGCGCCCCGTACCCGCCCCGGCCGCAGGCGAGGTGCGCCCCTTCAAGGCAGGCGCCGCCGGTGCCGGACTCGGCGCCGTGACCGGGCTGCTGGGCGTGGGCGGCGGTTTCCTCGCTGTGCCGGCCCTGGCACGCGTGCTGAACCTCCCCATGCGCCGGGCCATCGGCACCAGCCTGCTGGTCATCACCATCAACTCGATTGCCGCGCTCGGCGCCCGGGCCGGCACCGGAATACATCTGGACTGGTCCGTCATTGCGCCCTTCACCGCCGCCGCGATCCTCGGCGCCTGGGACGGCAAACGCCACGCACAACGGCTCAGTGGCAACACGCTGCAGCGCCTCTTCGCCTACGCCCTGCTCGCGGTCGTGGCCTTCATGCTCGCTGACGCGCTCCTCTGAACCCTCCGCCGGTTCTTTCCCGCCCGCCGCACCGGTACTGGCCAGGCCCGCCACCCGCACACCGCAAGGACGCCCACCCATGACGCAGACCTCCACGCCCCAGCGGCCCGGCAGGCCCGCCGTGCGCCTCGGGCTGCGGGAGAACCGGCTCCAGTTCACCCTCCTCGTCGTCGTCAACGTCACCGTCGGCGGCCTCGTGGGACTTGAACGCACCACCGTGCCGCTCATCGGCACCGACATCTTCGGCCTGACCAGCGATCTGGCGGTCTTCTCGTTCATCATCGCCTTCGGTCTCACCAAGGCCCTGACCAACCTCGCCGCCGGAGCCCTGACCGCGCGCTTCCGCCGACGGCAGCTCCTCCTCACTGGCTGGCTGCTCGGCGTGCCCGTCCCCTTCATCCTCGCCTGGGCGCCGTCCTGGAGCTGGATCATCGCCGCAAACGTCCTACTCGGCCTCAACCAGGGCCTGGCCTGGTCGATGACCGTCAACATGAAGATCGACCTAGTCGGACCGGCCCGCCGCGGACTGGCAACCGGCCTCAACGAGGCCGCCGGCTACACCGCCGTCGGCGCGACCGCACTGCTCACCGGCTACCTCGCCACCAGCTACGGCCTGCGCCCCGTCCCCGAACTCCTCGGCGTCGTGTTCGTCACCGCCGGCCTGGCCCTGTCCCTCACCGTCCGGGACACCGCCGCCCACATGGCCCTCGAACTCGCCCAGCACCCCAAGCCCCCACCCAGCAGCGAGAAGACCGGCCTGGCCGCCACCTTCATCCGCACCTCCTGGCGCGACCGCTCACTGCGCGGCGCCAGCCAGGCCGGACTCGTCAACAACCTCAACGACGGCCTCACCTGGGGCGTCTTCCCCCTGCTGTTCACCGACCACGGCCTCGGCCTCGCCGCCGTCGGCCTCATCAAAGGCATCTACCCCATCCTGTGGGGCATCGGCCAGATCCCCGCCGGCCACCTCGCCGATCGCATCGGCCGCAAACCCCTCATCGTCACCGGCATGCTCGTCCAAGCAACAGGCTTCATCCTCGCCCTCGCCCTGCTTAGCCATCCTCTGCAAGCCGGCGTCCTGTCCGCCGTAGTTCTCGGCCTGGGCACCGCCATGGTCTATCCCGCCCTCATTGCCTCCGTATCCGACCACGCACACCCCGCCTGGCGCACCAACGCCCTGGGTGCCTACCGTTTCTGGCGCGACATCGGCTACGCCGCCGGAGCACTCCTCGCGGGCATCCTCGCCGACACCCTCGGCCTGAACGCCACCGTCATCGCCGCCGCCATCCTCACCGCCGCCTCCGGCCTCCTCGCCGCCCGCTGGATCACCGAGCGCACCAAGGGCTGAGCCCCGCTCCACAGCAGCGAAAGCCCCGCATCGAACCGAGTGACATGCGCCTGGCCACGAACGACGGAGAGATTTCGTGGGAGTGTCATGAATTAGGTGGGTTCCTTCCACGA
Organism: Streptomyces adustus; assembly: GCF_009377175.1. GTDB lineage: Bacteria > Actinomycetota > Actinomycetes > Streptomycetales > Streptomycetaceae > Streptomyces > Streptomyces adustus. The sequence continues at coordinate 12,215 of NZ_VJZD01000173.1, forward strand.
AGGAGTCATCTGATGGGTACGACGACGGGTCACACGATCGGGCTGGTCGACGGTGTGTCGCTTGCCAGGGCTGATGAGGCTGCTGAGGGTTCTGGTGTGAAGTCGATGCCGGTGTCGGAGAACGGTCTGTCGGTCGAACTGCTGGAGGAGCTGGCCGCGCTTGCGGCGGAGAAGACGGCTGCCGGCGGCCTGCGGCTGATGGGCGAGGGCGGAATTCTTCCGGAGCTCGCCCAGCATTTGATGCAGGCTGCGCTCGAGGCGGAGATGGACCTGCACCTGGCCGAGGAATCGGCGCGGGCCGGAGGCCGGGGATCGCGTTCGGGCGGCAACATGCGCAACGGGTACCGGGCGAAGAAGGTGATGACCGAGGTCGGTCCGGTGGTGGTGAACGTGCCGCGTGACAGGCTCGGGACCTTCCGTCCCGGGCTGCTGCCGAAATACGCCAGGCGGACCGGCGCCCTGGACGAGATGGTCCTTTCGCTCACCGGGAAAGGACTGACGTCCGGGGAGATCGTGGCTCATCTCGCCGAGGTCTACGGGATGGCCACGTCGAAGGAAACAGTCTCCACGATTACGGACAAGGCTCTGGAATCGATGGCGGAATGGCGTACTCGTCCGCTCGATTCGGTTTATCCGGTGGTGTTCATCGACGCCATCCATGTGCGGATCCGGGACGGTCAGGTCGCCAACAGGCCGGTATATGTAGCGATTGCGGTCACCGCGGACGGGTACCGGGAGATCCTCGGCCTGTGGACCGGGCAGGGCGGCGAAGGAGCCAAGTACTGGCAGACCGTCCTGACAGAGATCCGCAACCGCGGTGTGAAAGACGTCCTCATGCTCGTCTGTGACGGTTTGACCGCACTGCCCGAGGCCGTTGGCGCGATCTGGCCCCAAACCGTCGTACAGACATGCGTTGTTCATCTCATCCGCAACAGCATGCGGTACGCGTCGAGACGGGATACGGCCGAGATCGCCCGCGATCTCAAACCGGTCTACACCGCGGTCGACGAAGCCCAGGCACGGCGTCGGCTGACCGAGTTCGGAGAAAAGTGGGACAGCCGGTATCCCTCGATCAGCGGGATCTGGGAAAGGTCCTGGAATGAGTTCGTACCCTTCCTCTCGCTGCCGCCCGCGATTCGGCAGGTCGTCTACACGACGAACGCCATCGAGAGCCTGAACGCGCGCTACCGGCGGGCGGCACAAGCCTGCGGACATTTCCCGAACGAGACCGCGGCCCTCAAGCGGCTCTACCTCGCCACACTTGCCCTCGATCCAACAGGACGCGGACGGCAGCGCTGGAACAACCGCTGGAAAGCAGCCCTCAACGAGTTCGACGTCCTATTCGACGGACGCCTTACCGCCAATCAGGTATAGGCCGAACCCTCCAAGAGGGAACCTGTAAGCCAAACAGACGAACCACACCTAATTCCTGATAGACCCGATTTCGTCGCCGCAGTGCTGGTCTGCAGGGGAGTGTCAGTTAGGAATCGTCATTTGAATGTCAGTGGCGCAGCCTTGGTGAACTGGTGATTGGCACTGATGAATAGTGCTCACCTGCTGCTGACGTCAGTGACGAAAGTCCAGGTCATTCTCGCGCCGACTGTTATAGCGGCTGAGAGTTTGCACTGGTCACATGTGTGAGCTCCGTACCGAGGTGGTGAGGCCCGTCCGGTCGGCGGTGCGGAACTGTTGGGTGTCCAGCACGAGTTAGCCCTGAAGGCCAGCGCGATGCGCAGGGCGGCAGCGACAGCGCGTGATGCTCCTTGGGCGTCCAGGTCGGCTGGTGCTGGGTCGCAGTGGGCAGGTTGCTGGGGTGGTCCGGCGGTATCACCGCGGGGGCGATGGTACGGGCCGAGGCCGCATGTCGGTCGGAGCCCGTAGGCTTTGAGGGTTCCGCCGCCTGAGCGGATTTCTTCACGAGGGGTGCGGGTGCCGGCTCTTTCTCTTCCCGGTGCTACGGGTGTGCGCGTGGCCGGGGACACCTACTCCACCTCACCTGCTCAAACTGAGGTTGGAAAAGGCTCACGGTCGCTTGCGGCATGTACGCGAGGGCCGGAGGTGCCGATGGCCCTGGGGCTGGTCGATGTCGAGCGGGTTGATGGAGGCAGTAGCGGCTGTGGAGATCGGCTCTGACGGCGGCTCGGGTTGCATGCGAGCAGGTGACCCCGGTTCGACGGTTCGCGTCATCCTGCGGGCGGCGGCACTTCACTCTGGACAGATGGTCTCCGTGGACTGCGTGGGCAGATATGCCGATTTCTCTTCAGGGGTGAGGTCACGGGCAACGGCTTCGCAGATTGCCTTGATTGCGGCCGTCGGCGCGGTGTAGGACCACAGCCGTGCGGTGTTGTCGTTGCTGGCGGTGGCGAGGGTGCGTCCGTCGGGGCTGAACGCCACCGAGTTCACCGCGCTGGTGTGGCCGGTGAAAGTGGTGACGGCCTTGCCGGTGGCCACGTCCCACAGTCGCGCGGTGCGGTCCCTGCTGGCGGTGGCGAGGGTGCGTCCGTCGGGGCTGAACGCCACCGAGTTCACCGCGCTGGTGTGGCCGGTGAAAGTGGTGACGGCCTTGCCGGTGGCCGCGTCCCACAGGCGCGCGGTGCCGTCGTAGCTGGCGGTGGCGAGGGTGCGTCCGTCGGGGCTGAACGCCACCGAGTTCACCGCGCTGGTGTGGCCGGTGAAAGTGGTGACGGCCTTGCCGGTGGCCACGTCCCACAGTCGCGCGGTGTTGTCGTTGCTGGCGGTGGCGAGGGTGCGTCCGTCGGGGCTGAACGCCACCGAGTTCACCGCGCTGGTGTGGCCGGTGAAAGTGGTGACGGCCTTGCCGGTGGCCGCGTCCCACAGGCGCACAGTGTTGTCGTTGCTGGCGGTGGCGAGGGTGCGTCCGTCGGGGCTGAACGCCACCGAGGTCACCGGGCCGTCGTGACTGGTGAGGATAGTGATGGTCTTGCCGGTGGCCGCGTCCCACAGGCGCACGGTGTTGTCGTTGCTGGCGGTGGCGAGGGTGCGTCCGTCGGGGCTGAACGCCACCGAGGTCGTGGCATGGAGGGTGGTGACGGCTCTGCCGGTGCCTACGTCCCACAGGCGCACGGTGTTGTCGTTGCCCGCGGTGGCGAGGGTGCGCCGATCAGAGCTGAAGGCCACCGAGGTCACGGCTTCGACGTGGCCGCTGAAGGTGGTACCGGCCTTGCCGGTGGCCATGTCCCACAGGCGCACGGTGCGGTCGTTGCTGGCGGTGGCGAGGGTGCGTCCGTCGGGGCTGAACGCCACCGAGGTCACCGCGCTGGTGTGGCCGGTGAGGGTAGCGATCTCCTTGCTGGTGGCCGCGTCCCACAGGCGCACGGTGTTGTCGTTGCTGGCGGTGGCGAGGGTGCGTCCGTCGGGGCTGAACGCCACCGAGGTCACCGGGCCGTCGTGACTGGTGAGGATAGTGATGGTCTTGCCGGTGGCCGCGTCCCACAGGCGCACGGTGTTGTCGTTGCTGGCGGTGGCGAGGGTGCGTCCGTCGGGGCTGAACGCCACCGAGGTCGTGGCATGGAGGGTGGTGACGGCTCTGCCGGTGCCTACGTCCCACAGGCGCACGGTGTTGTCGTTGCCCGCGGTGGCGAGGGTGCGCCGATCAGAGCTGAAGGCCACCGAGGTCACGGCTTCGACGTGGCCGCTGAAGGTGGTACCGGCCTTGCCGGTGGCCATGTCCCACAGGCGCACGGTGCGGTCGTTGCTGGCGGTGGCGAGGGTGCGTCCGTCGGGGCTGAACGCCACCGAGGTCACCGCGCTGGTGTGGCCGGTGAGGGTAGCGATCTCCTTGCTGGTGGCCGCGTCCCACAGGCGCACGGTGTTGTCGTTGCTGGCGGTGGCGAGGGTGCGTCCGTCGGGGCTGAACGCCACCGAGGTCACCGGGCCGTCGTGACTGGTGAGGATAGTGATGGTCTTGCCGGTGGCCGCGTCCCACAGGCGCACGGTGCGGTCGTAGCTGGCGGTGGCGAGGGTGCGTCCGTCGGGGCTGAACGCCACCGAGAGCACCATGCTGGTGTGGCCGGTGAAAGTGGTGACGGCCTTGCCGGTGGCCACGTCCCACAGCCGCGCGGTGCCGTCGTAGCTGGCGGTGGCGAGAGTGCGTCCGTCGGGGCTGAACGCCACCGAGGTCACCGCGCTGGTGTGGCCGGTGAGGGTAGCGATCTCCTTGCCGGTGGCCACGTCCCACAGCCGCGCGGTGCCGTCGCTGCCAGCGGTGGCGAGGGTGTGTCCGTCAGGGCTGAACGCCACCGAGAGCACCGTGCTGGTGTGGCCGATGAAAGTGGTACCGGCCTTGCCGGTGGCCACGTCCCACAGGCGCACGATGTTGTCGTTGGCGGTGGCGAGGGTGCGTCCGTCGGGGCTGAACGCCACCGAGAGCACCGCGCCGTAGGCGGGGCCTCTGCGAAGGACCTTGGTACTGCCGGTGGCCACATCCCGTAGGCGCACGATGTTGTCGTGGCTGGCGGTGGCGAGGGTATGTCCGTCGGGGCTGAACGCCACCGAGAACATGAGGCCGCCGTCAGGGATGCGTTGGCGTAGTGGGAAGTTCGCGGCGGTGCTAAGGCTGGCAGCGGCTTCCGCAGTGGGGCTGGTGCGATAGGCGGCGACCGCGAGGAGAGCGGCGAGGTCGGAGTTTGTGCCGCTCAGAGAGGCGGACTGGGCTGCGAGCTGCCGGGACTGGGCGGCCTGCTGGGCGGTGATCGCTGTCTGCCGTTGCCAGAAGGCCACGCCGGAGGCGATCAGAGCGAGGGCGAGGGCAGCGGTCAGGACGGTGTTGAGGCGCCGGCTGCGCCGGACCGCGGTCTGCTGGCGTCGGTGGCCAGCGCTGAGGAAGGCTTTAAGGTCGGCTGGCAGGCGGGGGGATGTCGACCAGTCCATGCCCTCGGCGAGGAGGGTTCCGGCGGGCAGGTCCTGGGGATTGCGGTGTTCCTGCCAGCGGGCGTACTGGTCCTGGAGGCGGTGGCGCCAGGCGTGGAACCGGGCGTCCTTCTTGACCCAGCCGCGCAGGGCGTCCCAGTCTCGGACGAGCGCGTCGTGGATCAGCTCGGCCATCGGGGTCCCCTCCGCGTTGCGCGGCTGCCTGGACTCGCGCACCCGGTAGGTGGTGACGATGCGGTGCCGGCAGAGCACAGCCAGGACTTCGTCGACGGCTCGGGTATCGTCGGCGAGGGCCAGGTCGAGCAGTACTTCGTCGACGTACCCCAGGTCGACCTGGGTGCTGTCAGCGACGGCCAGGTCGCGCAGTTCGTCGAGCGGGAGCTGCTGGCGTGCCGCTGGGATGCGCAGGGCTTCGTCGGCGGGGCGGACCAGGGCCGTCAGGATCCGCTGTGCAATGTCCTTCTGCCGCTGGTCGAGTTCGCGGAGTGCGTCGTCGCACCACTTGGCCAGCGCGCCGGTCACGGCGCCGATGCGGCGGTAGGCGTCGTGGGTGAGGTAGCCATCGTGGTCGAGGCGGCCTTCCCACAACCGGGTGAGGGCGACCTCCAGCAGGGGCAGCACGGTGACCGGCGCCTCGAGGTCCGCTGCCGTGTCGGGATCGAGGGCCAGGACGTCGGAGACGATCCGCTGCGCCAGCCCGGGTTCGAAGCCCACCTGGAGGTCTTTGGCGGGCCCGGTGACGATCGCATCCAGTTCGTCGGCAGTGAGCGTGGCGGGAACGTTGAGCACGCCCCGCGCCTCCAGGGCGACCTCCAGCAGTTCGGGAGCCAGGGAGGACAGCCGGGAGTAGAAGTCGTCGCGCATGACGAGGACCACGTTGAGCGGGGCGTCGCACCGGATCGCCTCGGCGATGTCGGCGAGCGCCTGAAGGGCCTGCGGTTCGGCGGGGGTTGCGAGGAGTTCCTCGAACTGGTCGATGACCAGCACCACGCGGTCGTGGGCCGGGTCGGCGGCCAGCAGCCCGATCACGGCCGCCTCGACCCCCGCAGTTCCGGCTCCGGGCAGGCCGGCCTGCTCGAGGGCAGCCGACAGGTCCGAACCCGGCCGCGCGACCACCTGGCGCCAGCGGTCGCTGCCCGGCAGCCGCCCGGCCGCCAATGCGGGCAGCACCCCCGCCTGGACCAGCGAGGACTTCCCCGACCCGGAGGGCCCAAGCAGCAGCACCACCCGCCGGCCGCCCGCCAGGCCCGCCACCACCCGGCGCACCGCCTCCTCGCGGCCCCGGAACCAACGGGCGTGCTCGGCCGTGAACGGCTCCAGCGCCCGATACGGTGACACGTCGCCCACTTCGAGCGCAGGCCACGCCTCCCGCAGCACCGCGCTCGGAGTGGCGTAGGCGATGCCCTGGCCCCGGTCGTAGCCGTCGGGGACCGTGATCGCGGTGAGCATGCCCGCCACCAGGCCGGTCGTCTCGTCGAGGATCGGCCCGCCGCTGAACCCGGTGGTCAGATCGTTGGCCCCCGTCAGCTGTAGCAGGTCACCGGCACTGTCGGCGCCCGGCAGCACCGCTCCGGCCGTGGCGAACCCGAAGTGGCCGCCCGGCGGAGCCTGCTCGGGGAAGCCAAGCGAGCGAATCCGGTGCCCGCGGCAGCCCGCCGTCGATCCCAGCGACAATGGGGCGGTGCCCGTCGGTACGTGCTCCAGTCGTACCAGGGCGATGTCCTGCTTCTCCGGGTCGCGCCATCCGTCCTTCAGCACCCGCCCCCGCACCGACGGGGCGCCGGGCACACGCGGAAAGACCAGCGACACCACATCACCGGGACCGTACGCGCCGTCCACCAGGACGTGCGCGCAGCTGATCAGCAGATCCTCGGCGATCAGGAAGCCCGTCCCCACCACCGCCCCGTCTCCGTCACACACCTGGGCGACAGCAGCAGTCAGAACATCGGCCTTGGAGGCCTCGTGCTCGGCGTCCACCGGATCAGTTCGAGGTCGCGTCGCTCGTCGCAGGAGATGGCCCGGGGTCGGTGTCGTCCTTGCGCCACACCATCTTCACCGTCAGGTGGCAGTTGGCGGCCGTCTTGGTGATCATCACTCCGGCCTCCGTGGCAAGATCAATCCCGAACTCGACCTCCAGCTCCGTCGGCCGCGCGTCGCGCAACCGGCTCAGCACAGTGCGGGCCAGATCGGTGACCGGCTCCAGAGCCGCGCTCAGCCCCACTGGCAGATCACGGATCGCGTCCCCGACCCGGCCCGCCTTTACCGGCCCAGCCGCACCGTCCGCTGCCTCGACAAGGATCGAGCCCCCACCGTCCAACGGCACCCGCGCCAACTGCTGCCCCACAACAGCCCCTCCCCCTGCCGCCGCCCTCGGCGACCGCACCGACACCGTACTCGTGCGAACACGGCGAAAGAGGGGAAACCGGGATGATCACGCCAGCGGTGTCGGCCGGGTTCAGACCGCCGTGCGTCAGCGCGTACACCAGCCACACGCCGCAGGCCGTGACGGTGAGGCCGCCGAGCAACATGATGGCCCGCCACACGAGCCGATGTCTGCGCCCCCGATTCGCATGGAGGCCATCATGGCCTTCGACACGGGCCGGTCGGCCGTGAATGGACAAAGGCACGACCGCCTGGTATTAGCGATGACAGGTTAAGAAGTTCGGGCCGCTACCAGCACATCGGGTCCGGTCAGGAACTGGCCCTCTCCCGTGTCGGCGATGACTGCGCTGGATCATCGGACAGCCTCTCGGTACCAGACTTCCTGAGCCCTTTCCAACCTCATTTTGAGCAGGTGAGGTGGACGGTGAGGACGGCCTGGATGAGGCTGGTGATGCGGGTGGTGCTGCATCGGAGCTTACGCAGGAGCCGCCAGTTCTTGAGGGTGGCGACGGCGGGTTCGACCAGGGCCCGGATCTTGGCCTGAGAGCGGTTCACGGCCTGCTGGCCTTCGGACAGGTTCTCCCATCGGCCTCGGAACGGCACGCGGACAGCCGGTCTGGCGTCCTGGTAGCCCTTGTTCGCCCAGCACGGGATGCCTGCGGAGGCAAGGGCTTCGAGGATGCCGTGTTTGCGGGTGGCGCGGATGTCGTGGATGACACCGGCCAGGGCGGGTGAAGCCCATAGCAGGCGTCCGGCCGGGTCGGCGAGGACCTGGACGTTCAGGCCGTGCTTCTTGTGTCTGCCCGAGTAGAAGGGCCGGTCGGCGGCGATCCGGTCGATGGGCAGCGATGAACGGGGGCGGTGCGTCAGCGGTGCCGATGACGTAGACGCTGCTGGGCGCGACAGTGCTGCTCGCTGTCTGGTCCGACGGCCTGACCCGGCCGTATCTCCGCTCCGGCTGCGCAGGGGGACACAATCACGGTGGATGATCTCGTCTTGACGGGGTGTTGTCCCGTGGCGAGGCCGGGTTCGTGGCTGTGAGCTTGGGGCGGTGCCCGCCGGATGTGCGTCGGTGCGCCCCACCCCGCGGGCTACGGCAACGACCACTTAGGGCAGCATCTGGCCAGTCGTCGTCTGACCTTGAGGGGCTGTCATGCCGTCCACCTTCCGCGCCGTGTCCACCGTGGCGCTGTCCTGCCTGCTGCTCGCGGGCTGCAAGTCCGCCCCGCTGGACTCCTCCTCGCCCTCCGGGAGCGGTAGCTCGCCCGCGGCATCCTCGGGGGCGGGCGGCGCAGGCCGGGCGATCGCGGTGGGGGCG